>JAGXGV010000112.1 GCA_024636635.1 Puniceibacterium sp.
CCTACGGCGTGCCGGGCTATATCCAGGACGCCTGCGTCTTTGCCCTTGAACAGGGCGCGCCGCTCGAGGACAGGATCATCGACCCATTCCGCCGCCGCCGCGCGCTTGCCATCCAGATCCTTGACGGCCAAAGCCATGTCGGCCACAGCCCCTGTCAGGGTGCCATGTACCTTATGCTGGACATCCGCGCGACGGGGCTTTCGGGCCATGACTTTGCCAACCGGCTGCTTGACCGCCACCAGATCGCGGTGATGCCGGGCGAAAGCTTTGGCGCCTCGGCCGCCGGGCATGTCCGCGTTGCGTTGACGGTCGCGGACGACATCTTTTCGGATGCACTGCAAACGCTTTGCAGCTTTGCGCGTGACCTTGCCCCGGCCGCCTGAAGACTGACAAGATCCCTTCCGCATCCGCCCCGCATGGGACAGCGTTAAACGGTCACATTCCACGCTGGTCTTGAGGAAGGATGCAGGGTGCGTCAGGAAGCGGAGTGGTCGGCAGCTTGTTTCGTGCTGTCGGCATATGGGCCGAGATGAAGCTGATCGGTGCCTTATCCCTCGCGCGGGTGCGGGCGGGTCTGGATCTCCTTGAGCAATCCGCCCACGCCCATCCCGGCGATGTCGCGCGGGGTGACTGGTACGCCGCAGAGCAACCGTTCCATCACCCAGTCCGCGCCGTTCAGCGCGGGGGACCGCGCACATCCCGGCAGACCGATCACCGGTGTGCCGTTAACGTCGCCGTAAAACAGCAGGTTGCCTGGATCGACCGGCATGCCGTAGTGGATCACTTGCCCGCCTGCGGCGCGCAGCGCCAAGGGGGCCACATCGTTGATGTCCGACGTTGCCGAAGCCGTCAGGATCAGGATCGCCCCGGTCTCTGACGCCGCGATGGCCGCCGCCAGCGCCGCGGTCTCGTGCGGGACAACGCAGATGTCGCCCAGCGCGACCCCCAGCCTGTCCAACCGGTCGCCGATCGCCTTCTGGCCCTTTTTGCCGTCCTCCGGCGCGACGCAGGTCTGAATCAGTTGTGCGTGAGCGACCGCGACACCCCGCATCCGCAGCCCGTCGCGGCCCAGCGCACAGGCACGCTCCAGCGCGTCATCGGGCACGGCATAAGAGATGATCTTGACCGTCGCGACCATTCCGCGCAGCCCCATGCGTTGCCATTCGGGTACGGTGGCGACGGTGATCATCGGATGCACGGCATTGATCGCGTCGATCTTCGCGGCCTCCACCTCGGCCACACCCAGACAGTCGGCAAAGATGTTGACCCGCCCGGTCGCCGCCCTGCTCAGCCGCAGCCCCGCCGCCTGAGGGTCCGGAACAAGGGCATGTGCCAGGCGCTCTGCGGCGGCATCCTCGGACACATCCCCGGGACCAAGCCGTGCTACGATGACCTCGTCCACACCGGCCGCGCCCAACTGCGCGATCTCGGCCCTTCCCAGAACCTTGCCCTTGCGCAGCCGCCCCTTTGGCAGGGGCACCGAATGTGCCAGCACCGCGCCTTCTGCTTCGGTCAGGGGGGCCGGGCCGAAGATCATGCGCCTTTCCTCAGCACCCGGGTCATTTCGGCGATGATCGACACGGCGATTTCCGACGGTCCCGACGCGCCGATGTCCAGCCCGATCGGGGCATGGATGCGCCCGATCTCCGACGCGCTGAACCCCAGCGACTCAAGCCGCGCCACCCGCTTGCCGTGGGTCCGGCTTGACCCCAGCGCGCCAATGTAGAAACAGCCCGACCGCAGCGCCTTTTCCAGTGCCGGATCGTCCAGCTTGGGATCATGGGTCAGCAGCACCAGCGCCGTGCGCTGATCCAACCCTTCGGCCTCGACCGCCTCGTCCGGCCAGTCGTTGACCACCCGTTCGCCCGGAAACCGCACGGCAGCGCCGAAGGTCTCTCGCGGGTCGATCACCACCGGGTCATAGCCTGCGATCCGCGCCATCGGCACCAGCGCCTGTGCAATGTGCACGGCGCCGACCACGATCAGCCGCAGGGGTGGATTGTGGATCGCGGCAAAGCTGCGCGTACCCTCTGCAAAACCCGAACGGTCCATGCGGAACCGGTCTGGGTAGCCGTCGTGCACGAGGTGCCGCGCGCCACTGTCCAGATCGGCCACATAAGCGACAGGTCGCCGTCCGGCCCGCGCTTCGACCAGATCCGCCAGCAGCGCCTCGGTCATGACGGCGCCAACCGGTTCGACCAGAATCCGGATCGTGCCGCCACAGGCAAGCCCCACGGCAAAGGCGTCCTGATCGCTGACGCCGAATTCAAGCTCCCGCATCGTGCCCGACTCGAGCGCCTCGAGCGCCTCGACGATCACAGCGCCCTCTACACAGCCGCCCGAAACCGAGCCCACAATTTCGCCCTGTCCAGAAATCGCCAGCTGCGAACCGACCCGCCGCGGAGCAGAGCCCCAGGTTTCGGTCACTGTGGCAAGCGCCGCACCGATGCCGCTTCGGTGCCAGCCAAGCGCGGTTTCGGGGGCGTTGTCAAATCTGTCCATGCGCGGATCCTCCACCGACCTTCTATCATGGGGCCAACTTGTGTCTCCCCCTTCCTTGGTGCAACAGCGACCGGCCAGGATGCAACAGCGCGACCCGCGCCGCGTGGCGGTCAAAGCGTCGACACCGGCCGGACAGACCAGAAACCGGCGCGCGCCGCAGGCGCGCTCATTTGGATCCGGCGGATCACCCTGGGCGCGTCACGTCGTGACCATAGAGCCAGTCGAACTGATGCACCATCCGTCCCGGAGCCAGCCGTCCGGCCAGACGCAACGCAAGATGCGTCGCCCCCCGCAGCAGCGGCTGGCGCAGATGGTATTTCCAGGCGTTGCCATCCGCCGTCCGGATCACCCGCGCCACCCTGTCCCGGCGCCGGGCCTGATACCGCGCGAGGCCCGCCCGCAACCCGTCCCGGTCCAGGCTGTCCGCCAGCACCCAGGCATCCTCCAGCGCCATGTTGGCCCCTTGTGCAAGGAACGGCAGCGTCGGATGCGCCGCATCCCCCAGCAGCGCCAGCCCGTCGCCGTGCCAGTGCTCTGCCACCGGATGCAGGAACAGCCCCCAGAGTCCGGGCGCCGCGACCCCGGCGAGAAGGACCGGCACATCGCCGCCGAACCCTGCAAAGGCTGCGTGCAGGTTCTGTGCCTCGTCGCGATGGGTCCAACCCTCGGCCGCCCAGTCGGTGCGTTCCTCGACTGCCACAAGGTTGACGAAACGGCCACCGCGCAAAGGATAGCTGACCAGATGGCGGCCCGGGCCCATGTGTACCCGTGCTTCGGGCGGATGGGCGCAGGTGTTGGGCACCACGGCGCGCCAGGCAACCTGCCCGGTGAACTGCGCCGCCGCCTGCCCGTTCAGCACACCGCGCGCCACGGATTTCACGCCGTCCGCGCCCAGGATCAGATCGGCGGTCAGCCTGCCGCCCACGGCCATCTCGGCCACCGGGCGCGCCCCGGCCCGCACTTGCGTGACCCTTTGCGACAGCCTGATCTCGACCCCCGCGGCGCGGACAGCCCTTTCCAGCAGCGCCAGAAGATCAGCCCGGTGCACGAATTGATAGGCTTGCCCCGGGTCCAGGCGTGCCAGATCCAGCCGCACCACTTCGGATCCGCGGCGATAGTCACGCAGACTGACCGCTTGCGCCCGCACCGCGCCCTCAAGCGACAGGCCCAGCGCATGAATGACCCTCAGCCCGTTGGGCGAAACCTGAAGCCCGGCCCCCGCTTCGACAAGCTCCGCAGCCTGCTCGAGCACCAGAACCCCGGCCCCGCGCTGCCGCAGCGCAAGGGCTGCTGCCAGGCCACCAATGCCGGCGCCGATCACCAGGATCTCCTGTCCCCGCAGATTCATGCCGCTCACGCCCCCTGTCAAAGACAAACGCCGGAGCATCGCCCCGGCGTTTTGTATCCTTGTCCCACCTGCGCCGGATCAGTCGTCCCGGTGAACCTTTTCACGGCGTTCGTGACGTTCCTGCGCCTCGAGGCTCATGGTTGCGATGGGACGTGCATCCAGCCGCTTGAGGCTGATCGGCTCGCCCGTCACCTCACAATAACCATATTCGCCGTCGCCGATACGGCGCAGCGCGGCGTCAATCTTGCTGACCAGCTTGCGCTGGCGGTCCCGGGTGCGCAGTTCCAAGGCGCGGTCGGTTTCTTCCGAGGCCCGATCCGTGACGTCGGGGATGTTCCGGGTGCCCCCCTGAAGCCCTTCGATCGTGTCGCGGCTGTCCGCCATGAGGTCGGACTTCCACATCAGCAATTTGCGGCGGAAGTATTCAAGCTGCCGTTCATTCATGAACGGTTCGTCTTCTGCCGGACGGTAGTCGTCGGGAAGAAAGGATTCTGCTTTCATCTTGGTTCCCTCATCAACACCCATATCTGTCATGGTAATTTCCTCAGATATCTGGCACCCCTGCGAGCAGCACTTAACCCAAGCCCCTGGGGTTGTCACTACACAATAGCAACCGTTTTTGGCGTTTTTGGGGCACTTTGCCGACACCGCACAAGGAGCATGCAGGCATGAAATTCGAAGGGACGAAAGACTATGTCGCGACCGGCGATCTGACCATGGCCGTGAACGCCGCCGTGACGCTTGAACGCCCGCTTCTGGTGAAGGGAGAGCCGGGTACCGGCAAGACCGAACTTGCCCGGCAGGTCGCCGCATCCCTGGGGCTGCGGATGATCGAATGGAACGTCAAATCCACCACCCGCGCCCAGCAGGGGCTTTATGAATACGACGCCGTCAGCCGGTTGCGCGACAGCCAGCTTGGCGACGAGCGGGTCAACGATGTGTCCAACTACATCCGCAAGGGCAAGCTCTGGCAGGCGTTCGAGGCGGATGAAAAGGTCGTGCTGCTGATCGACGAGGTCGACAAGGCTGACATCGAATTCCCCAACGATCTGTTGCAGGAACTCGACCGGATGGAGTTCCACGTATACGAAACCGGCAAGACGGTCGCCGCCCGCCACCGACCCATCGTCATCATCACCTCGAACAACGAAAAGGAACTGCCGGACGCCTTTCTGCGGCGCTGTTTCTTTCACTACATCCGCTTCCCCGACCCCGAGACGCTGCGCCGCATCGTCGCGGTGCATCACCCCGGCATCAAGGAGGCGCTGCTGACCACGGCGCTTACCCAGTTCTACGAACTACGCGAACAGCCGGGGCTGAAGAAGAAGCCCTCGACCTCCGAAGTGCTCGACTGGCTCAAATTGCTTCTGGCCGAGGATCTGACCCCCGAGGATCTGAAACGCGACGGCGCCAATGCCCTGCCCAAACTGCACGGTGCCCTTCTCAAGAACGAACAGGACGTCCACCTGTTTGAACGACTGGCCTTCATGGCGCGGCGTCAGGGCCGCCAGGGGTGACGGGTCAGGGGCAAGACTGATCGGCGGGGAACGTTCAGAACCCCACTCTGGTATCCGGCAGGCTGTCGCATTCAGCATTGGCGATTTGCGTCACCGACAGGGTAAACTGGCGCTGCCAGTGCAACAACCAGTGCAACAAGGAGAGTCCAGCAATGACCCAGACATCCCCCACAATCAGACCGCTGCGTCCCGACGACAAGGCCCGGTGGTCCGATCTCTGGACCGCCTATCTGGCATTCTACGAAACCTCGCGCCCCGCCGGGATCCACGATCTCTACTTCGACCGGTTGCTGGGGGACGATCCGCAGGACTACAACGCGCTGGTGGCCGAACAGGACGGCACACTGGTCGGGCTGGCGCATTATCTGTTCCACCGGCACGGCTGGTCGGCGGAAAACGTCTGCTACCTTCAGGATCTCTATGCCGCGCCGGAAAGCCGGGGCACCGGTGTCGGACGCGCCCTGATCGAAGGTGTCTACGCCGCCGCAGATGCAGCAGGCGCACCGAACGTCTATTGGCTGACCCAGAATTTCAACAGCACCGCACGCCGTCTCTACGACCGCATCGGAACGCTCACACCCTTCATCAAATACAACCGCCGCTGATACGGCGCTGCGGGCGACCGCGATGGCGCCCGGCTGGAAAATCGCAGCCGACGCACAGCGTCCGCGCCGACGCAGATCCGGCAAGGTCCGACCCTGCGGCATTGGAATTAGGCTTGGACCGGCAGCCATTGTTGCGCAACTGCACAGCTCAAACCCTTGTTCCATAAGTGACTTTGCCAATATCTTGGGCTTGCACGCCATAATTGCGGACGACCCGCAAGGGAGCGTAGGCAGAAACCTTGCTTTGGCCTTATAGTATCCCCTGAGTGGACAAAAAAATACGGATGTTTGAACGTCCGAAACGAGCAGACAGGCAGCACAGTGTCCCAGATACAGGTTTCCGTCGCGCATTGCGCGCGTTCCAGCGGCTGCGTGCAGGGTCCTGCGCCGCTGTTTGTGCCGCCGACTCGGGGCGCGCGCCGCCTGCGCAGGCTCATCCTGCCCTTCTACCTGTTTCTAGGCGCCTGCATGCCTGTGTCGCCCGAAGATACCGCGACCCGCGCGGCCACAATTGGGGTTGAAAGCAAAATGCCGGGGGTCAAGGTGTTTTCGGTGCCGCGCCCGGTTGCGACACGCGCGTCGAATATCGATATCGCGCGCGATTTCGGCGATCTTGCTTTCCAGCTGGAATCAGGGCGTGCATTGAGCAGCCTCACACGCTTCGAAGGACCGATTTCCGTGCGCGTCACAGGCCGGGTTCCGGCCACGCTCGCCACCGATCTCAACCGCCTGCTGCACCGCCTGCGCACCGAGGCCGACATCGACATCGCGCTGACCGGCGCCGGATCGGCGGATGTGACGGTGAATGCGGTCACACGCTCGGATATTCGCAAATACCTGCCGCAAGCCGCCTGTTTTGTTGTTCCCAACGTGTCAACCCTGGACGAATATCGCGCGGCGCGGCGCACCCGGGCCGTCAACTGGACCGGCGTCACCACCCGTGAGCGCGTCGCCATCTTCCTGCCAAACGATGCCAGTCCGCAAGAAGTGCGCGACTGCCTGCACGAAGAACTGGCCCAGGCGATCGGGCCGCTCAACGACCTCTACCGCCTGCCCGAATCGGTATTCAACGACGACAACGTGCATACGGTCCTGACCGGGTACGACATGCTGATCCTGCGCATCTATTACGACGACGCGCTGCACAGCGGCATGTCCCGCGCGCAGGTCGCCGACCGCCTGCCCGCCATCCTGTCGCGGCTCAACCCGCAGGGCGACGGCCTTGGGCCGCGCAACCTGGACCCGACGCCGCGCCAGTGGATCGACGCCGTGCAAGAGGCCCTTGGCCCCGGGGCGGGCGCCTCTGCCCGGCTGAGGGCTGCGAAACGCGCGCTCGACATCGCCTCGGCCCTGGGCTGGACCGATCATCGGCGCGGATTTTCCCACTATGTGATGGGTCGGCTGCTGCAATCGAGTGACCCGCGCGCCGCACATGACCATTTCATGCAGGCCGATCGCGTCTTCGCCGCAGCGCCCGGGACAGAATTGCACCGCGCCTATACCGCCTCGCAACTGGCCGCGCACGAGGTCAGCGTGAACAATCCCGATCGCGCGCTCGACATCCTGCGCCCCGCGCTGGACGTGGCCGCGCGCTACGAGAATGCCGCGCTGCTGTCGACCCTGATGCTGCTGCGCGCCGAAGCACTTGAACTGACGGGCCGGGTGTCCGAAGGACGCGAGGTGCGCATGGACTCTCTGGGCTGGGCACGCTACGGCTTCGGCCCGGACTGGGCGGTCCGCGCCAAGCTGCGCGAAATCGGCGCGCTCAATCCGCTGACAGGATCCAGGAGCCGTATATGATCGTGATCGCAGGGGCCCTTCTTGGGGCATTGATCGGCGGGGTCACAGCGCGCCGCCGCAAGGGCAACGCCGCCGACATGGCACAATATGCTGCGGGTTTCGGGATCTGCTTTGCCCTGCTGGGCCTGATCGTGACCATAGCGATCGACAAGATGCTGATGTAGCATCACCGGCGCCTCCCGGGGGTCAGCGGCAGACGAGCCACAAAGCAAAAGCGGCTGCCCGTCGTTAAGGCACAGGCGCACGGGGACACTTTGCCGTTCACGTCCGCCCCGATCCCGGATACACCTGCCCCATGTTCATTCCATTCTTCGAAAACCTGCGCAATGCCGCCGTGCCGGTCTCCCTGCGCGAATATCTCAGCTTTCTCGAAGGCATGAAGGCGGGTCTAGCCACCTATGACCCCGAGGCGTTCTACTATCTCGCCCGCACCGCGATGGTGAAGGACGAACGCCACATCGACCGCTTCGACCGTGCCTTCGCGGCCAGTTTCGAAGGGCTCGACAGCATCCCGATGCAAGCGGTGATGGAGGCCGTTGACGTCCCGGCCGACTGGCTGGCGAAGATGGCCGAAAAGCACCTGACCCCAGAGGAAAAGGCCGAGATCGACGCACTTGGCGGCTTTGAAAAGCTGATGGAGACGCTGAAGGAGCGGCTCAGGGAGCAGCAGGGACGCCACCAGGGGGGCAGCAAGTGGATCGGCACGGCCGGCACCTCGCCCTTCGGCGCTTATGGTTACAACCCCGAGGGCGTGCGCATCGGCCAGGACCAAAGCCGCCACCAGCGCGCGGTCAAGGTCTGGGACAGGCGCGAATTCCGCAATCTGGATGACAGCGTCGAACTCGGCACCCGCAACATCAAGGTCGCCTTGAAACGCTTGCGCAAATGGGCCCGCGACGGCGCTGCCGAGGAACTGGACCTCGACAGCACCATCCGCGCCACTGCCGAACACGGCTATCTCGACGTGCAGACCCGGCCAGAGCGGCGCAATGCCGTCAAGGTGCTGCTGTTTCTGGACATCGGCGGATCGATGGACCCGCATGTAAAGGTGGTGGAGGAACTCTTTTCCGCCGCCCGGGCCGAATTCCGGCACATGGAGCATTTCTACTTTCACAACTGCCTTTACGAAGGTGTGTGGAAGGACAACCGCCGCCGCTGGGACGCGCAGATCCCCACGACCGAAATCCTGCGCACCTACGGACCGGACTACAAATGCATCTTCGTTGGCGATGCGTCGATGTCACCCCACGAGATCGCCTATCCCGGTGGTGCCAACGAACACTGGAACCCCGAGGCCGGCCAGACCTGGCTGCAACGTGTCCGCGCCCAGTGGCCCGCCAACCTCTGGATCAACCCGGTGCCACAAACGCACTGGCCCCATACCCAGAGCATCGCGATGATCCGCGAGATATTTGAGGATGCCATGGTCCCGATGACCCTTTCGGGGCTTGAAACCGGCATGAAGTCCCTCACCCGCTGACCCTGCGCCTCTGGATCTGCGGGCCGTCCCGATATCCGCTCCCCCATTCTCCGGGTTTCAAATATCCCGGGGGGTCCGGGGGGCTGGCCCCCCGGCCTTGGCTGGAACAGAGGGCGGATTCCGGGGTGACCGGTCTTTCGACTGCCGGGACCGCCGGTACAGGTCTTTGGCCCCGCGCGGGGCCTGAAAGGTTGCGCGCGCGTCAGGACATCTCGGCAAGCCGCGCGACATAACGCGCCAGCGTGTCAATCTCGAGGTTCACGCGGTCACCTTCCTGCACGTCGCCCCAGGTGGTCGCCACCTTGGTGTGCGGGATGAAATTGATGCCGAAATCGCATCCCTCGACCTCGTTCACGGTCAGCGAGGTGCCGTTCAGCGCCACTGACCCCTTGGGCGCGATGAACCGGGCCAGGGTGTCCGGCGCGCGCAGTACCACGCGCGTGCTGTCCCCGTCGTCCCGGACCGAGATCACTTCGGCCTGGCCGTCGACATGGCCGGACACGATGTGGCCGCCCAGTTCGTCCCCGACCCGAAGCGCGCGTTCAAGGTTCACGCGATAGCCCACCGACCAGGACGCGATATTCGTCTTGCTCACCGTCTCCGCGCTGATCTGCACGTCAAACCAGTCCGACCCCAGCGCAATCGCAGTCAGGCACACGCCATTGCAGGCGATCGATGCGCCGATGTCGATGCCCTGCGTGTCATAGCCTGTCACGATGCGCGCCCGCAGGTCGCCGTGCTGTTCCAGCTGGCGCACTTCTCCGATATCGGTGATGATCCCGGTAAACATCTGATCCTGCGTCCCTTTTCATGGCGCTCTCGGCAAGGCCGCGCGCCGTTTCGCACATGGTCTTATTTTCGCCCGTTTCAGGCGCCAGAGAGGAGCCGTGTAACCAGTGGATAGTTCCCCCGCATGAGCAACGCAACAGGCCAGACGCGCAGCTTCCTGTTCCTTCAGGGACCGCATGGCCCGTTCTTTCACCGTCTGGGCAGAATGCTGCGCAAGACCGGCGCGAACGTCTGGCGCGTGGGATTCAACGCCGGGGATCGCGCCTTCTGGTTCGATTCCGCCACCTACCTGCCCTTTACCGGCACCGCGGGTGACTGGCCCGCGCATTTTGCCGGTATTCTGTCGGACAAGGGTGTGACCGACCTTGTGCTCTACGGCGACACGCGCCCGGTCCATGCTCAGGCCGTGACCTTGGCAGAGGCACGCGGCATCACTGTCCACGTCTTCGAAGAAGGTTATATGCGCCCTTATTGGGTGACCTACGAACGGGGCGGCGCGAACGGACATTCGCGGTTGATGCAGATGAGCGTGCCACAGATGCAGGAGGCGCTGAAGCTGTCGGACATGGAGGCGCCTCTTCCCCCCGCCCATTGGGGCGACATGCGCCACCATATCTTTTACGGCGCGCTCTACCACTGGTTCGTGATGTTCCGGAACGGCGATTACCGCAACTTCCGTCCGCACCGTTCGGTCCGGGTCACCACCGAGTTCAGGCTTTACGTCAAACGGCTGCTCCTGATGCCGCTGTCTGCACTGGACCGGATCATTGCCACGGCACGTATCCGGTTTGGCGGCTTTCCCTACCATCTGGCCCTGCTCCAGCTGGAACATGACAGCTCGTTCCAGATGCACTCGCCCTTCACCACCCTGCCGGAATTCCTCGAACTGGTGATTGACGGCTTTGCCCGTGGCGCGCCCGGCCACCATCACCTGGTTTTCAAGGCCCATCCGCTCGAGGACGGGAGGGTGAACGTGCGCCGCACGATCCAGCAGTACGCGACACGTGCGGGCGTGCGCGACCGCGTCCATTACGTGCGCGGCGGCAAGCTTGCGCAGCTTCTGAACGACGCGCGCACCGCCGTCACCGTCAATTCGACTGCGGGGCAGCAGGTGTTGTGGCGCGGCATCCCGCTCCGGGTGTTCGGCGATGCGGTCTATGCCAAGCCCGAATTCGTGTCGGTCCAGCCGCTGGCGGAATTCTTCGGCTCGGCGTCCCGGCCCGATAACCGCGCCTACAAAGATTACCGCCGGTATCTGCTTGAAACCTCGCAGCTTCCCGGCGGGTTCTATTCCGCACGCGGGCGCCGTCAACTGTTGCGGCAGGTGGTGGACATGATGCTGGCACCCGACGATCCTTATGATGCCCTGCTTCAGGGCACCGCGGCCCCACGGCAACAGTTACGCAGCGCAGGCTGAGCAAGCCGAATCGTTTGTCTGGCTTTTTCATACGGATTCCCATAACTTACGAAAAAAATACCGTAGGCAGAATAAAATCAGGTCGAGGAGACCGAGCAGTGATACCCACTTCTTCCCGTTGGGCGAGGGCCGTTACCCTTGTGGCAGCGACTTCTGTGCTGGCGTCCTGCGGCCTGCCGCGTGTCGGTCCGAACAAATCCGAAATCTATGCAGGCTCGGTCCAGCGACAGGGCGACGCCTTTGTCGTGACGGTCAACGACCGCGTGACCCGCGCCACCGCCATCGTGCCCTCACTCGGGTTTTCCGAGGCGTTCCAGAATGCCGGTGTCGTGGGATCGGACGTGATCAACCCAGGGGACACGCTGGGCCTGACCATCTGGGAAAACGTCGATGACGGACTTCTGGCGGGCGAAGTCAGCAATTCGACCGTGCTCGAAGAAGTGCAGGTCGACGGTTCGGGCTTCATTTTCGTGCCCTACGCCGGCCGGATCAAGGCTGCAGGAAATTCCCCCGATGCGATCCGCCGTGTCATCACCGAACGCCTTGCCGACCAGACGCCGGACCCGCAAGTACAGGTGCGCCGTCTGGCCGGCGACGGTTCGACCGTCAGCCTTGTCGGCGCCGTCGGCGGTCAGGGCGTCTATCCGATCGAGCGTCCCACACGGACATTGTCGTCCATGCTCGCCCGGGCCGGCGGCGTGACCATCCAGCCCGAAATCGCGCAAGTGACGGTGCTGCGCGGTGGCCAGCAGGGCAAGATCTGGTTCCAGGACCTCTACAAGAACCCGCGCATGGACATCCCCCTGCGCGGTGGCGACCGGATCCTGGTCGAAGAGGACACCCGCGCGTTTACCGCCCTTGGTGCGACCGGCACGCAGGCCCGCGTTCCGTTCGAATCCCAGACGCTGAGCGCGGTCGAGGCGATTGCGCAGGTCGGCGGCCTTCGTTCGGCTTCGGCCGATCCGACCGGCGTCTTCATCTTCCGCAACGAACCTGAGGAAATCGCCAATCAGGTGATGGGCCGCACCGATCTGACCGGGGCGCAGCGCCTGGTCTATGTTCTGGACCTGACCGGTCCCAACGGCATGTTCATGGCGCGCGACTTTGTCGTGCGCGACAGCGACACGCTTTATGTGACCGAAGCACCCTTTGTGCAGTGGGACAAGACAATCGCGGCCCTGACCGGATCGCTGTCCACGGTCGCGACGGTCGCCACCGTGTCCACCGCTCTGGGCAGCAGCGGGGGCTGACCCCGTGCCCGGAAACGGGCCGGACCCGGACGCCGGTGGGGATTCCGGCCTCCGGCGTCTTTGCGTCTACAACGGCGGTTTCCTGACACAGCCGCGCCTGCGCCGCATCCTGGGACTCTGCGGCTATCGCGTCACGCTTGGCCTACCGCGCCCCGGCGATCTGGTGGGCGTCTGGGGCCAGTCGCCCACCGCCCACCGCGGCATGGCGATGGCCGCGCGGCACGGCGCAGGTCTCGTACGGATCGAGGATGCCTTGCTGCGTTCCCTGCATCCGGGCCGGGACGGAGAACCGCCGCTGGGCCTGATGATCGATCACGGCGGTGTGCATTTTGACGCAGCCGCGCCATCGGACCTCGAAACGCTGCTCGCGACGCATCCGCTGGACGACAGCGCGCTGCTGGACCGCGCGCGGGGCGCGATGGCCTGGATGGCCGAGGCGCATCTGACCAAATATTCGGCGGTCGAACCGGCCCTGCGGCCACCCGAACCCGGCTATGTACTGGTGATCGACCAGACACGCGGCGACGCCTCGGTCTCTGCCAGCCGGGCGGACCGGGCGCGGTTCCTCGAAATGCTGGTTTTCGCGCAGGTGGAACATCCCGGCGCGCGGGTGCTTATCAAGACCCATCCCGAAACGGCGCGCGGACACCGGGCGGGGCATTTCAGCGATGTCGACGCCAACGACCGCATAACGCTTCTGGATCGGCCCCATTCGCCCTGGAGCCTGTTCGAGGGTGCGGTCGGGGTCTACACCGTGTCATCCCAGATGGGGTTCGAGGCGATCCTGGCCGGTCACCGTCCCCGGGTGTTCGGCCAGCCGTTCTATGCGGGCTGGGGACTGACAGAGGACGAGGACCCGGTGCCGCGCCGCAACCGCATCCTGACGCGGGCGCAGTTGTTCGCCGCCGCAATGATCCTCTATCCGAAATGGTACGACCCCTGGCGCGATACCCTGTGCGGGATCGAGACGGTGCTTGCCACGCTCGACGCCCGGGCCCGCGCCTGGCGCGAGGACCGTGCGGGCTGGGTCGGCGTCGGCATGCGGCTGTGGAAGCGCAAGCCGCTGCAAGGCTTCTTCGGCGCCGGGACGCGGATGGTCTTTGACAATGACCGCGCCCGTGCCCAGCAGCGCGCCGATGACAGCGGACGCGGGCTGATGATCTGGGCCGGCAAGGCAGACCCGGCAGAACGGATCACCCGGATCGAAGACGGGTTCCTGCGCTCGCGTGGGCTGGGCGCGGCGCTGGTCCCGCCGCTGTCGCTGGTCTGTGACGATCTGGGGATATACTATGACCCGTCCCGGCCATCCCGGCTCGAGGTGCTGATCAATGCCTTGGCGCACCTGCGTCCGGACCAGAGACTGCGCGCCCGGGCACTGATCGAGCAACTGACGCGGGCGGGCCTGAGCAAGTACAACCTGCCAGGTGCCGTGCCGCCGTTGCCTGAGGGGCACCGCATTCTTGTCTGTGGCCAGGTCGAGGACGACGCCTCGATCCTGCGGGGCAGTCCCGAGGTGCGCACCAACCGGACGCTGCTTGAACGCGCCCGCGCCGCCAACCCCGGTGCGCTGATCTTGTGGAAGCCGCATCCTGACGTCGAGGCCGGCCTGCGACAGGGCACGGTGGAACACCCCGAGCAATGGGCGGATGCGGTCCTTGCCGGAGTCGACATGGGTGCGCTGCTGTCCTGCGTGGACGAGGTCTGGACCATGACCTCGCTTGCCGGGTTCGAGGCGCTGCTGCGCGGCTGCCGCGTGGTGACACTGGGGGTGCCGTTCTATGCCGGCTGGGGACTGACCCACGACCTGGGACCGGTGCCCGCACGGCGCACCGCCCGCCCGGACATCGAAGGCTTGGTGCATGCGTCACTGATCGCCTATCCGCGCTACCGCGATCCGGTGACAGGACTGCCCTGCCCGGTCGAGGTCGTGGCCGAACGGCTGGCCTGCGGCCACCTGCCCCGCCGCGGGCCGTTCAACCGTTCGCTCTCCAAGCTTCAGGGACTTCTTGCCAGCCGGGCGCATCTCTGGCGACGGTGACGCCTGGGGCGCCGGCGGTCCTTGGGTATTTGGAAAAAGAAGAAGCGGTCAGGCCGGTTTGCGCCGCCAGCGGTGCATCACATCGGCCCCCACCGCGCGGCTTTCCACCAGTTCGAAGCGCGGCGCCTCGGCCAGACGGGCGATGCCCATGGCGCCGATGCCGGGGGTGGCTTCGGCTCCAAGGGTTACGCCGGCGGTAAAGCCGACCAGCGCATCCACGAGGTCGGCTGCGAGAAGCGTTGCGGCAAGCGTCCCTCCGCCCTCGCAGAACACGCGCGTGAGACCCGCCGTTGCGAGGCCTTTCAGAACCGAAGCGGCGTCCACCTGTCTGCCGTGCAGCGCGCAGGGGATGAGCGTCGCGCCCAGACCGGTCCAGGCCTTGCGGATCTCGCCCGGGGCATCCGGCCCGTGGCAGATCCAGACGGGCACGTCACCGGCGCTTCGGGCAAGCCGACCCATCAGTGGCAGGTCGATGAGACGAGAGACGACCACACGCACGGGCTGGTCGATGTCAGCGAACCCGCGCACCGTAAGGGACGGGTCGTCGATGCGGGCCGTGCCTGCGCCGACCATGACGGCATCGTGGCGCGCACGCAGGCCATGGACGAGATGGCGCGCGTCGGGTCCGGTGATCCAGCGGCTTTCGCCAGAGGCCGTGGCGATGCGCCCGTCAAAGCTGCTGGCGAGTTTCAGGGTCACGAACGGCCGCCCGTGGTCGGTACGCAGGAAGAAGCCGGAATGGTCCTCTGTCGCGGCCTGTTCCAGGACACCGACGGTGACGTCGATGCCCGCGGCGCGCAGCATGGCAAATCCTCGACCCGAGACGCGGGGGTCGTGGTCCTGTACGGCGACCACGACGCGGATCACTCCCGCGTCGATCAGCGCCTGGGCGCAGGCCGGCGTGCGCCCGACATGCGCGCAGGGTTCCAGCGTCACATAGGCCGTTCCGCCCTGTGCTGCCGCGCCGGCCTGGGCCAGGGCTTCGGTTTCGCCATGGGGTCGGCCACCCGGCTGGGTCCACCCGCGCCCGATTACCCGGCCCCGGGCCACGATCACGCAGCCCACGGCCGGATTCGGCCAGCATCGTCCCATGCCCCGGCGACCCAGGCTGAGCGCATGGGCCATATGGCGCAGGTCGGCTGCCGAGACCTGCCCGCCGCTCACTTTTCCGGAGGTGTTTCGGGACGCAGTTCGCTCACGAACTTGTCGAAATCGTCGGCCGCCTGGAAGTTCTTGTAAACGCTCGCGAAACGCACATAGGCCACGGTATCTATCCGGGCCAGGGATTCCATCACGATCTCACCGATCTGCTTTGAGGGAATGTCCGTCTCGCCCATGCTTTCAAGGCGGCGCACAATGCCGCTGATCATCTGGTCCATCCGCTCGGGTTCGATCGGACGTTTCTGGAGCGCGATGCGGATCGAGCGTTCGAGCTTGTCACGGTCAAAATCCTCGCGGCGGCCATTGGTCTTGATGACCACCAGATCACGCAGTTGCACCCGCTCGTAAGTGGTGAATCGTCCCCCGCAGGCCGGACAAAACCGGCGCCTGCGGATCGAGACGTGATCCTCGGCGGGCCTGGAATCCTTGACCTGCGTATCAATGTTTCCGCAAAACGGGCACCGCATGGGTCGTCCCCCTCGTTTTTGTTCTCTGCCTCTGGAATGGGGTTGGCCCCCACTTATCCACAGCCACTATAGGGGCTGCGCCAGAAATTGGGTAGCGGGAAATTTTGACCCCCAGATGCTGCGCACGCTTGGGCCAGCCTGAGGAAGGCAGGCGGCAAGCGCAGGAAATTCGAGAGCCGGACGGGTTGTGATTAGGGAGTTTTTAAGACCTTTGGTGAATTGTCCATGTCAAACGGCCTGATGCCGACGTTGCCGGGCAGTCGGCCTGCAACTGTGTGCAGACAAGACCCGGTAAAGCCATTGTAACACGCCGATGCCGCTGACCCTGCGGTCCCGGCACAAAATCGGGACAACGTCTTTGGAACATGACACTTGCACTGTTTGCGAAACCGCCACATCAGCAGGTATTGTCGGCCTGGCGGTGGCACGTCTGCTCGCTGCGGTAATTCTGAGCGGTGCCGCCCTTGTGCCCGGTGCGACGCAGGCCGCCACGCTGACGCTGGCGAACACCTTTGCACTAGCGAGCGAGTTGTCCCGAACCGCCTTTAATTTTCACCCGCAGGGACTGGGATTCGACACCGGCTCCAACGAGCTTCTGTTCGCGCAGCAGGCCACGAACCGGATCTACCGGACCGACCTCACCGGCATGGTCACCGGATATACCGCCATAGACGGGCTATTTTTCCGCCCGAACGGAGACTTCACCGGCTTCACGCAGTATGTCACCTCGGTCGCGGGCGACGGGGAATACTATTACCTCTCCGACTATACCGGCAATACATCGGGTTACGATCTCTACAGCGTTGGCAAAACAGGCGGTGCCGCAACGGCCCTGTCGAGCGAGACGGCGGCCTATGGCGGCTATCCGATCGATGTGCGGGACGGCCTGCTCTACCGCACAGGCGCCTCATCCAGCTACAACTGGGACGAGCTTAACAGCATCCGGATTTCGAAGATGGATGCACCGGACACGGTCGTTCAGACGGTGGCGCTGTCCATGCCCTCCGGCATCGGCGACATCGCGGTGGACAGTATGCGCAACAACGTCTGGACCCTCGATTTTGGCGCCAGCGCAAGCCTGCGTCGCTTTGATCTGGCCACCGGCACGCTATTGGATGTCTTTTCGCTGGGTCTGGACGGTCTGACTGCGGGCATCACTTTTGCCGATGACACACTTTACTTCTACGACTGGAACACTGCCGGAACGAGCACACTGTCCGTGTATGACTTTGTCGACGACGGGGCAGACCCTTTTCCCGCAACGATCCCTCTTCCCGCCACATTGCCGCTTCTGGCGGTTGCGCTGGGAGTTGTCCTCGGGATGGGCCGCCGTCGTGGTTGCATTGGGCCCGCGTTGACAAGGCGGCCCGTTCGCGACCTTAGAAACTCAGGTGCGCTGCCACCTGTCGGCGGTGCGGGTTAGTCCGGTGTTCGAACACATAGATGCCCTGCCAGGTGCCCAGCGCCAGAATGCCGTCACTGACCGGAATGGACAGGGAGACAGGCAACATCGCGGCCTTGAGATGGCCGGGCATATCATCGGGCCCTTCGTAGGTGTGTGTCAGATAGGCCATGGCCGGGTCAGTCGTTGGTGGCACGAGACGGTGAAAGAAGGCGGCCAGATCGCTGCGCACCTCAGGGTCGGCGTTTTCCTGTATCAGCAGGCTGGCCGAGGAATGGCGGATGAACAGCGTCAGCAAACCAGTTCCTTGGACCCAGGTTGCCACTTCCCGGGTGAATTCATAAAGTCCCGGTCCCTCTGTCGAAAGCGTGAACGTCGTCTGCATGCTTGCCATCTGTGCAAAAATTCCCAAGGCGCTAAGGTTTTCTTCGGGACGCCGCTTCGTGCTGATGCGGTGCCAGTCTGAGGAGGCGATCATGAACGAGATGACACCACAGAGGCGGCTCACTGCCAAGGATTTCGATCCCGGCCTGCTCGAACTTTACGATTTCTATGCCCATGGTCAGATCTCGCGCCGCGAATTTCTGGACCGCGCGGGCAAGTATGCCGTCGGCACCATGACCGCCGCGGCGCTGCTCAACATGATGCTGCCGAACTATGCACTGGCCGAGCAGGTATCCTTCAACGATCCCGACATCACGCCCGAATACATCACATACCGATCTCCGAATGGCCATGGGGAGGTGCGCGGCTATCTCGTGCGTCCCGCCAACTCGGATGGACCGTTGCCAGCCGTTGTCGTGATCCATGAAAACCGCGGGCTCAACCCCTATATCGAGGATGTGGCGCGCCGCGTCGCCAAGGCCGGTTTCATCGCCCTAGCCCCGGACGGGTTGACCAGTGTCGGCGGCTATCCCGGCAATGATGCGGAGGGGCGGGAATTGCAGCAGAGCGTCGATGGCGAAAAGCTGATGAACGATTTCTTCGCGGCCTACGAGTTCATGGCGGCCCATGACGACACGACCGGCAAGGTGGGCTGCGTCGGGTTCTGCTATGGCGGAGGCGTGTGCAACGCGATGGCCGTCGCCTACCCCGAACTGAACGCCTCGGTTCCGTTCTACGGTCGCCAGGCTGCCGCCGAGGACGTCGCGCGGATCGAGGCACCGCTTCTTCTGCATTATGCCGCCCTTGACGAGCGCGTGAACGAAGGCTGGCCCGCCTACGAAGCGGCCTTGAAAAAAGCTGGAAAGACCTACACCGCCCACATCTACGAAGGGGCCAATCACGGTTTCCATAACGATTCCACGCCGCGCTACGATGAGGAAGCTGCAAACCTTGCGTGGGATCGCACCATCACCTTTTTCAACGAGCACCTGACCTGATAGGGCCGAGAGCAGCAAGGTGTGATCGGTGCGACCCCGGCCACGCCTTGTACCAGCCTAGTGCAGCCTCTCGTTTCAGCGCACCACGCAGGCGACCGTAGGCAAATCGTCTGAAGTCCCGAAAAGGATGGGCGATCCATTGTCATGGACGGCAGGCATCTGCGCAGCGTCAGACAGGGTTTCGCGGCAATCCGTGAGTTCAGCCGTGCTCACTTCGATCCTTATGACGGTGGGAACCTGTGCATCTAGCGACCCGGACGCCGCCCAAGCAGCGGCCGCGACACAAATCAAGGCAGAAGTGGCGGCGATCAGGCGTGTCATGGCGACTCTCCTTACGTTTCAATAGTTTAACGCGGCGTGACGGCAAATAGTTTCAGGAGTGGCGCAATTTTCCAATCCTGCGCTGGTCAAAAGCCCGCAAAACGCCCGGGGCGCGACTGTGCGCGAAAGGCAACTTCATGGGGGGTAACCGCGTTGGTCCAGCAGAAGAAGGAAGCATATACATGTCCAAGAAGACACTTTTCATAACCGGCGCCTCGTCCGGCATCGGCGCGGCAACGGCCCGTGCGGCTGTCGCGGCAGGCTGGTCCGTGGGTCTGTTCGCCCGATCGAAGGACAAGATCGACGCTCTGGCGCAAGATCTTGGCAGCGACGCCCTGGCCGTTCCCGGCGACGCGACCGACCTTGAGCAGCAGCAAAAGGCGATGGCCGCCGTGGCCGAGACTTTCGGCGGGATCGACGCTGCTTACGCCAATGCCGGCATGGGGCTGAACGCCGCCGGAACCGAAGTCGGCGACCCGGAAGAATGGCACGCGCTGGTGCATCTCAACATTCTCGGCGTGCTCTGGACCGCAAAGGCCGCGATGCCCTACCTGAAGGAGCGCAAGGGCCAGCTGTTGATGACCGGATCGGCGGCGGGGCGCACCCATATCAAGGGTTCGATCTATGGCGCGTCCAAGTGGTTCGTGCATGGATACGCCGGAAATCTGGCCGAAGAGATGCGCGACTGGGGCGGGCGCTGCACGGTGATCGCACCGGGCATGGTCGACACGGCCTTCTTCGACGAGGCCAAGCCGGACAAGCTGCAGCCAGAAGACGTTGCGGCTGCGGTTTTGCATGCCCTCACCGCAGATCCCCGTGTGACCACGCGCGAGATATTCCTGATGCCGACGAAGTGACGGCAGGCACCAGTGAGGCAGCCCGTCGTCGCGCGTTTGCCGCAGGCCGCTGAGATTGATTTGGGCAGAAGCGATGCCAAAGGCGGTCGGTCATGAACTTTCGCGCGACGGACGGCGCAAAATCCGCAATCGGCCCTGTACCGCAGCGCCATAGCGGTTAGAAGCTGGCGGTAATGATCGAGGAATTCATAAAGGAATATGGCCTGATCGCCATTGTGATCGGCTGCGCGCTGGAAGGCGACACCGTTGCCATCACAGGCGGCGTTCTGACCCATCAGGGGCTGTTGGCGTTCTGGCCTGTCGTTCTGGCCGCCATCACGGGCGCTTTCGTCACCGACACCGTCACATTCTGGCTGGCCCGCAAATTCCGCGAACATCCCCGCGTATTGCGGGCAGTCTCTCATCCTCTGTCGGTGCGTCTGACCGCAATGTTCCTGTCGCGGCCTCTTATGCTGGCCTGCCTGTTCCGGTTCATACCCGGCGGGCGGACTGTTGCACCGGTGATGCTGGCCACAGCCACATCCATCCGGGGGCTGACCTACACGATCGCAACGGGCATTTCCGCCGCTGTATGGGGTGTGCTGATGGTGGCGATGGGCCGCGAACTGGGCGAGTTCCTGTCCGAGGCGCTGGGCAGGTTCACCCGCACGGAAATCATCCTGGCCTGCGCGCTGGTGATCCTGGCGATGTTTTTGTTGCGCACCATCTGGCGGTACGTCCGGACAGATCAGACCTGAACGCCATTACCGACCGGACCTGAAGCGAAAGCGGGCCCGCATTTCGGCGGACCCGTCCAGATTGTATCCTGCGAGAAGCGTCTATTGATCCAGAAAGGACCGCAGCTTGCGCGACCGGCTCGGATGCTTGAGCTTGCGCAGCGCCTTCGCTTCGATCTGCCGGATGCGTTCGCGCGTCACGCTGAACTGCTGGCCCACTTCTTCAAGCGTGTGATCGGTGTTCATGCCGATGCCGAACCGCATCCGCAAGACACGTTCCTCGCGCGGAGTGAGCGAGGACAGGACCCGTGTCGTTGTCTCTTTCAGGTTCTCCTGAATGGCGGAATCCAGCGGCAGTACGGCATTCTTGTCCTCGATGAAATCGCCAAGCTGGCTGTCTTCTTCATCACCGATGGGGGTTTCCAGCGAAATCGGTTCCTTGGCGATCTTCATCACCTTGCGAACCTTTTCTAGCGGCATCTGGAGCTTTTCGGCAAGTTCCTCGGGCGTGGGTTCGCGCCCGATCTCGTGCAGCATCTGCCGACCCGTGCGCACCAGCTTGTTGATCGTCTCGATCATGTGGACAGGAATACGGATGGTGCGGGCCTGATCCGCGATGGAACGCGTGATCGCCTGACGGATCCACCAGGTTGCATAGGTGCTGAACTTGTAGCCGCGGCGATATTCGAACTTGTCCACCGCCTTCATCAGGCCAATGTTGCCTTCCTGAATGAGATCAAGGAATTGCAGACCGCGGTTGGTGTATTTCTTGGCAATCGAGATAACCAGACGCAGGTTCGCCTCGACCATTTCCTTTTTCGCCTGCCGGGCCTCTTTTTCGCCCTTCTGGACCTGCTGGACGATGCGGCGGAATTCGCTGATGTCCAGGCCGACGTACTGGCCGACCTGCGCCATGTCGCTGCGCAGCTCCTCGACCTTGTCGGCCGAGCGTTCGATGAACATCTGCCAGCCGCGTCCGGCCTTGGCGGCCATCCGTTCCATCCAGTTGGGGTCAAGTTCGCGGCCCCGATATTCCTCGACGAATTCGCGCCGGTTGATGCGCGCCTGGTCGGCCAGCTTCACCATTGCGGAATCGATGGACATGATCCGCTTGTTGATGCCGTAAAGCTGGTCGATCAACGCCTCGATCCGGTTGTTGTGCAGATGCAGCGCGTTCACCAGCAGCACGATTTCGCTGCGCAGTTTCTGATACCGGCCCTCGTCATCGGAGCTGAAGGAACCGTCCTCGTTCAGGGTGGCCGAGATCCGGCTGTCCTGCATCGTGGCAAGTTCTTCGTAATCGCGTGCGATGATGTCGAGCGTTTCCAGCACGCGCGGCTTGAGCGCGGCCTCCATCGCGGCCAGCGACATGTTGGCCTGCTCGTCCTCTTCCTCGTCGTCATCCGAGCTGATCGGATTGCCGTCGGCGTCCAGCTCCTGCGAATCGTCCGTGGACTTGCCGGAGTCGGAGCTGACCGCAGGCCCGTCCACAACCGCCGATACCAGTTCTCCATCTTCGCCAAGCTGGGTGCCGAACGTCGCCTCGAGGTCGATCACGTCGCGCAGCAGAATGTCCTCGGACAGAAGCTCATCGCGCCAGATGGTGATCGCCTGAAAGGTCAGCGGGCTTTCACACAGGCCCGCGATCATCGTGTTGCGCCCGGCCTCGATCCGTTTGGCGATGGCGATCTCGCCCTCGCGGCTCAGCAGTTCGACCGACCCCATCTCGCGCAGATACATGCGCACCGGATCGTCTGTACGGTCCAGCTTTTCACTGCCGCCCGAAGACAGCGCAACATCCTTGTTGGACGAGGCATCGACCAGATCGGTTGATCCCTTGTCCTCTTCTTCGCCTTCCTCGTCATCCTCGGTGACCTGGATACCCATTTCCGACAGCATCGACATCACATCCTCAATCTGGTCGGAACTGACCTGATCGGGCGGAAGGACCTCGTTGAGCTGGTCGTAGGTGATGTAGCCCCGTTCGCGCGCGTCAGCGATCATCTTCTTGACGGCGGCCTGGCTCATGTCGAGCGAAACTTCGTCGTCCTGAACTTCCGGCTTGGCGTCGTCGTTGTCTTTGGCTGCCATATGGTGCTCCTGTCCGGGGCGGTGGGAAAGCGCATGGATGCGTCGAGTGATTCGAATAAAGCGAATCATTAGCGAGATCGAGTGATTCGCACACCCGTTTACCCTGATTTGTTTACTTGTTCCTCACCAAACTAGTGAGATCTTCTTGGTTTGCCACCACGTGTGGCATCGAGTGATTCGAAAAGCGCCCGACTGCGTCGCACTTCATCCGCATCAAGCTGGACACCGTTTTCGGCGGTGACATAATCCGAACTGTCCTCTTGCTGGGCCCTTTCGGCGAAAGAGCGCGCCTCTGCCGCCTGCCCCAGCCGCCATGTGACGGATTCATCCGCAACATCGCCACGCAGATCCTCGATCCCTTCCGCGATGCCCAGAACCTGCCTGCGATGCGCCTCCAGCTTGGCCAGTTCCTCGGCGACGGTCATCCGCGCCAAATCCGTGTCCCCAGGTTTGCGCATGCACGGGTTCAAGGCTACGTGGCGTGCCGCGTACAATGTTTCAAGGGCCTGCGCGCCCAATGCCTCTTCTGCAAGCCGACGCACCTCGACCGGATCCTGCCCCAGCGCGCGCAGCAGGCAGTCGCGCAAATCCCGGTGAACGGGGTCCGAACAGGGCATCGATTCAAGCTGCGGTTCGAACTCCTCCACCAGATCGGGCGCGGACAGGAGCGCCGCCAGGATCACCGCCTCGCGCAGCTGTTCCTGGACCTGCTCGCCCGCCAGCACCAAAAGCGACGACTTGGCGCTGGCGCTGGGGGGCAGCGGCACGTTCCACCGGGTCTTGCCCCAGGGCGCGCCCTGTGACCGTTTCGCCGGACGCTGACGGAACAGCGCCCAGCGCATCTGCTTGATGTCCTCGCCATAATGGCTGCGCAGGCTGGGGTCGGGAATCTGGCGGATGCGATCGCGCAGCACCTTGTCGAGCGCGGCCTTGCGTTCCGGACTGTCGAACACCTTGCCTTCCGTCTCGCGCTGCCAGAGCAGGCGGACCATGGGCACCGCAGCCTCCAGCACCTTCTGCACGCCCCCCGCCCCTTCGGCGCGGATCAGATCGTCCGGGTCCTTGCCTTCGGGCATCAGGGCAAAACGCAGCGACTTGCCGGATTCCAGCAGCGGCAACGCAAGATCGATCACCCGGTACGCCGCGCGGATGCCGGCCGTGTCGCCATCAAGCGCCACCAGCGGTTCGTCCGAAATGCGCCAGAGCAGTTGCAACTGCGTTTCCGTGACCGCCGTGCCCAGCGGCGCCACAGCCGCGCCAAACCCCGCCTCGACCAGCGCGATCACGTCCATATAGCCTTCGGCCACGATCAGCGGCTGGCCCTTGCCCGCCGCCGTGCGCGCCGGACCGTGATTGTAAAGGTTGCGCCCCTTGTCGAACAGTTCCGTCTCGGGCGAATTGAGGTACTTGGCACTGTCATCCGGGTCCATCGCCCGCCCGCCAAAGGCGATGCAGCGGTCGCGCGCATCCCGGATCGGGAACATGATACGGTTGCGGAAAACATCGTAGGGCTTGCCGCCCTTGCTGGATGCCTTGGCCAGACCCGCACCCAGAATCAGGCCCTCGTCCACCCCCTTGCCGCGCAGATGGTCCCACAGGCTCTGCCAGCCATCAGGGGCGAAACCGATGCCGAACCTGTCGCGCGTCGGCTCGGACATGCCGCGCCTGTCCAGATAGGTGCGCGCCGCAGACCCCCCCGCGGTCTTCAGTTGAAGCGCATAGAAGGCGACGGCCATATCCATGACTTCGGCCAGCTGTGTGCGGCGGTCGGCCTTGACCTGGGCCTGCGGATCGCGTTCGGGCATCGGCATCCCGGCTTCGGCGGCCAGGATCGCGATCGCCTCCATGAAATCCACATTCTCGGTCTCGCGCACGAAAGAGATCGCGTCGCCCTTGGCGTGGCAGCCAAAGCAGTAGTAGAACCCCTTGCGGTCATCTACATGGAAAGACGCGCTTTTTTCCTGATGGAATGGGCAGGGTGCCCACATGTCGCCCTTGCCCTGATTGGACTTGCGCGTGTCCCACATGACCTTGCGCCCCACGACCCGGGACAGGCTCGTGCGGGTGCGCAATTCGTCAAGGAAACCCGGGGGCAGACTCATGGCCGCAGTATCCCAAGCGACCGGCGCAGAGTCCAGCGGTGCCGGACGAAACGGCCATCGCAAATCCTGCGACCCAGAGCCAGGCCGGCGCCTGTTCCGGTCGTCTTGCCCGGCAATCTGCGACCCAGCCGACAAGATCGGGACGCAGCTGCGACGGATGGCGCGGGACACCCCGGGCAGATCCGCCTCAGACCACGCCTTCGGTCGGGATGCGCATCGTCTCGCCGCAATGCTTGCAATGCACGGCATCCGCATCATGCAGGATGAGCCCGCAATTATCGCAAGCCACACGCACCTTTCTTGGGCGGAAAAGCACCTGCAACAGGCGCAGGAACAACGTGACCCCGAAAATCATCACAGCCACGGACAGCATCCGCCCCCAGTCGCCGGTCAGGATGATGTCACCGAAACCCGTCGTCGTCAGGGTTGTCACAGTAAAGTAAAGCGCATCGGCATAGTTGCCGATATCGGGGTTGATGTGTTTCTGCGTGGCGAAGATCAGCCCGGTCATCACGAACAGGAATACGCACAAATTGACACTGGCCAGAATGACCTCCTCATTCCGGCGGAAGTACCGGAAATCCTGCCGCATCCGGTGCAGCAACTGATAGGTTCGCAGCAGGCGCACCGTGCGCAGAATGCGCAGGAATCCAAAGCTGTCGCCCACGACCGGGACCAGGAAGGACACGATCGCCACAATATCCGCCCAGGTGTGCAGGCGCAGCAGAAAGCGCCCCCTTTCCGGTGCGATGCACACACGGACGACAAAATCCGCAAGGATCAGACTGCCGAACACCGCATCCAGGATCACGATCACTTGCGAGCGTTCGATGAAAGAGGTGAAGATGACAAAGGTGATCGTGCAGAGGTCGAAACCCAGCAACGCATAGCGGAACCGGTGCGCCTGGGGTGTGTCATCCTCGTAAAGCGATCTGATGCGATCCAGCACGGCAAACCTCCTCGGTTTATGGACGCAGGTTGGGGGCGGCTCCCATGGCTTCTGTCAGTCTGGGCACATGCGATTTCACTGCCTGCTGTCATCCCGGGGCATATCTGACATTCCCGTCTTCGTCGTCTCCGATGGGCGTCGGCACATTCTGCGCATCCTCCGGAACCGTCGGCGCCCCCCACCCTACGTTTGCGCCGTTTCGTGATCTGCGGCAGCGTCCGCCAGAAGTTTTGCGCCTGATCGTTCCTCAGGTGGCGAAAGATGGCATTTATGACAGAAACACAAGCTGCCCCAGCAATTTCCAGATTGGGAGCGATGGGGCATTCGCCACTCTGCCGGTTCAAACACCGCAGCGGCGGGCTTGTTCCCCAAGAGAGGCGACAAGAACCCTTGCCGTCCCGTCGGAGCGGCCACCGATCCGGCGCGGCAGGATACGGCGGTCACCGCGCCGATGGCCCGTTTTTTCGGCACCTCTTCGGTCTCTCCCTGTGAAAGTCACGCACCTCGCGGATTCGTGAAAGGGATCCTTTTCGAAGATCTCTAAACCGTGGTACCTTGAAATATCAACAATTCGGAGGATTTCATGACGTTCAAGGCACTTCTGACGGCTTTTGCGCTTGTTATCGCGCCCACTTTTGCCGCTGCGGCCTGCTCTGGCCATACTCAGCAGGCCATGTCCTGCAATGACGGGATGGTCTACGACAGCGCGTCAAACAGTTGCAAGGTCGTAAGCGGCTGATCCATTTCAGCTTTTAACTTCAGAAGGCGACCGGTTCGGTCGCCTTTTTTCTTGTCCGGGCTGCAAGGCCGGGCTGCAACGAATTTGCCCCCGGCACGACCTTCAAGGCTTTCGTCCTTCCCTTGCAACCAGACGTGGGACCTTCCGGGCACAGCTGTCAGAGCGTCCCTGTTGCACACGGCCCACCCTGAAATGGAAAGTTCTTAGCGATTAAGTCCAGTCTTCCTTAACTGTGATGCGGTAACCGTGGCCGCAGGTCCAACGGAGCGTTCCATGAGCAGTCTTACCCCTTTCGCCGCCCTGCCCCCGCCCGTCGGAAAACCCCGGCTGACACGCAAGGCCAAGGCGGCCATCATCGTGCAGTTCATCCTGAACGAGGGTGCCGATGTGCCGCTGTCCGCCCTGCCGGAACCGCTTCAGGAACAGTTGACGCAACAACTGGGTGCGATGCGGTACGTGGACAGGGACACGCTGGCGGCGGTGGTTCAGGAGTTTGCCGACGAGCTGGACGCGGTGGGCTTGTCCTTTCCCGGCACCATCGGCGGAGCATTAACGGCGCTTGACGGAAAGATCAGCCCCCGCACTGCCGCCCGCCTGCGAAAAGAGGCCGGCGTGCGCCAGGCAGGCGATCCCTGGACCCGGATCGGCGGGCTGGAACTCGACCGGCTGGAAAAGATGGTCCTGTCCGAAAGCACGGAAATTGCCGCCGTCATGCTGTCCAAGATCGACGTGTCCAAGGCGGCCGCCCTTCTGGGCCGTCTGCCGGGCGCAAAGGCGCGGCGTATCACCTACGCTGTGTCGATGACGGCAGGTGTCACCCCCGAAGCGGTGGACCGTATCGGGCTAAGTCTGGCAAGCCAGCTGGACGCGGAACCGCCGCGTGCCTTTGCTTCGGCACCGGTGGACCGGGTCGGCGCGATCCTGAACTATTCCACCTCCTGCATCCGCGACGACGTGCTTGAAGGTCTGGACGAAACGGACGCCGTGTTCGCGGATGCCGTGCGGCGCGCGATCTTCACCTTTCCGAACATTCCCCTCAGGCTGAACGCCATCGACGTGCCAAAGGTCACGCGGGATGTGGATGCCACCGTTCTTGTCACCGCCATCGCCGGCGCCCGCATCGAAGATGAGACGCGGGCCTGCGAATTCCTCCTTGAAAACATGTCCAAACGCATGGCGCAAAGCCTGCGCGAAGAGGCCGCCGAAAAGGGTACGGTAAAGGCGCGCGTGGCCGAAGACGCGATGAACGCCGTGGTCGCCGCAATCCGCGATCTGGTCACCGCAGGAGAGATCGAACTGCTCACCCCCGACGAAGCCGACACTGAAGCCAAAGACTAGGGCATGTTTCGCATTATGGCCTTCAGAGTGCGGACCGAACGCCGTTGGCCTCTCAAACGCTGGCTTGCCCCATCCGCCGAGAGATTGACAATATTGCGCTATTCGCATTTTCGCCGACGCAGACCCGCTAACGGATCCTGCCTTGTGTCCCCTGTCCCGCACGGCCTTTTGCCGGGGCCCGCCCGCCCCCTCCACCGGACAGGGTTGTGATCCTGTCGCCTGCGGCCTAATTCTTGGGCGTCAAGGGAACGGGGACGACGATTGAGCGAAACGACTTCTCAGGACAGGATCGAGGGCGGCTGGTCCGACTGGCTGACCGACCGGGCCCTGCGCGCAATGATTGCGCTGATGCTGCGCGTGCCCTTGCGGTTGCGCCTCTGGCTGATGGGCTGGTTCGTTGCGCGTGTCCTGGCCCCACTTGCGGGATATCGCGCGCGCGCGATCGAAAACCTGACATATGTCTGGCCCGACATGCCCGACCAGGAGAAGCGCCGGATCGCAGACGCGGTGGCCGACAACGCCGGGCGCACGATGATCGAGAATTACGATGTCATCGGCCTGCGCGACCGCATGCGCGCCGCCCGCGTGTCCGGCGACGGGCTGGCCGCAGTCGAGGCGGCCCGCGCCGAAGGTCGTCCCGTCCTGTTCGTTACCGGTCATTTCGGCAATTTCGAAGCACCGCGCGCCGCGCTGGTGGCGCGCGGATTCCAGATCGGCGGTCTTTACCGTCCGATGTCCAACCCGTTCTTCAACGACCACTATGCACAGAACATGCACCTCCTGTCCGGCCCGGTGTTCGAACAGGGCCGCCGCGGCACCATGGGCCTGCTGCGTCATATCAAGGACGGCGGCATGGGTGTGCTGCTGTTCGACGTCTACGACAGCGCCGGGACAGCGATCGACTTCATGGGGCGGTCGGCACCGACGCTGACCTCGGCGGCCGACATCGCGCTGCGCACCGGTGCGCTCATGGTGCCGTTCTTTGGTCTGCGCCAGCCGGACGGCGTCAGTTTCGAGGCGATCTTCGAGGCGCCGATCCCACACGGCGATCCGGTCGCGATGATGCGCGAGGCGTCCGCACGGCTCGAATCGCGGATCCGCGCCAATCCCGAACAATGGTTCTGGATCCATCGCCGCTGGAAACCAAAGCGTCAGCGCAGGCGGGCGGCGGCGAAGACGGGGCCATAATCCGCCCCCTGCACCAACACGACAATCGGTTCCGTGCCGCTGACCGGGGTCGTCGTCGCAAAGCTGCCCTGCCCGTTCCAGCGTTCCACAACGCTCCATGCGGTCACGATATGGGTGTAACCCAGGGTGCGTCCGGCATTTTCGCCACGCTTGATGACCACAGACTGCTGCGGCAGGTAGCGCACGAGTTCGATGTCGGCCTGCCCGACGTTGCGCAGGCTGGTGGCGCGGATCGACAGGACATCGCCAGAGCGCGAGATTTCCAGAGTCACGGGCGTGACCTTGGCCTTGTGCGCCGCGATCAGGGCCGCAACATCCTTTGAACGGTTGCCGACAACATCGTGCTTGCCGTTCACGATCATCTGTGGCGTGTAGATTGACCGGTTTCCCAGAGCCTTGGCATACCCTTTCTGGCGCGCGGTGAACGCGGGGCTGGCAAAGTCATCCTTCCAGCCGATGTAATCCCAGTAGTCCACATGAAGCGCCAGCGGAATTATATCGTCGCGCCCCTCCAGTCCGGCGAGCAAGGCGTCAGCAGTGGGACATGAGGAACACCCCTGCGAGGTGTAAAGTTCAACCACAACAGGGTTTTGTTCGGCATATCCAGGCCCGGCACATACCATGAAAACGCCCATCACGCAGTTGAAGAGGTGTCGCATTGCAGGTCCGATCCAGGCTGTTGACTGACCGATGCCTAGCCCCGGACGCCTGAAATAACCAATCAAGGTTTTGCGAGAGACGGTGAAGCCCCGAACCCGCGATACCGGCTTGGCCCCGGGACCGGGGTACGGGCACCGCCCAAGGACTGGGCGACAGGTTCGGGAACTGCCCGGTTCGGCTCATTGTGTGCAATGGTATACATAAATTGTCGCACCCCCCTTGATCGAAAACCGGGCATGAGGCAGATAGCATGGTAGACAGACGAAAAATTCGTATCTCAAGGGAGACCGCCATGCCCATTTCCGTCGGACAGGACACCGCCAAGACGCGCAAAACGCTCAGCGTCAATGGCACGTCATTTAGCTACTACTCCATTCCCGCCGCCGAAAAAGCCGGGCTGGGTGATTTCTCGAAGTTGCCCGTCGCCCTGAAAGTCGTGCTCGAAAACATGTTGCGTTTCGAGGATGGCAAGACCGTGACGATCGACGACATCAAGGCGTTCGCCGCCTGGGCGCAGGATGGCGGCAAGTCCACCCGCGAAATCGCCTATCGTCCGGCCCGCGTGCTGATGCAGGATTTCACCGGCGTTCCCGCTGTTGTCGACCTTGCCGCCATGCGCGACGGTCTGGTGGCGCTGGGGGGGGACGCGGACAAGATCAACCCGCTCAACCCGGTGGATCTGGTGATCGACCATTCCGTGATGATCGACGAATACGGCAACCCGCGCGCGTTCCAGATGAACGTCGACCGGGAATACGAACGCAACATCGAACGCTACACCTTTCTCAAGTGGGGTCAGAAGGCGTTCAACAACTTCCGTGTCGTGCCGCCGGGCACCGGCATCTGCCACCAGGTCAACCTGGAATACCTCGCGCAGACGGTCTGGACCGACAAGGACCAGAACGGCGATGAGGTCGCTTATCCCGACACGCTCGTCGGCACCGACAGCCACACGACGATGGTCAACGGCATGGCCGTGCTTGGCTGGGGCGTCGGCGGGATCGAGGCCGAGGCCGCGATGCTGGGCCAACCGATCTCTATGCTGATCCCCGAAGTCGTCGGCTTCAAGCTGACCGGCCGCATGATGGAGGGCACCACCGGCACCGACCTCGTGCTCAAGGTGGTCGAGATGCTGCGCGCCAAGGGTGTGGTCAGCAAGTTCGTCGAATTCTACGGCGAGGGTCTGGACCATCTGCCGCTCGCGGACCGTGCGACCATCGCCAACATGGCACCGGAATACGGCGCGACCTGCGGCTTTTTCCCGATCGATCAGGAAACCCTGCGCTACATGGAAATGACGGGCCGCGACAAGGACCGCATCGCGCTGGTCGAGGCTTATGCGAAAGAGAACGGCTTCTGGCGGGGTGCGGATTACGCGCCGGTCTACACCGACACGCTTGAACTCGACATGGGCACCATCGTTCCGGCGATTTCCGGCCCCAAGCGTCCACAGGACTATATCGCCCTGACAGGCGCGGCGAAAGCGTTCGGCGATTACGTCAAGGGCGTGCGCGAAGGCAAGGATGCCAGTTCGAAGGAAGAGATCCGCTGGGAAGGTGAAGGCGGCCAGCCCGAACCAAGCGACATTCCCGGCGACCAGGGTCACCACCAGCGGGGCTATGCCCAGGTCGGCGACGACAAGTTCCAGCTGCATGACGGGTCCATCGTCATTGCCTCGATCACGTCGTGCACCAATACGTCGAACCCTTATGTCATGATCGGCGCAGGACTTGTGGCGCGCAAGGCGCGGGCGCTGGGTCTGACACGTAAACCCTGGGTCAAGACCTCGCTCGCGCCCGGATCGCAGGTGGTGTCGGCCTACCTTGAAGCGGCGGAACTGCAAGAGGATCTGGATGCCCTCGGCTTCAACCTCGTCGGGTACGGCTGCACCACATGCATCGGCAACTCTGGCCCGCTGGCGCCGGAAATCAGCAAGTGCATCACCGACCACGACCTGATCGGCACCTCTGTCCTGTCGGGCAACCGCAACTTCGAGGGTCGGATTTCCCCGGATGTGCGCGCCAACTACCTTGCCAGCCCGCCACTTGTGGTGGCCTATGCACTGATCGGCGACATGAACGTGGACATCACGACCGAAAGCCTTGGCCGCGGCAAGGACGGCAACGATGTCTATCTCAAGGACATCTGGCCCACCCAGGCCGAGATCGCAGAACTGGTCGAACGCACCGTGACGCGCGAATCGTTCCAGGAGAAATATGCCGATGTCTTCAAGGGGGACGAGAAATGGCAGGAGGTCGAGACGACCGATGCCCAGACCTATGACTGGCCGGTATCGTCGACCTACGTGCAAAACCCGCCCTATTTCCAGAACATGTCCAAGGAGCCGGGCGTGATCACCAACCTTGAAAACGCCCGCGTACTGGCGATTCTGGGCGACATGATCACCACCGACCACATCAGCCCCGCCGGCTCGTTCAAGGACACCACCCCCGCCGGCAAGTATCTGGTCGAACGTCAGGTCCCGCAGCGCGAATTCAACTCTTACGGGTCGCGTCGCGGCAACCACGAAGTGATGATGCGCGGCACCTTTGCCAACATCCGCATCAAGAACGAGATGCTGGATGGCGTCGAAGGCGGCTATTCCAAGGGTCCGGATGGCAGCCAGATGTCGATCTTTGACGCGGCCATGGCCCATCAGGACCAGGGCACGCCGCTGGTTATCTTCGGCGGCGAACAGTACGGTGCCGGATCCAGCCGCGACTGGGCGGCCAAGGGCACGGCCCTGCTGGGCGTAAAGGCCGTGATCGCTGAATCCTTCGAGCGGATTCACCGGTCCAACCTTGTGGGCATGGGTGTCATCCCGTTCGAATTCACGGGCGGCGACACCCGCAAGTCGCTTGGCCTCACCGGAGAGGAAACCGTTTCGATCAGCGGCCTCGACACGATCAAGCCGCAACAGGAAGTGCCCTGCACGATCAAGATGGCGGACGGGACCGAAAAGACGATCCAGATCAAGTGCCGGATCGATACCGCGATCGAGATCGAATACATCGAACACGGCGGCGTGCTGCATTACGTGCTGCGCAACCTCGCCGCCGCCTGATTTCCGTCAGGTATAAATTTCACGAACGGGCCGCGCGGCACAGCGCGGCCCGTTTTCATTCCGCCGGCCCCGCAGGCGTCGTGTGCCCTATTCAGCGCACTCCCTGCGCTAAATTCCGCGCGGCCTGGTCGATCACCAAAGCGTGAGCATACGAATCGTAACGGTGCAGGGTTATGTCATCGCAGATGCCCCCCGTTCAAGAGGGGGCCGGGCAGAGGCAGAGCGATGAAACGAACGTTTGTAACACTCTTTCAGGCAGCGATATTGGCATTGTTGATGGTGATGGGGGCATATGCCTCGAACGACACCGCCAAGGGATGCGCGTCGTCGCATTCGAATACCCTGTGCACTGTATGACCTGACAACCGGCTATGCCTGACAACCGGCGCGGGCGGTCAGTCCGCCTGCGCCGCCGCAAGGGCGGGCAAAAATCGCTGTTGGTAATCACTTCCCACCAGCGGTCCGGCGAAACGGAACAGCACCGTGCCGTCCCCGTCGACGATGAAAGTCTCGGGCGGGGCCGTGACCCCCCATTCGATCGCGGTGCGGCCCTTGGGATCAAAGGCGATGCCCGCAAACGGGCTTTTCTCATCCTCGAGATAGGACAGCGCGTCGCCTGCCTGATCCTTGAAATTCACTCCGACGATCTGCATCCCGTCGGCCTGCATCTCCAGCAGCTTGGGATGCTCCGCGCGGCAGGGCGGACACCAACTGGCCCAGAAGTTGACCAGCGTCACCTCGCCTGATTGCAGCATGTCGGGCGTTACACCGGGATAACTCCCCAAAGTCGCCTCCGTGATGGCCGGTGCCGACTGTCCCACGCGGGTCGAGGGCAGCCCCTGCGGGTCGTCGCGGAACATGCCGACATAGGCCAGCGCCGCAAAGGCCGCAAAGATCAGCGGCGGCGCGATCATCAGGGGTGAAATCCTAGCCATGTGTCTTGCCTCGCTTTTCGACCAGTTCAAGCGCGGCCTTGACCCGGCGCGCGCGCCAGATGCTTACGGCGACAAGCGCCACGATCAGCGCCAGCGCCACCGCATAAGACGACAGCACGGCGCCCGCATATTTACCAAGATCCGGCATCATCCCTGCTGCTCCCGCGTGATCAGGGCCCGTGTTCGGCGCGCGCGGATTTCCGTCTGCGTGCGCAGGAACACCAGCGCCACAAACAACAGCACAAAACCCGCGATGCACACCAGCAGCGGAAAATAGAAAACATCCGCCACGTTTTTCTCCTTGTCGAGGCTCAGCGAAGCGCCCTGGTGCAGCCCCTGGTTCCAGAAATTAACCGCATAGCGGCTGAGCACCGCAAACACCGATCCCACCAGACACAGGATCGAGGTTAGATCGGCCGCGGTGTCGTCATCCTCGATCGCCGACCAGAGCGCGATATAGCCAAGATAGAACAGGAACAGGATCAGGAAGGATGTCAGCCGCGGGTCCCAAACCCACCAGGTCCCCCACATCGGCTGCCCCCAGAGCGCACCTGTCGCCAGCGCGATCACCGTCATCACCGCGCCCACCGGGGCTGCGGCCCGCGCGGCCAGCGCGCTTACGTGATGGCGCCGGATGATCCAGATCAACGAGGCAACCAGCATCATCATCCATGCATTGATTGCCATAAGCGCCGAAGGCACATGCAGGTAGATGATCTTGACCGTCGATCCCTGGCGGAAATCCTCGGGCGTGAAGAACAAGCCCCAGGCCAGCCCCAGCGTCAGACAGACCACCGCCAGCGCCGACACCCACGGCAACACCACATCCGTCGTGCGGATGAACTTGACCGGATTTGCATATTCCCAAAGCGACATGTGCCTGACTTATCTCCCCGTTCCGTCTGTTACAAATCAAACCGCCGTGCCCGCTTTGACAAGGGGGCAGATGCGCACACGACCCCTAGCGCAGATTGATGCGCAGCACCGCCGCGCTTGCAAACGGCAACAACGCGACGGCACCAAGGCTGATGCCAGCCAGCAGCATCAACGGCGCACCAACCCCCAGCCCATCGGCGCCCCGCCGCGCCACCTCGGCACCAAAGATCAGCGTCGGCACGTAAAGCGGCAGCACCAGCAGCGACAGCAACAGGCCCCCCCGCTTGAGCCCGATGGTGAGCGCAGCACCAAAGGTGCCGATCACCGACAGCGCGGGCGTGCCCACGGCCAGCGACACGATGATCCAGAGGAATCCGCCCGGCGCGAGGTTCAGCAGCACCCCCAGCAGCGGCGCCGCCAGCACCAGTGGCAGACCCGTGGTGATCCAGTGCGCCAGCGCCTTGACGCTGACGATCCCCTCCATCGGCAACGGCGCCGTGGCCAATAGGTCCAGCGTCCCGTCTTCCCAGTCCAGCGCAAGGATACGGTCCAGCGACAGCAGGCAAGCCAGAAGCGCCCCGATCCAGAGCACCCCCGGCGCAATCCGTGTCAGAAGCGCGGTTTGCGGCCCCACCCCGAACGGCACCAGCACCGTCACGATCAGGAAAAACGCCAGCCCCAGGCCGAACCCGCCCCCGGCACGCACTGCCAGCCGCAGATCCCGCGCCAGCAGCGCCCTCACAGGAACGCCTCGTCCGCCTGCGCCGCGCGGGGCGACGCGCGAAAGACCGACAGATCCAGCACCGCCGCCTCCTGCAGGCCCAGGTCGATATGTGTCGCCAGAATCGCCGATCCCCCCTGCCCCAGATGGCCGCGCACCGCCGCCACGAACAGACCCACCGATGCCGCGTCAAGCGACACAGTAGGCTCGTCCAGAACCCAGACCGGGCGCCCGGTCACCATCAGCCGCGCCAGACCCAGCCGCCGCTTCTGCCCCGCCGACAGGTTTCCCGCCAGCCGCGACGCAAGTCCGCGCAGATCAAAGGCATCAAGCGCCGCGCCGATGTCTGATCGGCCAAAGACTGACGCCCAGAAATCCAGGTTCTCGGTCACCGTCAGCATGGATTTCAGACCGTCGGAATGACCGGCATAGGCAATTGTGTCGTCCGCGCCGGAAATGTGACCACCCGACGCGGGCTGCAATCCGGCCACCGTGCGCAGCAGCGTGGTCTTGCCCACACCATTCGGACCACGCAGGATCAGGGCCGCACCGGGCAAAAGCGTGAAATGCACCCCTTCCAGCACAGCACGCCCGCCCCGCGAAATTTCCAGATCTGTGACCGTCAAAACCATGGCAATGACCTACAGCGTTTCGGGAAGGACTTGAAACATCCAGCATCACTTTTTGCGTCTGAGCCGCAGGCGAAAGGCAGCGAACACGTGATTGAGGTATCGCCCGAAGCGCTATAGCGCAGCGGCCGCCAGTACAAAAACGCCAATATGCGGTGAAATCCTTGCTGTCGCGCCCGGCTTCTTCGGGTTCCAAATATCCCGGGGAGCGCGAGGGGCTGGCCCCTCGCTCCGGCAGGGGCGTCATGTGTGACGGTCCCGGTCAGACCGGCATAACCGCCAGCGCCACGCGCCGCCCTTCCGACAGCAGCACGTTGTAGGTCCGGCAGGCCGATGGTGAATTCATCACCTCGACGCCCAGTCCCGCCGCCTCGAGCTGGTCGCGCAGCCCCGTCGGCAGATGTGCGATCTCGCTGCCGGTGCCGACAAAGATCACATCTACATCCCTGATCAGCTGCATCAGGGTCTCGCTGTCCTCGAACCCGCCCCAGGGCTCTACGCCGCGAAGCGACACGCAGACCGGGCCATGGACCGGCTTGCTGTCGATCCGGAAAAATCCGGGACCGTAACCCTCGATCGGCAGGGCGTCCGTATAGACGACTTCATTCAGGCGCATCGCGTCATATCCCCTGGTCCCAAAGCGGCAACCCAAGAACGAGTGCCGCAAGAATAACGAAATAGGCCACAATTCTGTAAAATCTTTCAAGCCCGGGTTGGAACAAAGCTGCCCCCAGACGGGTCCCCGCGCCATAAGGTAGCAGAAAAATTAACCCAAGGGCAACCGCAGGGGGTGTCAGCATCCCCTGAATCGCCATAAGAGGCAGCAGAAGAAGGCTGGTCACGGTCAGAAAGACCAGCGCCGTGGCACGCGAGGTGGCAATGGAATCGCTTCCGGCGAGCTGGAACAGCACCATCACCGGCCCAAGAAGCCCGGTCGCCCCGCCGACAAAGCCGGTTGCGAAACCGACGGCGGACCGCGTGGCCAGCGTCGGGCGGGTGCGGTAACGCCATCCGGCGACCAGCGCGATCAGGGTCACTGCGGTGACGGCGATCACCGCCCAGCGCAGCGCGGTAAGGTCAGCCACCCGCAGCACCCACAGCCCCAGCGAGGCCGAGATCGCGGCACAGAACACCATGACCGCCACGCCACCCTTGTCCACCAGGCTCCAGGCGCGCGGCACGACGGTGACAAAGGACGAAAGGGCGGACACCGCGAACGCCGCCACTGCGACCTCGATCGGCAGCAACGCGCTGCCCAGCGGCATGAAGACAAGCGCGGCGCCAAAGCCCGCAAATCCGTAGACGATCCCGGCAACAAAGACCGTTCCCACCAGCGCCCAGAGCCCCGGCAGCGCCAGGCTCTGGGCCAGCAGGTCAGGCATCAATGTTGGCGTACTGGTTGCCCGAATTCGCATCGGGCTTGGTCCAGTCGCGCTTGACACCAAAGCGCAGCAGAAGCGCCGAGGCGACGAAGATCGACGAATAGGTGCCCACCAGGACGCCCCACATCATCGCAAAGACAAAACCGCGGATCACGTCGCCGCCTAGCACGAACATGGCGATCAGTGCCAGCATGGTGGTAAGCGAGGTCATGAAGGTACGGCTCAGCGTCTCGTTGATCGAGATGTTCAGGACCTCTTTCAGATCCTTCTTCTTGTACTTGATCAGGTTCTCGCGCACCCGGTCGAACACCACAACAGTGTCGTTGAGCGAATAGCCCACAATGGTCAGCAGCGCCGCGATGATCGCCAGGTCGAACTTGATCTGCACTTCGGAGAAGACGCCGATGGTCAGCACAACGTCATGCACCAGCGCCAGCACCGCGCCGACGGCAAACTGCCACTCGAACCGCAGCCAGATGTAGACCAGCACCGCGCCGATGGCCAGCAGCACAGCGATCACCGCCGTCTGGATCAGTTCGCCCGACACCTTGGGCCCGACGGATTCCACCGATGCAAAGGTGATGTCCGGCGACACGGTCAGCAACGCCTGGCGCACCTGTTCGGTGAGTTCGGCGGTGATCGATTCGGCCTCGTTCTGGGCCTGGATGCGGATCATCGACACGTTCTGGTCGTCCTCAAAGCTGGGGTCAAAGACTTCGGTGATGCTCACATCGCCCAGGTCCAGCGCTTGCAGCGCGCTGCGATAGGCCCCCGCGTCCACAGGTTGCGCCGATTCCGTCCGGATCGTCGTGCCACCCCGGAAATCGATCCCGTAATTCAGGCCCTGCACGAAGAACGAGATCAGCGCCACAACCATCATGACGCCGGAAATGCCCAGCCACAGCTTGGTACGGCCGAAGAAATTCCAGTTCGTTTCGTCGGGCACCAGTCGCATGCGCATCGGTGTAAACCTTTCAGACTTCGATGGTTTTCGGGCGCGTGCGGTGGAACCACATCGCAATGAACAGCCGGGTTACAAAGATTGCCGTGAACACCGAGGTCACGATGCCAAGACCCAGCGTGATGGCAAAGCCGCGCACCGGACCCGAACCCATGGTGAACAGGATGATGGCCGTGATGATCGTCGTGAGGTTGGCATCGACAATGGCGCTCTGCGCCTTTTCATAACCCAGCTCGATCGCGCGGGCAGGTCCCTTGGCGGTGCGCAACTCCTCGCGGATGCGTTCGAAGATCAGCACGTTGGCGTCCACCGCCATCCCAACGGTCAGCACGATGCCCGCGATCCCCGGCAGGGTCAGCGTGGCACCGATGATGCTGAGCAACCCGAACAGCAGCCCGATGTTGATAATCAGCGCCAGGTTCGCGAACAGCCCGAAAAGGCCGTAGGTCAGGAACATGAACACCAGAACGGCGCCGAAGGCGACCATGGTGGCCACCTTGCCGGCGTCAATGCTGTCCTGTCCCAGTTGCGGGCCGATGGTCCGTTCCTCAAGGAAATCCAGCCCCGCAGGCAATGCACCCGCGCGCAACAACACGGCAAGGTTGGTCGACTCCTCAACCGTGAAATTGCCGGTAATGATTCCCGACCCGCCGGCGATGTGGCTCTGGATCACGGGGGCTGAAATGACCTCGCCGTCCAGAACGATGGCAAAGGGTGAACCGATGTTGCTTGCGGTATAATCGCCGAACTTGCGCGCACCCGCCGGGTTGAAACGGAAATTCACCGCCGGTCTTCCGTTCTGATCGAACGCGGGCTGGGCATCGACAAGCTCTTCGCCCGACACGACAGGCACCTGTTCAAGCGTGTAGAACTGCCCCTCCTCATCCAGCGACGGCAGGATCTCGTTACCGACACCTGCGGGCGCGCTCGCATCGCTGCCGCGTCCCACAACGGGCTGAAAGGTCAACTGAGCCGTGGTGCCGATGATCTCCTTGAGCTCGGCCGTAGACCCGATGCCCGGCACCTGGATCAGGATCCGGTCGTTGCCCTGGCGCTGGATCGTCGGTTCCCGGGTTCCCACGGCGTCGATCCGCCTGCGGATGATCTCGAGGCTCTGGCGCACGGTGCGTTCGTCCGTGGCCTGTTGTTCCGCCTCCGAAAGGGTGACCACGATCTCGTCGTTCTGGCCGTTGACCTCAAGGTCGGTGGCCCCCGCGCTGGTCAGCGAGGCGACCGGCTGGGCAAGACCGCGCACCACTTCCAGCGCGCGGGCCATGCCCTCGGGCTGCGATATCCGCACCCGCAATTCCCGCTCTCCCGATGGCATCAGCCGCACGGTGCCGACGGTGTCCCGTTCGGGACGCAGGGCGTCGCGGACCTCGGGCCACAGCGCCTCGAGCCGCGAGGCATAGACATCACCCACCTGCACCTCTGCCAGCAGATGCGCGCCGCCGCGCAGATCAAGCCCGAGATTCACCAGACCCGAAGGCATGAAGTCCGGCCAGCCCGCGACCTGTGCCTCACGCTCGGCAGTCGAACCTTGCTGCTCTATGGTTTTCACCGCGTCATTGTGCAATTCGACACGGGAATAAAAAGCGTTCGGCAGGGCAAAAAACACGCCCAAGGCGACAAGCCCCCAGATGACAACACGCTTCCATAGATCAATCTGCAACATGTCGGGGGCCTAAACTGGGATCGGGAAAAGGATAAGGGCGCGCGACGCAGGTCAGGTGTTCGCGGCGGGTTCGGTCTTGGACAGGACCTGCGCGATGGTGGACTGCACCACGCGCACCTTGACGTTATCCGCCAGTTCGACCTCTACCTCGTTGTTTTCCTTCACCTTTATGACCTTGCCGATCAGCCCGCCCTGGGTCACGACCTGATCCCCCCGGCGCAGCGCCGCAACCATCTTCTGATGATCCTTGAGCTTTTTCTGCTGCGGGCGGATCAACAGGAAATACATGATCGCAAAGATCAGGATCAGCGGGACGAATTGCGCGATGGCACTGGTATCCATGGGGGCTCCTATGATGAAATGCGGGGCACCCCCGCGCGAATTGGCCGTTACCTAAGTGGTGACGCGTCTCTTTGCAAGCAGGGTTCCCGGCGGCCAAAGCGCCCGCACCTGTCCCGCCGGGCCTGTCCGGGGCATCGTGACGCTCTGCGGCGTCTACATTGCCATTGGACTGATCTGGCGAGTTCTCTGGCCAATTCTCTAGCCGACGTCCCGTGCGCCGTGTCCTGATCCCCGACACCGCGGAGGAAAGCGGGCCAACCGCGCCCTACACCTTCGTCGCGTTCTGTTGCATAAGACTGCGACGACTCAGTTTAGACCCACAGGACCGATCCCATGCATGACATCCGTGCCATTCGCGATAATCCGGCTGCCTTCGATGCGGCGCTCTCGCGGCGGGGGGATGCCGGCGTGGCCGATCAGGTGCTAGGCGTCGACGGGGCGCGCCGCGCCGCGATCCATGCCGCCGAAACCGCTCAGGCCGAACAGAACGCCGCGAGCAAGGATGTGGGCCGCGCCAAGGCAAGCGGCGACGACGCTGAATTCGAACGCCTGCGCGCCCTTGTGGGCGAGAAAAAGGCCGAGGTGGCCGCCATGCAGACCCGCGCGAAAGAACTGGATGACGATTTGGCTGCCGTGCTGATGGCGGTCCCGAACCTGCCGTTCGACGACACGCCCGACGGCGTGGACGAGGGCGACAATGTCGAGTTGCGCCGCTGGGGCACGCCGCCCACGCCCGGTTTCACCCCGAAAGAGCATTACGAGATCGCGGGCGTCGTTCCGGGGATGGACTTTGAAACCGCCGCCAAACTGTCCGGCGCGCGCTTTGTCGTGCTGTCGGGGGCGGTCGCGCGGATCCACCGGGCGCTCGCGCAGTTCATGCTGGACACCCATGTCGAAGAAAACGGCCTGACGGAGACCTGGACCCCGGTTCTGGTACGCGACGAGATGATGCTGGGCACAGGGCAGTTGCCGAAATTCGGCGAGGATTCCTACAAGACCACAAACGGCTGGTGGCTTGTGCCCACCGCCGAGGTGACGCTGACCAATATCGTCAACGGCCTGACATTGGACGAAACCTACTTGCCACGCCGATATGTCGCACATACGCAATGTTTCCGGTCCGAGGCCGGAAGCGCCGGGCGCGACACCGCTGGTATGCTGCGCCAGCATCAGTTCGAAAAGGTCGAGATGGTCAGCATCACCCACCCCGACAACGCCCGCGCCGAACTCGACCGCATGACCGACTGCGCCGAAGGTATCCTGCGCCGTCTCGACCTGCCCCACCGCACCGTGGTCCTGTGCACCGGCGACATGGGGTTCGGTGCGCGACGCACCCATGACATCGAGGTCTGGCTCCCCGGTCAGAACACCTACCGCGAGATCAGCTCGGTTTCCGTCTGTGGCGACTTTCAGGCGCGGCGCATGAACGCGCGGTTCAAGCCGACCGCAGGCGGCAAACCCGAGTATCTGCACACGCTGAACGGATCGGGCCTTGCCGTGGGGCGCTGCCTGATCGCGGTGCTGGAAAACGGCCAGCAGGCGGACGGGTCGGTCGAATTGCCGACGGCGCTGCATCCGTGGCTGCGCGGCAAGACGCGGATCACCCCCGACGGCGGGTTGGCCTGAGCCATGCAGTATCTGTGGTCCATACTTGTCCTTCTGGCGGCGCTGGCCTTTGCCGCCTCGCCCTGGTTTGTCGATGGTTTCAACGGCTTCCGGGCTGACCAGTTTCCCGTCCCGCAAGAGGATCCGCCGGTCCAGCCCGCGGGTTATGCTTTTGCGATCTGGGGGCTGATCTATGCCTGGCTGATCATCGGTGCCGCCTTTGGCGCCTTTGCACGTGCGGATGATCCCGACTGGGCCGACATGCGCCCGCCGCTGTTCGCAAGCCTGGCGGTGGGCACGATCTGGCTGCCGGTCGCAATGGCCTCACCTTTCTGGGCGACGGTGCTGATCTGGATCATGCTGGGCGGCGCACTGCTGTCGCTGTTTCGCGTGGGCGACACCGACCGCTGGTGGCAGCAGGCGCCCGTCGCGATCTACGCGGGCTGGCTGACGGCGGCCAGCGCGGTGTCCATCGGCCTGCTGCTGGGCGGATACGGCTGGATGGCGCAGACCCCGGCGGCGCTGGTGGCACTGGGCGTAGGGCTGGTCATCGCGCTGGTGGTGCAGTACCGCCTGCACCGCGCGCCCAGCTATGGCATTACCGTCATCTGGGCCCTGGTCGGGGTGATAGTGGCAAATTACCAGCCGCTGAACATCGCCGTGGCCGGACTGGCCGCACTTGGGATCATCGCAATTCTGGCGCTGCGCGGGACGGATACGGAATAGACGCAAGGGTCAAAGCCTATTGCGCCGCGTCGGCCCCCTGCCCAAGAACGCTCTGATAGGCGTCGAACTGCGACAGAAACACCTGCCCGGTCAACTGGTCTAGAAAGTGCCCGCGCAACAGGCGGTCCATCACGGGCCCCTTCACCTCGGACAGGTGCAGCGTCACCCCCATTTCGGCCAGTCGCGTATTGATCGCCTCTAGCGATTCGACCGCACTCAGGTCGATCTCGTTCACGGCCGAACACATCAGGATCACATGCCGCAACGGCGTATCGCCCACGACACGCGCAGACACATAATCCTCAAGAAACCGCGCATTGGCGAAATACAGGCTTTCGTCCACCCGCAGCGTCAGCACCGCAGGGTCGGTCTGCACGGCATGCCGGTGGATGTTGCGGAAATGCTGCGTGCCGGGCACCAGCCCGACTTCGGCCACATGCGGGCGCGACGTCTTGTGCAGGTGCAGCAGGATCGACAGCAACACCCCCGACGATACCCCGGCCTCGACCCCGAAAACCAGCGTCGCGGCCATGGTCACCGCGACGGCGGCAAAATCGGTGCGGGAATAGGCCCAGGCGGTCTTGAGGATCGACAGATCCACCAGCCCCAGCACCGCCACGATAATGGTCGCCGCCAGGGTGGCGTTGGGCAGGTAATGGATCAGCGGCGTCAGCAGCAGCGCCGCAATCGCAAGGCCGATGGCGGTATAGGCCCCCGCAGCCGGAGTCTCTGCGCCCGCATCAAAATTCACCACCGACCGGGAAAACCCCCCGGTGACCGGAAAGCCGCCGGTAAAAGCGGCGCCAAGGTTGGCGGCGCCAAGGCCGATCAGTTCCTGGTCCGGGTCGATGCGCTGGCGACGCCGTGCGGCCAGCGTCTGCGCGACCGAGATCGATTCCACGAACCCGATGACCGAAATCAGCAGTGCCGGGATCAGAAGTTGCCGCAGCAAATCGGGCGACAGCGACGGAAAGGTCAGCGGCGGCAGGCTCTGCGGCACCGCGCCAACGATGCTTACGCCGCGCTCCCCAAGGTTCAGACCCCAGACCAGCGCCGTGGTGACGACGACGGCGGCAACCGGCCCGGCCTTTGTCAGCGCGTCAGCCAATGCGGGCGGCAGACCCCAGGACCGCAGCAGCGGCTTCAGCCCCCGGCGCACCCAGAACAGAAAGGCCGTGGCCAGCGTGCCGATGGCCAGGGTCCAGAAGTTGATCTTGTCCAGATGTGCACCCAACGAGACCAGGATCTCGACCAGGGTATGACCCGACGCAGGCACCCCGAGGATGTACTTGAGCTGGCTCACCGCGATCAGAATGCCCGAGGCGCTGATGAATCCCGCGATCACCGGATGCGACAGGAAATTCGCCAGAAACCCCAGCCGGAAGATCCCCATCCCCAGCAGCATCAGCCCGGACAACAACGCAAGCGTCAGCGCGGCGGCAGCATAGCCCGCGGTTCCCTGCGCGACGATCCCGCCGATGGCTGCGGCGGTCATCAGAGACACCACCGCGACCGGCCCCACCGCCAGCGCCCGGCTAGTGCCGAACACCGCATAAAGCAGAATCGGCACGATCGAGGCATAAAGCCCCGCCTCGGGCGGCAGCCCCGCAAGCAGCGCATAGGCCAGCGACTGCGGGATCAGCATGATTGTCACGATCACCGCCGCCAGCAGATCGTTGCCCAACGCGGCGCGATCATACCTGCGGCCCCAGTCCAGAATCGGCAGATAACGGGCAAACTTCTGGATGGTCATGGCAAAGTCCGAATGCGGGCCGGGGTCCGCGCAGGGAACGACGGCGGTGCGGGCGCCCTGCCCCCTGCTGGACCGGCGCGCTGACCCTACCTATTGGCTCCCCGCACCGGACTCAAGACGTATTCACATAAAAGAATACGTACGCTGCCTTTGGCAACCGCGCAACCCGCGCACCCGGGGATATGACGGGCTCGCCTGTCGTCACGCCCCGGAAACCAGTGCGCGCGGCACGCGCGCTCCGTGGGATCAGGCGCGGCACGCGCGCTTTGGGATCAGGCGCGGCACGCGCGCTCCGTGGGATCAGGCGCGGCACGCGCGCTCCGTGGGATCAGGCGCGGCATGCGCGCTCCGTGGGATCAGGCGCGGCACGCGCGCTTTGGGATCAGGCGCTGCTCAACGGTTGACGGGCCGCTTTCCAAGATGTTTCGTCAGCGCCCCGGCATTGGTCTTGCGCCGACCCTTGTACGGGTTCTTGTCCGACTGGCCGCGCATGTACAGGCGGATCGGCGTGCCGGGCATGTCGAAATCCTCGCGCAAGCTGTTCACAAGGTAACGCGAATAACTTTCCGGCATCTTGTCGGGATGCGAACACATGACGACAAACCCCGGCGGCCGGGTCTTGGCCTGCGTCATGTAGCGCAGCTTGATCCGCTTGCCCTGCGGGGCGGGCGGCGGGTGCTGTTCCAGCATGCCCGACAGCCAGCGGTTCAGCTTTGCGGTGGACACGCGCCGGTTCCAGACCTCCTGCGCCTTCATGATCGCCACCTGCAACCGGTCGATCCCCTTGCCGGTCCGGGCAGATACCGTCACCAGAGGCGCGCCGCGCAGTTGCGGCAGCAGGCGCGTGAATTCCTCGCGCAACATGCGCAGCTTTTCCTGCTTGTCCTCTTCGATATCCCACTTGTTGACGGCGATGACCACGGCGCGGCCCTCACGTTCGGCAAGGTCCGCGATGCGCAGATCCTGCTGTTCGAACGGAATGGCGGCGTCCAGCAGAACCACCACCACCTCGGCGAATTTCACCGCCCGCAGCCCGTCGGACACCGACAGTTTCTCAAGCTTTTCCTGGACTTTGGCCTTCTTGCGCATGCCGGCCGTGTCGAAGATCCGCATCGGGATGCCCACCCCGTCCGGCCCGGCCCAGTCGATCTGCACCGAAATGGCGTCGCGGGTGATGCCCGGCTCGGGGCCGGTCAGCAGCCGCTCCTCGCCCATGATCTGATTGATCAGCGTGGACTTGCCCGCATTGGGCCGCCCCACGACGGCAATCTGCAACGGCCGCGCCCGGGTGATGGGGCGGGGCGAATCGTCATCCTCTTCGCCTACGTCCACGTCGATATCGGGCGCTTCTTCCTCGGCCAGTTCTTCATAGACATCGGCCAGCGGCATAAGCTGCGCATAAAGGTCATTCAGACCTTCGCCATGTTCGGCAGACATGCGGATCGGCTCGCCCAGACCCAGACCATAAGCCTCCAGCACGCCGGAATCCGCAGCTGACCCTTCACCCTTGTTGGCCGCAAGGATCACATGCTTGGCGCGTTTGCGCAGGATTTCGGCCAGCACCTCGTCCATCGGGGTCACGCCGGTGCGGGCATCGATCATGAAAAGGCAGATGTCCGCCATATCCACCGCGCGTTCGGTCAGCTTGCGCATCCGCCCTTGCAGGGAATCGTCCGTCGCCTCTTCCAGGCCGGCCGTGTCGATCACGGTGAATCGCAGATCACCCAGACGCGCGGCGCCCTCGCGCAGGTCGCGGGTCACGCCTGGCGTGTCGTCGACAAGCGCAAGGCGTTTGCCCACAAGGCGGTTGAACAGGGTCGATTTGCCCACGTTGGGACGTCCCACGATGGCAAGGGAAAAAGTCATGGTCAGGCTCCTCGGGCCGACAGCGCCGCCCGTTTCAAGCCGTCCCTCTAGCGCAAAGCGCCGTCAACGGAAAGCGTGCAATTTCCCGTCACCCGACACGACATACAGCACGCCGCCCGCCACGATGGGCCGGGTGGTCGCACCACCGGGAATCTCGGTCGCGCCCACAAGCGCGCCGCTGACCGGATCAAAGCCCAGGATCTGCCCCGCGCTCGACCCGACGATCAACCGCCCCCCCGCAAGGATCGGCCCGAGGTTGGCATAGCTGCGGTCGCGCTTGCGCTGCGGATTGGCCCGCGGCACGTAGCCCGGCAGATCCACGGCCCAGACCTGCGTGCCGTCGTCCGCGTCCAGCCGCACCAGCTGGTTGCGGTCCGAAACAAGGAACACCGAATCCCCGGCAGGCCACATCGGACCCAGCGCGCCCTGCCGCGCGGTCCAGAACCGTTCGCCCGACCCCCGGTCAAAGGCGACCGTCCGCCCGGAAAAATTGCCGGCAAACACCGTATTGCCCGCGATCAGCGGATCGCCTGTCACGTCGTCGATCATGGCAATGGCCGACCCTTCGCGCCCGCCGGCAACATTGGCATTCCACAGGCGCAGCCCGCCCTGGCGAAACGCCGCCTGCACCGTACCGTCGCCATAGGCAAAGACGACACGCTGGTCATCCACCGCCGGGGCCGGAGCACCCGCCACGTTGTTGATGTCTCCAACGCCGTCGATCTGCCAGCGGATGCGGCCGTCCTGCGCCTCGATCGCCCAGGCCAGGCTGTCACCCGATGTGATGTAGACCACGCCGTCGCGGTAGGTCGGTGCGCCCGTCGCCGTGTTGTCCAGCCGCTGGGTCCAGATCTCGGCGCCTGTCGCCGCGTCCAGCGCGCTCAGCGTGCCGAATCCCGTCGCAACGTACAGCCGCCCGTCGGCAGCGGCAAAACCGCCACCCTGCGCCTGGCTGGCACTGTCGCGCGCCGGGCTGAGGTCGCGCGTCCATGACACCTCGCCGCCACGTGTGACCGCAGTCACACGGCTCGCGCTGTCCATGGTAAAGATCCGCCCGTCCAGCGCCACCGGATCGGCGTTCAGCTTGTGGCGACGCCGGTCACCCTGCCCGATGTTCACCGACCAGAGCGGCGAAAGGGACGCGGACAGGGCGGCATGATCGGTGCGCACGAAGGGGCTGACCGGGCTTTGCGGCCAGGCGGCGTTCTGTACCGGAGCAGGCAGACTGATGGCGCGCACGGTATTGGCCGGCGCCCCCTCGTCCGCGCCGCGGGTCTGCAACACTTCGCGGATGCCCAGCCGTTCGCCCGGCAGGATCGCCTCGCGTTCGCCGCAGGACGCCAGAAAGGTCGCGCCCAGAAGACCGGCCATGATCGTTGTAATGCGCAATGCTCTGCCCCTCTGGTCGGTACCGTCCTTTACCGCGCCGTCCCCGGCACGGAACCCGCCGTGCCTGCGGCCCTGCGCGGCTGTCGTCTCAGGCCGCATCCAGCGACCCGCCCAGCGACACAATCAACTGAGACGCGCGCCGGCGCAAGCCTGCACTCACCTCGCTATCGGCCAGGATCGCCTGCAACCGCTCCAGCGCGGCACCGGTGTCGCCTGCTTCGATGTCCAGCAGCGCAAGCTGTTCCTCGGCCAGCAGCCGCAGCGGCGCACCGGAACTGGCAAGCTCCTGAAATCCTGCCCGGCGCTGTTCAACGCTCAGGGAGCCGTCGCCACGCACCAGCGCCTTGAAGCTGGCGATCTGACGGTAGATCAGCGGCACATCGTTGGACGTCGCCACGGATTCAAGCGTCTGCGTCGCCGCCGCATCCTCTTGCGCACTGCCCTGTTCCGCCGCCAGCAGCATGGCAAGAACCGCGCGTGCCCCCGGTTGCGGTGTGTCGATCGCCTGCAAGGCCGCAATGCGGGCGGCGGGCTCGTCCTCTTCCAGCGCTGCGGTCACGGCATCGCCAAAGGCCTGCGCGGCGCTGGCCGCCTGTGCCTTCTGGTATTCTCGCCACGCCGCGCCGCCAACGATCAGGATCACCACCAGCACCGCGATCCAGCCGTACTTTCGCAGTCCGACATAAAAACGGTCGCGGCGAACCTCCTGGCTCACTTCGTCGATGAAACTGTCGCTATTGCTCAAGGGGCGCCTCGCATCGGGTGTTCCGGTTGGCCCCCTCTTAACCCGCCTGCCCCGGACTGCCAAGCCGTCTGATCCCGTCGCGGCCCGCCGTTGGTGCCCGTCGGCCAGATGTCTTGTTACGCGTTACGGATCATGGCACGAAAGCATGGATACCCGTCTGACCTGAGACCCTGTCGACACGGACTTGCCGCGGGTTTGACATATCGCCGGTCACTGTCTTGTGAAAACCTTTGCCGGGTTTTAATCTGAACCGACTGGTTCAGCGTATTGCTGCTGTATTCTCCGATCACGTCCGATCCAAGACAGGAAGCTTTTTCATGCGTCTCATTCCGATCCTGACCGCCCTCATCGTGGCCGGCGTGCTGTATGGCATGGTGATCGAACGCGACCGCCTGATGGCCTTCGTGCGCGAGATGAGCCCGGCCGGCACGATGGACGCAGCCGCAGCGCCGGGAACTGCCGGACCAGACGCGGCGCCCGACCTTCAGACTGCCCCCCAGACCGACGCCCAGACCGGCGCCCCAGCCGGCGCGGGTGTGGTGGGCGTGATGGCCATGCGCTCGACCGCACAAGAGGTCGACAGCGCCGTCATCCTGCGCGGCGAGACGCAGCCCCTGCGTGAAGTCGATGTTCAGGCCGAAAGCTCGGGCAAGGTGATTTCGGCCCCGCTGCGCAAGGGTACATTCGTCGAACAGGACCAGATCCTGTGCAAGATCGACCCAGGCACCAGCCTCGCAAACCTGGCCGAGGCGCAGGGCATGTTGTCCGAAGCCCGCGCCCGTATCCCCGAAACCGAAGCCCGCGTGCCCGAGGCCGAGGCGCGTGTGGAAGAGGCCCGCGCCAGACTTCAGGAGGCGGAAATCAACGAGAATGCCGCCAGCAAGCTGTCACAGGGCGGCTTTGCCAGCGACACCCGCGTCGCCGGGGCCCAGGCCGCCACCCGCAGCGCCGAAGCGGCTGTCAGCAGCGCCGAGGCGGGTCTGAAGGCGGCGCAATCGGGCATGCAGGGCGTCGAAGCCGCAATCCAGAGCGCCGAGGCCACCGTGGCCCGCGCCCGCACCGAAATCGACCGCCTGACGATCACCGCGCCGTTTTCCGGCCTGCTGGAAACCGACACTGCCGAACTGGGAAGCCTGATGCAGTCCCAGGGCGGCAGCGCGCTCTGCGCAACGATCCTCCAGCTTGATCCGATCAAGCTGGTGGGTTTTGTGCCGGAACTCGGCGTCGGCCGGGTCGAAGTCGGCGCCCCCGTGCGCGCCCGCCTGACCGAAGGTGGCACCGTCGAAGGGCGCGTCACCTTCCTGTCACGCAGCGCCGATCCGGTGACGCGCACCTTTCGGGTCGAAATCACCGTGCCTAACCCCGACCTTTCCCTGCGGGCGGGGCAAACCGCCGAAATCGCCATAGAGGCCGAAGGCGCGCTGGCGCATCTGGTGCCGCAGTCCGCGCTGACGCTGAACGATGCGGGCACTCTCGGCCTGCGGGTCGTCGACGCCGACGACCGGGCCGCCTTTCTGCCTGTCGAGGTGCTGCGCGATACCCCCGATGGCGTGCTGTTGACCGGTCTGCCGGATACGGCGAACATCATCACCGTGGGTCAGGAATATGTCACCGACGGCGTGCCCGTCGCCCCGAGCTATGAGGACGTCATCCAATGACCGGAATCGTCGACTGGGCCGCAAGCCGCGCGCGGATGGTGATCGCCTTCATCATCCTCAGCCTTGTTGTCGGCGGCTATGCCTATGACCAGCTGCCCAAGGAAGGCGAGCCCGACATCGAGATCCCGGCACTGTTCGTCTCGGTCCCCTTCCCGGGGATTTCGGCAGCGGATTCCGAAACCCTGCTGGTCAAGCCGATGGAGACGGAACTGTCGGATCTCGACGGTCTGAAATCGCTCGGCGGCACCGCTTCCGAAGGGTATGCCGGCGTTTCGATGGAATTCGAATTCGGCTGGGACAAGACCAAGATCATGGCAGACGTGCGCGACGCCATGACCAAGGCGCAGGCCAAGTTCCCCGAAGGCGCAGAGCAGTATTCGATCAACGAGATCAATTTTTCCGAATTTCCCATCATCATCGTCAACCTGACCGGGCCGGTGCCCGAACGCACCATGGCCCGGGTCGCCAAGGATCTTCAGGACCGACTCGAAGCGCTTGATGCCGTGCTCGAGGCTGGGATCGCGGGCAACCGGGACGAGATGATCGAGGTGCAGATCGACCCCCTGCGGCTTGAATCCTACAACGTGACCGCGGGCGAACTGATCTCGACCGTGCAGAACAACAACCAGCTGATCGCCGCCGGCGAGGTCGAGACGGCAAACGGCACCTTCGCGGTCAAGATCCCGTCCAGCTTTGATAGCGCGCAAGACATCTACGACCTGCCGGTCAAGGTGAACGGCGACCGTGTGGTGACGCTGGGCGACCTTGCCCGCATCAGCCTCACCTTCGAGGACCGCACCGGCACCGCGCGCTTCAACGGTGAAAGCACCGTCGCGCTCCAGGTGGTCAAGCGCAAGGGGTTCAACCTGATCGACACCGTGGCCCTGATCAACGCCGAGGTGGCCGCGGCCAAGGCAGCCTGGCCTGCGGAGCTGCGCGCTGCGGTGCAATCGGGCACCTCGAACGACCAGTCGCGGCAGGTGGCCAGCATGGTGAGCCAGCTCGAGGGATCGGTGCTGACCGCCATCGCGCTGGTGATGATCGTGGTGCTGGCCTCGCTCGGCACCCGCCCCGCCCTGCTGGTGGGCTTTGCCATTCCAACCTCTTTCCTGCTGTGCTTTGCCTTCCTTGCGCTGATGGGCATCAGTATTTCCAACATCGTCATGTTCGGCCTGATCCTGGCCGTGGGCATGCTGGTCGACGGCGCCATCGTGGTGGTCGAATACGCGGACAAGCGCATCTCCGAAGGCACCGGCCCGATGAGCGCCTATGTCGAGGCGGCAAAGCGCATGTTCTGGCCGGTGGTGAGTTCAACCGCAACCACGCTCTGTGCCTTCATGCCGATGCTGTTCTGGCCGGGCGTTGCGGGCGAATTCATGGGGATGCTGCCCGTCACGCTGATCTTCGTGCTCTCGGCATCGCTGGTCGTCGCGCTGGTCTACCTGCCGGTGATGGGAGGCGTGACGGGCCGCTTTTCGCGCATGCTCGACCATGCCACCGATGGGCTGAAACGCCGCCTGCCCTGGATTGCGCGCGCAGCTCTGTTGCTGGTGGTGCTTTACGGGATGTTCGTCGGTGCGATGATCGTGCTGAACCCCGGCTACCTGCCGGTCTGGGGCAGACTTGTGGCCGCAGTGGCCCAGGCCGAATACGCCGTCTTGGGGTTCACCTTCCTCAGCCTGATCGTCCGGGCGATCCCGTTCCTTGTCTTCGCCGTCTGCGCGTCGATCGTGATGGACGCCGCCCGGATCGAACGGCGCCGCAAGCGGATCGACGGACGCTACCGACGCACGCTTTTCGGCTGGTTCATCAGCGCAATCGCGGGCAATCCGGTGATGCCGCTGGTGACCATCGGGCTGGTGGGGTTCTTCGTTGTCTCGACCTTCGGCTATTACGGTGCCAACAACAACGGCGTCGAATTCTTCGTCGAATCCGAACCCGAGCAGGCCATCGTCTATGTCCGCGCCCGCGGCAATCTCAGCCTGGCGGAAAAGGACGCGCTGGTGAAACGCGCCGAAGCCGTCGTGCAGGCACACCCCGCCGTCCGGACGGTCTTTGCCTTTGCCGGCAAGGGGGGGCTCAACAACAACACCGCTGGCGCCCAGGGGCCAAAGGATGCCATCGGCCAGGTCCAGTTCGAGACGATTCCGTGGGAAGAGCGCGCCGACCGTCCCGACCTTGACGGCAATGTGGTGATCGACGAACTGACCGCCGAACTGGCCAGGATCCCCGGTATCAGGACCGAAGTGACCGAACTGGCCCAAGGTCCGGGCAGCGGCAAACCGGTGCACCTGCGCATCAAGGGCGAGGACTGGCAGACCCTGCTGGATGCCACGGCACAGGCGCGCGCGCATTTTGCCCAGACCCCCGGCCTGATCCAGATCGAGGAAACGCTGCCCCTGCCCGGCATCGACTGGCAGATCGACGTCGGCGTGGAAAAGGCCGGCCGCTATGGCGCGGACGTGGCCACCGTGGGCGCGATGGTGCAGCTTGTCACGCGCGGCATCCTGCTTGACACGATGCGGGTGGAGTCCTCGGACGAGGAAATCGAAATCCGCGTACGCCTGCCAGAACAGGACCGGCTGTTGTCCACGCTCGACACGCTCAAGGTCCGGACCGCGGACGGGCTGGTGCCGCTGTCGAACTTCGTCACCCGCAAACCGGTGGCAAAACTGGCCGAGATCAACCGGATCGACCAGAAACGCTATTTCGACGTCAAGGCCGATGTCGCCCCCAACCTTGCCACCCTGACCGGCGCTGACGCGGCCACCCGGGCGGTCGTCCGGATCGTCGAGGCGGGCATGACTGCGCAGGATGTGCTGATCGCCCCGGACGGCGCGCGTTATGACCTTGTCTCGCTTTCCGATGGCATCACGCGGGACGCCCTGGTCGACGCGCTGGACGCAGGCGACCTGCGCGTCGTGCCGATCAACGCCAACGAACGTATCGCCGCGCTGAACGAGTGGCTGACCACAAACCCCCTGCCCGCGGGAATCGAAACGGCATGGACCGGCGACCAGGAGGACCAGGAAGAAAGCATGGCTTTCCTCGGCAAGGCGTTCGGGGCGGCGCTTGGACTGATGTTCATCATCCTGCTGGCGCAGTTCAATTCGTTCTACAACGCCGCGTTGGTGCTGCTGGCGGTGGTGCTGTCCACGGCTGGCGTATTGATCGGGATGCTGGTCATGGGCCAGACCTTCAGCGTCATCATGACCGGCACCGGCATCGTCGCGCTGGCGGGGATCGTGGTGAACAACAACATCGTGCTGATCGACACCTATCAGGAATACGAACGCTACATGCCCCGGATCGAGGCGATCGTTCGCACCGCAGAGGACCGAATCCGCCCGGTGTTGCTGACCACGATCACCACCATGGCGGGCCTTGCGCCGATGATGTTCGGGCTCAGCCTCGACTTTTTCGGGGGCGGCTATTCGGTCAATTCACCGACGGCGCTGTGGTGGACGCAGCTTGCCACCGCAGTGGTCTTCGGCCTTGGCATCGCGACGGTGCTGACGCTGGTATTTACCCCGTCGATGCTGGCGTTGCGGGTGTGGTTCGTGACCTATATCCTTTGGATGGCACGGCTGCTGGCCCGCCTGTCGATGGGCCGGTCCAGCCGTGCGGCACAGGACTGGGCCCTGCGACGCGCCGCCCGCCGCATCCGCGCCCCCGAAATCCTGTGGGAAGACGAGGCACCGGCCCTGCCCGGCACACCGCTCCAGCCCGGATTGCCCCTGCGCGCCGCCGAATAGGCCCGCGACCATCCCGGTCATACCGGACCCTTGCGGTTGGGACCAAATTTTTTCCTACAAAAAATTTGTGACGAAAGCCGCTTGCCCCGAATCAGCTGGTCCGGAATCCGATAGCCCGCAACCCGCGGCTCCAAAGTCGGCTGATCTTGTGGCGCAGGCCAGCGCCCCGTCAGGCAACGGCGTCTTCGACCTGCTGGCGCTGCCAGAGTTGCGCATAGCGTCCCTGCCGCGCCAGCAGCGCCTCGTGCGTGCCGGTCTCGACCACCTCGCCGTCCTGAAGCACCACGATGCGGTCAGCATCGGCGATCGTGCTGAGGCGGTGCGCGATGGTGATCACCGTGCGCCCCTGTGCGGCAACGCGCAGGGCCGACTGGATCTCGGCCTCGGTCTCGGTATCAAGCGCGCTCGTCGCCTCGTCCAGCAGCAGGATCGGCGGATCCTTGAGCAGAGTGCGCGCGATGCCCACCCGCTGCTTTTCCCCGCCCGAAAGTTTCAGCCCGCGTTCGCCCACCATCGTCTCGTATCCGTCAGGAAGGCCCGCGATAAAGTCGTGGATCTGCGCCGCGCGGGCGGCATCCTCGATCTCGGTCTGGGTGGCGCCGTCGCGACCATAGGCGATGTTGTAGCGGATCGAGTCGTTGAAAAGCACCGTGTCCTGCGGCACCACGCCGATGGCGCGGTGCAGACTGTCCTGGGTCACCTCGCGCACATCCTGCCCGTCAATGCTCAGGCTGCCGCCGGTCACGTCATAGAACCGGAACAGCAGGCGGCCGATGGTGGATTTGCCCGACCCCGAAGGCCCGACCAGCGCCACATTCTCGCCCGCGCCGACCTTCAGCGACACACCTTTCAGGATCGGGCGTGTCGCATCATAGCCAAACCGGATGTCATGCAGTTCGACCACCCCGCCCGATACGGCAAGCGGCCGGGCGCCGGGCTTGTCCGTCACTTCGGGCGGCTGACCCAGCAGGTCGAACATCTGGCCCATGTCGGTCAGGCTCTGGCGGATTTCGCGGTAGACGGTGCCGAGGAAATTCAGCGGCATGGTGATCTGGATCATGTAGGCATTGACCATGACAAAATCGCCCACGGTCAGCGCGCCACTCTGCACCCCCATCGCCGCCATCACCATGACACCCACAAGACCGCTGGTGATCAGGACCGACTGGCCGAAGTTCAGGAAGGCAAGCGATGTTGCGGTCCTGACCGCCGCCGCCTCGTACTGGCGCATCGCCGTGTCATAGCGGTCCGCCTCGCGCGCCTCGGCACCGAAATACTTCACCGTCTCGAAATTCAGCAGGGAATCGATGGCTTTCTGGTTGGCATCGGTGTCCTGCGCATTCATCTCGCGCCGCAGCTTGACCCGCCATTCGGTCACCTTGAAGGTGAACCAGACATAAAGCCCGATGGTGACCGCCACGACGACCAGATACCAGACATCGAACAGGAAAAACAGCACCCCCGCGATCAGCACAAGCTCGAGCACCAGTGGCCCCACGCTGAACAGCAGGAACCGCAAAAGGAAATCGACGCCCTTCACGCCCCTCTCGATGATCCGGCTCAGCCCGCCGGTCTTGCGGGTGATGTGATAGCGCATCGACATGCGGTGGATATGCGTGAACGTCTCTAGCGCCAGTGCGCGCAGGGCCCGCTGCCCGACCCGGGCGAACACCCCGTCGCGCATCTGCTGGAACCCGACGTTCATCAGCCGCGCCATGCCATAGGCAACCGTCAGGCCGATGGCGCCCAGCGCCAGATCCGGCACATCGCCGCCCAGCGTGTCGACCGCCGCCTTGTAGATCAGCGGCGTGCCCACAGCAATCAGCTTGGCCACCAGCAGCAGGATCAGCGACAGACTGACCCGATGCTTGACCCACGGCGTGTCACGCGGCCAGAGATAGGGTGCCACGCGACGGATTGTGCGCCAGCCGGACGCACGTTCCTCACGTGCCAGCTCTGCGCTGTCGATTTCCTGCGTGGTGTCTGGCGGCATCTCAATTCCCCGGGGCTGTCGCACACCGGAATAGACCTGACGGTCCGGAATGGCCAGTGCGCCCCGGACGGGATCAAGCTGGCATCCCGGATGGGATCAAGCTGGCGGCTTGCCCTGGCACGGCAAAGCCTGGTGGCGGCCAATGCCTGACTTCAGACCTCTGCCGCACCTTGCACGGCACCCTGTCGAAAACGTGGGCAGTTTGCTGTCCGCTGCCATGCCACAGGTTCCCGTGCGGGACACGGTCAGTCCGGGATGGAGAACACCTGTCCCGGATAGATCAGGTCGGGGTCGCGGATCGAACCGCGATTGGCCTCGAACACCCGCACATATGCGATGCCATCGCCGTACCTGTCCCGGGCAATGGCCCAGAGCGTGTTTCCAGGCTGCACGGTAATCGCGCGCACTGCGGATCCGGCACCGGCAGCGGTGGCGGACGCGGCGGCGGCTGCGGCGGCAAGCGCTGCAGGCGTTTCCCGCAGAAAGGGGCTTTCCACGCGCGATGTGACGGTCCCGCGCGGTCCCAGCTGGTCGACGCGCAGTGTGTAAGTGCCACTCGCTACATCCTGCAACGATGCGCGCCAGCGCCCGTCCGCCTGCACCATCGAAGTGACAACCGGACGATTGTCGAGATAGACCTGAATGCTTTCCGTGCTGCGCCCCCGTCCCGTCAGCACGACGGCCCCGTCGCTTTCATAGGTGATCGAATCGAGCGCGACCTCGCTCTGCACCACGGGGCCCTCGGTCGGGCCGGTTGGCGGTTGCAGCACCTCGATGCCGGACTGGCGCGACAGGATCACCGCAGGGGACGCGGCCCGGGTCGGCGGCAACACCGGGTCGCCGATCTGCGCAGCGGCGTGGCCGGACTGTTCGCTGCCCGGGCTGTCGCGCGACGGACCGGCTTGCACGATGCGCGGCTCAGCCTTGCCGTTACGCTCTGACGCGGGCCTGTCCTCTGCGACCTGCTCTTCCCGTTCGGCGTCCGGTTGCCTGGATTCGGGCGTCGGGGCGACGATCACCTGATCGGCCGACTCTATGGGGCCGGAATCCGACTGCACCTGCAGGCTCAGCACACGCGCGGCCCCCCCGGTGGCAATGCTGACGAACAGCACGAACCGGCCCGAGGCATCGGCCAGCGCCGTTCCGACAACCTGGCCATCGATCAGCAGGTCCACAGCAACGTTCGGCGCGGCGATCCCGGCGACAAGCGTCTCTCCGTCCGGCTGGACGCGCACGATATCAAAGTCTGGCAGGGCCGTCTGCGCCGCATCAGCCGTTCCCGACCTGTCAGTGCCTTGCGTGCTGTCGGCAGGGTCTGCCAGGGCGGTGCTGTCGGGTTGCGCCGGTGTGTCCTGCCGCGACGCGCTGTCAAGCATCTCGACCCGTGCCTGCTCTTCCTGCCGGGGTTGCGGGGTCGCGGTCTGCGGCGTGTCAGCAGCACCACCGTTCCGCGCCGACATGGCCCCGTCCGATCCGGGCAGATTTGCGACAGGCGCGGGCCCGCCGTCGCGCGGAACAAGACGTCCCGACAGGGCCAGCACCGCCAGCGCCAGCGCCAGTGCCACCGCCGCGCCAAGCGCAACGCCCCCCCTGCCTTTCAGAAATCCCGGTCGTGCCATGCCGTTCCTTTGCGATCATCCGCGCAGGGCTGTGGCACCCTGTGCAGTTGAGAGTGTATAGCAAGCGCGTTATGAGGATCAAAACGCCAAATTCCCTCAGGATCATCCACATCATGTCCATGAAATCCATTTGCGTCTACTGCGGCAGCCGATCCGGCAGCGATCCGGCCTTTGTTCAGGAGGCTGAATCGCTGGGCCAAGGCATCGCGCAGACCGGCTGGCGGCTGGTTTACGGCGCCGGGGATGTCGGGCTCATGGGGGTCGTCGCGCGGGCGGCGCAGGCTGCGGGCGGTGATACCTTTGGCGTCATCCCGCAACACCTGCTGGCCTGGGAGGTGGGCAAGACCGACCTCACGCGGTTTGTCGTGACCGAGACGATGCACGAACGCAAGAAGGTCATGTTGATGAACGCCGATGACATCGTGGTGATGCCCGGCGGGGCCGGATCGCTGGACGAATTCTTCGAGGTGCTGACCTGGCGCCAGCTGGGCCTGCACGCCAAGCCGATCGTGCTGATGAACGTGCGCGGCTACTGGGACCCGCTTCAGGCGCTGCTGGATCATGTGGTGGCGCAGGGATTCGCCGACGACACGCTGAAAGCGTTCGTTCAGAGCGAACCTTCGGCGACCGGCGTTCTTGCCGCCCTGCGCCGGGCGTTTTCCTGACGCAGCGACGCTCCGGAATAAAGCGCAAGCGCCGTCCAGATCAGCCCAAAGGCCACCGCATCGACCGCCGAGAATGCCTCGCCAAAGATCACCACGGCGCAAAAGAACTGCAACGTCGGGTTCAGATACTGGACAAGGCCGATTGTGGTCATGGTCACACGCTGCGTCGCATAGGAAAACAGGATCAGTGGCAGCGCGGTCAGCGGACCGGAAAACATCAGCAGGGCAGTGGTGGCACCGTCGCGGCCATAAACGCCGCCCGTGGTCTGGTGCGTGTGCCAGAGCCAGGCCAGCGCCAGCGGCGAAAGCAGCAACACCTCGGCGGTGACCGACACCACCGGCCCCACGGTCAGGCGTTTCTTGACCAGACTGTAAAGCCCGAAAGACCCGGCGATCAGCAGCGAAATCCAGGGCGTCACGCCCGCCGCAACCGACAGGACCAGAACGGCCGCCACCGCCAGCGCCACCGCAAGTTTCTGAACCGCGCCCAGCCGTTCGCCAAAGGCGACGACCCCCAGCAGCACCGCCACCAGCGGGTAGATGTAATAACCAAGCGAGGCTTCGGCGACGTGGCCGGTCTGCACCGAAAAGATGAACAGGAACCAGTTCGACGAGATCATCAGCGCAGCAAAGCCAAGGATCAGCACGCTTTGCACGGTGCCAAGCGCGTCCCGCAACCGCACAAGCCTACCCTGCACCACCAGCACGGCGGCAAAGAACGCTGCCGACCAGAGCGTGCGGTGCGACAGCACCTCAAGCGGCGGCACATCTGCCAGCAGTTTGTAATAGAGCGGTGACAGCCCCCAGACGGTGCAGCTTGCCACCATCGCGATCACCCCGGCGCA
>JAGXGV010000011.1 GCA_024636635.1 Puniceibacterium sp.
CCATTGCGGGCGAGGCGGGTGTGCCGTTCTTCACAATCTCGGGTTCGGATTTCGTGGAAATGTTCGTGGGCGTCGGTGCGTCCCGTGTGCGTGACATGTTCGAACAGGCGAAGAAGAACGCACCCTGCATCGTCTTCATCGACGAGATCGACGCCGTGGGCCGGTCCCGTGGCGTGGGCTACGGCGGCGGCAATGACGAGCGTGAGCAGACCCTCAACCAACTTCTGGTCGAGATGGACGGGTTCGAAGCCAACGAAGGCATCATCATCATCGCGGCGACCAACCGTCCCGATGTGCTTGATCCAGCCTTGCTGCGTCCGGGCCGGTTTGACCGTCAGGTCACCGTTCCCAACCCCGACATCAAGGGCCGCGAAAAGATCCTGTCGGTGCACGCCCGCAAGACGCCGCTGGGCCCGGACGCCGACATGCGCATCATCGCGCGCGGTACTCCCGGCTTTTCCGGTGCGGACCTCGCCAACCTCGTGAACGAGGCGGCATTGACCGCGGCGCGCGTGGGACGCCGGTTTGTGACCATGGATGATTTCGAACACGCCAAGGACAAGGTCATGATGGGCGCCGAGCGCCGCAGCATGGTCCTGACCCCCGAGCAAAAGGAAAAGACCGCCTATCACGAGGCCGGGCACGCCGTTGTCGGCCTGTCCCTGCCGCAGTGCGATCCCGTCTACAAGGCGACAATCATCCCGCGCGGCGGTGCGCTGGGCATGGTCGTGTCCCTGCCCGAAATCGACCGCCTGAACTGGCACCGCTCGGAATGTGAGGAAAAGCTGGCCATGACCATGGCCGGCAAGGCAGCGGAGATCATCAAATACGGCGAGGATAATGTCAGCAACGGCCCGGCGGGCGACATCCAGCAGGCCAGTGCGCTGGCCCGTGCGATGGTCCTGCGCTGGGGCATGTCGGAGAAGATCGGCAATATCGACTACTCCGAAGCGCACGAGGGTTACAGCGGCCAGACAGCCGGCCTGTCGGTTTCGGCGAACACCAAGGAAGTGATCGAAAGCGAGGTCAAGCGCTTCATATCCGAAGCGTACAGCCGCGCGTTCCAGATCCTGTCCGACAAGAAAGTCGAATGGGAACGCCTGGCCCAGGGCCTGCTGGAATACGAAACCCTGACCGGGGACGAAATCAAGCGCGTGATCCGGGGCGAACCGCCGCAGGCGGGCCCGGGCGACAAAGGACTGGACGAGGACGACACGCCCAGCGTCACGGCCATTCCCAAGACCAAACCAAAGGCCAAGCCGGCCGCGGACGGAAGCCTGGAGCCTGAGCCTTCGGTATGACCTCGATCATGGCCGAACAGGCTTGGAACCCCGGGGCCTACTACAGGTTCCGGGGTTTGCGATTGCGTCCCGCGCTGGATCTGCTCCGCTCGATCGGGCCTTTGCCCGAAGGCGCGGTGGTCGATCTTGGCTGTGGCGGTGGGGCAGTCGGTCCGGCACTCGGCCAGTTGCGCCGCCATCTGATCGGCGTCGATACCAGCCCTGCCATGCTGGCGCAGGCGCGGCTGACAGGCGGCTACGACGCCCTGCTTGAACAGGATCTGGCCGAATGGCGGGCCGCCGAACCGGTCGCCATGATCTTTTCCAACGCCGCCCTGCACTGGGTCGCCGCACATGACGAACTGATGCCCCGGCTGGCCGCCATGCTGCACACCGGCGGCGTGCTGGCGGTTCAGATCCCGCACCAGAACAATGCACCGTCGCACCGGCTCTGGCGCTCTCTGGTGGACGAATTGTTTCCTGGGCGGATTGATCCCGCACAGGGGCCCAAGGTCTTGCTTCCGGCCGAATATCACCGCCTGCTCGCGCCTCTTGGCAAGGTGGTGCTGTGGGAAACGGAATATTATCAGGAACTTGCGCCGGATGCAGAAGGCCACCCGGTGCGGCGCTTCACCGAAGGCACATATGCGCGACCGATCCTGAACAAGCTTGACCCTGACGAACAGTCCAGGCTGATCCGCACCTACGAAAGCGTGATCGGCAAAGCCTATCCCAAGGGTCCGGACGGGACGGTGCTGTTCCCGTTCCGGCGAATGTTCTTCACGCTTACGGTGTGATCACGTGCAGTTGAGACGACATTCGCCGGGACATACCCGATGCGGGGACCCGCACGCCGCATTTACGGTCCCCCGCACCGTTCTGGACGCCGGTTCGAATGAATGACCTTGCCGACGATATCCAAAGCTGTCGCCTGTGTGCCGACCGGTTCGCCGCGACACGCACCGCCCATGCGCCGCGCCCCGTACCGTGGTTCGATCCGCGCGCGCGGCTGCTTATCGCCGGACAGGCCCCGGGTTTGCGGGTGCACCGCTCCGGCGTGCCCTTCGACGATGCTTCGGGTGACCGCTTGCGCGACTGGCTGGGGCTAAGCCGCGACACGTTCTACGACCGCGCCCGCGTCGCCATCGTGCCGATGGCTTTCTGCTTTCCCGGTTACGATTCCCGCGGCGCCGATCTGCCGCCTCCTGCGATCTGCGGTGCGACCTGGCACGACAGCGTGATGCAGGCGCTTCCCGCGATCCGCCTGACTGTGGTCATCGGGGCCCATGCGCAGCGCTATCACCTCGGCACCCGGGACAGCGTCACGCGCACGGTGGCGGGCTGGCGCGACCATCTGCCCGGGCGTATCCCCTTGCCCCACCCGTCCTGGCGCAATACCGGATGGCTGCGGAAAAACCCATGGTTCGCCGCAGACCTGCTGCCGGTCCTGCGCGCCCGCGTGACGGCCCTGATGGATGAGAATTGATGCCCGAAGACACACCGCTTGATGCCGCCCATGCCGCGATGGAGGCCGCCCCCGAAGACGACCAGGTGCGCCTGCGCTTTTATGAACGGCTGGCGGACGCGGAACTCTTCTTGCTTCTGGCGCAAGAGGCGACCGGCGACAGCCTCACACCCGAGATTTTCGACCTTTCCGACAGCCGCTTCGTGCTGGTCTTCGACCGGGAAGAGCGCCTCAGCCGCTTCACCGGGGGCGCCGCCGCTTATGCCGCGCTGCCGGGCCGCGTGATCGCCGGAATGCTCGCCGGACAGAACATCGGGCTGGGCCTCAACCTTGACGTGTCGCCCTCGTCCTTCCTGATTCCCGCCCCTGCGGTCGACTGGCTGGCACAGACCCTGGGTCAAGGTCCCGAAGAGGCAGAGGCCCGGCTGGTCGAGGTGCTGGCCCCCAGCGGCCTTCCCGACGACCTGCTGCGCGCGCTCGACACCAAGCTCGCACTTGCGGCGGGGCTTGCGCGCAGGGCCTACCTCGCGGCGGTGGTCTATGACGACAACAGCCGCGGGCATCTGCTTGGACTGACCGGCACGGCCGCCGGGGCCGAAGCAGCACTGGCCCGCGCGGTCAACGAGGCGCTGGTGTTTTCCGGGATCGAGGCGGGCGCGCTCGACGTGGTGTTCCTCGCCGACAGTGATCCGCTCACCGCACGGCTCGCCCGCGTTGGCCTGCGCTTCGACCTGCCACAAGCCGCCGCACGCACAGCACGCGCCAGTTTGGCTCCGGGATCGGATCCGGACAAGCCGCCGATCCTGCGCTGACCCGGCTCTTCTTCGGGTCAAAAATATCCCCGCCGGAGGCACCGCGACGCGCGCCCCGCGAGCGGCGCCACCAGAAACGCGTGACCTCCCGGGCAGGGCCGCCCGCCCGGCATCCAGCCCGGCATCCCGCCCCTCATACCGCGCCAAGCTCCTGCCGCAGCGTCGCCAACAGGTCACCCGGCATCGGCCGCGCCTCCCAGACCGCACGGGCTATGGCGCGCGACAGGCAGATCGCGGCGGCATGGCCGATCTGCGTCAGTTGCTGCTGCGGCGCGGCCAGGGGCAGGGACCCGGTCGATGCGGCAAAGACCAGATCGCCATCATTCGGGCTGTGCGCGGGCAGGATGGCGCGGGCGATGCCGTCATGCGCGGCCACGGCCAGCCGCCGCAGCTGTGCCTTGTCAAGGGCTGCATCGGTTGCCACGATGGCGATGGTGGTGTTGCCCTGTCCGGCCATCGCCGCCAGCTTGCGGCTTTCCGGCGGTTCCCGCCAGCCGCAGGCCGGATCGGGACCAAGCGCGCCGTATTCGTCCCCGAATTCAAAGGGCGCGGCCCAGAAATGGCGTCCCGAGGGTGTCGTGACGCTGCCCAGCGGGTTCACCGCGACCAGCGCGCCCACCGTCACGCCCTGCCCAAGACGCAAGGACGCCGAACCAAGCCCGCCCTTGTGCATGGCGGTCTGCGCCCCTGTCCCGGCCCCGCTGCTGCCCAGCGCAAACCGCACCGACGCGGCGGCAAGGGCGTCGCGCCCAAGCGCCGGATAGGGGTTCACGCCCCAGCGTTTTTCGCCGCCGTTCAGCAGATCGAACAGGATGGCCGCAGGCACCAGCGGCACCCGGGCGCTGTGGACGGCAAAGCCGCGCCCCGCCTCGTGCAGCGCCTCCATCACACCCTGCGCCGCGGCAAGTCCAAAGGCGCTGCCCCCCGACAGGACAAGCGCATCGACGCCCGGCGCGGTCTTGTCCGGTTCGAGCAGATCAGTCTCGCGCGTGCCCGGGGCACCGCCCATAACCGCATAGGAACAGGCAAAGGGCGCATCGGCGGTCAGCACCGTTGTGCCCGACTTCAGCGCGGAATCCTGCGCGTTTCCCACCCGCAGTCCGGGCACATCGGTGATCAGGTTCAGCGGTCCCGGTTGCATGTCACTCCCTCGCGTTCGGATGAACCGGAGCCCGGTTCAGATGCGGCGTCCACTGTCGACCTCCATACAGGCGCCGGTGAACGCGCGGCCAGTCCGGTCAGAGGCAGGGCGCGGTAAGGCCCCTCTGACCTGATATGGGGGACGATGTCGGCCCCTGGGGCCCATCCGTTGAACAACTTCGCGGCCTTGCCCTCAGGCGTCATCCCATACTCCTTGCTGTGTCAGGGCCTGTGCGCCGAATTCTGGCAGGCGTGGCGCGGCATCCACAAGTTCGCGGATATAGGGATGCGCGGGATTCTCAAGGACCTGCCCGGTCGGCCCCTGTTCGACGATCTCGCCGGCCTGCATCACCAGCACGCGGTCAGTGACGCCGCGGACCACCGAAAGGTCGTGTCTGACGAACAGGTAGGCAAGCCCATAACGGGGCGACAGGTCTGCGATCAGGTCCAGGATCTGGGCGCGCACCCGCACGTCCAGCGCCGAAACCGCTTCGTCGAACAGGATCAGATCCGGTCGGATAATCAGCGCGCGGGCGATGGCGATGCGCTGACGCTGGCCGCCGGAAAAGGCGTGGATGTATTTCTCGGCATCCTTCGGGGACATGTTGACCGCGGTCATAACCTCGGCGATGGCTGCCTGCCGCGCGGCGCCCGTGGGCGGATCCTCAAGCAGGTGAAACGGCTCGGATATCAGGCGCGCGACGCTGTGGCGGGGGTTGAAGCTGCTGTAGGGGTCCTGAAACACCGCCTGCATATGGCGCCGCGTGGCCGGGTCGCCGGCGCGCACGGGCCGTCCATCGAGGGTGATCTGGCCGCCGCTTATGGGATCGAGGCCCAGGATCGCCCGGATCAGCGTCGATTTTCCGCTGCCGCTTTCCCCGACAAGGCCAAGGCGTTCGCCGCGCCGGATGTCAAAGCTGATGCCCTTCAACGCCTGGAACACCGGGCGGGGCCGGAACAGCCCGGTGCGCCGCATCGGATAGTCACGGCTGACGTCCTGCACGCGCAGCAGCGGCCCCCGTTGCGGGACCTTTGGCAGCGTGGCCCGGTGGCCCGAGGCATCGAACAGCGCGCGGGTGTAGGGGTGTCCGGCCTGCCTGAACACGTCGCGCGCGGCGCCCTGTTCGACGATTTCGCCCTTGCGCAGGACGGCGATCCGGTCGGCCATGCGGGCAACCACGGCAAGGTCATGGGTGATCATCAGAAGGCCCATGTCGTAATCGGTCACCAGACCCTTGAGCAGGTCAAGGATCCGGGCCTGCGTCGTCACGTCCAGCGCCGTCGTGGGTTCATCCGCGATCAGCAGCGCGGGGCGGCGGATGATGGCCATGGCGATGACCACCCGCTGGCGCTGACCCCCTGAAAGCTGGTGCGGATAACGGTCGGGCGGAACCCTGTCCGGCGGCAGACCGACGCGGGCAAGCGTTTCGGCCAGCAGCGCGTCTGCCTGTGCCGAGGACAGTGACGTCTCGCCCGCGCGGTGCAGGCGCAGGGTTTCGCCGACCTGCCGCCCAATGGTCTGGAGTGGATTGAGCGCGGTCATCGGCTCCTGGAACACCATGCCCATCGCGTTGCCGCGCCGCGCACACATCTGCGCCTCGTCAAGCGTCAGAAGGTCGGTGCCATCCAGCAGGATCTGCCCCGAGGTGGCGGCGCCCTGCGGCAGCAGCCCGATTGTGGCCAGCGCGGTCATGGACTTGCCCGACCCGGATTCGCCGGTCAGCGCGACGATTTCGCCCCGTGCGACGGACAGCGAAAGATCGTGCAGCACCGGGATTCCCCTGATGGTGACGCCCAGGGCGCGGATATCCAGTAGGCTCATGGCACACGGTCCTTCAGGCGCGGATCAAGCGCATCGCGCAGCCCGTCGCCCAGCAGGTTGAGGCCAAGGACCATAAGCACGATGGCCATGCCGGGCACGATCGCCACATGCGGCGCGATCGCCACCATGGTCTGCGCCTCGGCCAGCATCCGCCCCCAGGACGGCACCGGTGGCTGCGCGCCGAGGCCCACATAAGACAGCCCCGCCTCGGCCAGGATGCCGAGCGAGAACTGGATGGTGCCCTGAACGATCAGCAGGTTGGTCAGGTTGGGAAGGATGTGTTCAATGCTGATCCGGGGCGCGGATTTGCCCGAAACCCGCGCGGCAAGGATAAAGTCGCGCTGCCAGAGCGACAGCGCCCCGCTGCGGGTAAGCCGGGCAAAGACCGGGATGTTGAAGATGCCGATGGCGATGATTGCGTTCACCGCGCCGGGGCCGAAGACGGCGGTGATCAGGATCGCGATCACAAGGCTGGGGAAGGCAAATATCAGGTCGTTGCCGCGCATGATGATCTCATCCAGCCAGCCGCCCGCCCGCGCGGCGGCCCAGAGCCCGAGCGGCACGCCAAAGCCCATGCCGACGGCCACGGCAACAACCGCCACGCCAAGCGAGGTGCGCGCGCCGACCATGATCATGCTCAGGATGTCGCGGCCGAAATGGTCTGTGCCCAGCAGGTTCACGCTGTCCGGCGGATGCAGGCGGGCCGCGATGTTCACGCCGCTCACCGGCTCTGGCGTCCACAGGAACGACAGCAGCGCCGCCCCGAGGAAAGCGGCGGTCAGGCCCGCGCCAAGGACAAGCGTCAGCCTCACCTCTGCGTCCTGAGGCGCGGGTCGATCGCGGCATAAGCAAGATCGACAAGGAAATTCACCAGGATCACCGCAAACACCAGCAGCATCACCACTGATTCCACCACGATCAGATCCCGCTGGCTGATGCTTTGAAAGATCAGGCGGCCAAGGCCGGGCAGAAAGAACACCTGTTCGATGATGATCGCCCCGGCCAGCAGGAACGAAAATTGCAGACCGATGATGGTCAGCACTGGGATCATTGCATTGCGCAGGGCATGGCGCCACAGCGTCTGGCGGCGGGTCAGCCCCTTGGCACGTGCGGTGCGGATGTAATCCTCGTCCAGCGTGTCAAGCAGCGAAGACCGCAGCACCCGGGTCAGGATCGCGGCCTGCGGCAGCGCCAGCGCAATGGCGGGCAGGGTCAGTGCCTTGATCCCGGCCCCCAGCGACTCCCAGCCGGGAAAGCCGCCGGCACTGAACCAGCGCAACTGGATGGCGAAGACCAGCACCAGAAGCATGGCGAACCAGAAATTCGGCAGCGCAATGCCCAGTTGCGTGGATGCCATCACGCCAATATCGCCCGCGCGCCCGCGCCGCGCCGCGGCAAAAAGCCCGGCCGGAAAGGCAATCAGCACGGCCAGAGCAAGAGCATAGACGGCCAGCGGCAGAGACACCCACAGACGGTCCGCGATCATCTGCGACACGGGCGTGCGGTAGGTGTAGGACAGGCCGAAATCTCCCGACAGCATGCCCGTGATCCAGGTCACATACCGCTCGGGCCTCGATACGTCGAGCCCGAGTTCGGCGCGCAGCGCGGCCAGCGTGTCGGCTTGTGCATTCAGGCCCAGCATGTAGCTGGCCGGATCGCCGGGTGCTACCTCTATCACAAGGAATATAACGACCGACGCGACAAGCAGGCTGATCGCGAGCGATGTCAGGCGGGTGAGTGCAAAGAGCCACATGTGCGCAGGTTAGGGCGCATCTGCAGGGTGGTCCAGAGCCGGCCGCGTTCCGGGGATGGCAACGCGCCTGCGGCTTGGGCGGCGCGCTCACATCCAGCCGTCCTTGTGGTCGGAGCGGGCGACCTGCTGGCTTTATTGCGAAGCGGAAAACCTGCAATCTGACAACCTGCAATCTGACGGCGGCCAGAGTGCAAGGGATTCGCCGGAGTGTGGCGATTCCCGGCCAGGTGCCTTGCGCGTGAAGGATTCCCGCAAGAATTGGCAAGAATCTGCTTCAGATTCGTGCATTAGTCCAAAACAGCCGCAATCCTCACCAAGCGATTAAGCGACAAGAGACCAAATTTTGGCAGATGTGAGATTTATTTTGACAGGCGCAGGCGTACATGACCAAAATAGCAGCTAAATGTGAATGGTCTCATTTGCATCGAATAAGCAGTTTCTCGGTGAACGGGCCGTGTCGCAAGGAATGATGAAAAGTTCGGGCACCGGACGGTCATTCAGAAAACCGGTTGGCGGCCAAGGGCTGCAGCGACCGGCAAGAGATTCGGCGCGCAAGAGGGAATGGGAGAGGAGCCCGGACCTTCATCGTGCCGACCGGAGCCGGAGCGGGATGCTCCGGCTCCTTTGACGCAAAGGGGTGTGGTCGATAGCGCTGCACCCCCGGACGCTTCATCATCCACACAGCCAGAAACGGTCTCAAATCAGGCTGCACGGCCAATGCCCATCGCCCGGGTGCTATTCGGCCCAGCTCACCCCGGTCAGATCGGTTGCCTGCGTCGGCTGATCCTGCCACAGCCCGCGCAGGCGCGCATCGGCGACTGTCGGAAAGGCCAGCTGGAACAGGTAGCCGTTTACATAATCGTCGGCGATGATCCGTTCGGCCTGCCGGATCAGGTCGGATCGTGCGGCGGCATCCGTGGTGCCGTCAAGCGTGGTCATCAGATCCCGGAAAACGGGGTTGTCATACTGGAAATAATAGTCGGGCCGGGCATAGATGTTGATGTCCATCGGTTCGGTGTGGCTCACGATGGTCAGGCCGAAATCCCGGCCGCGAAACACCTCTTCGAGCCATTGCGCCCATTCAAGGTTGGTGATCTCGGCCCTGATCCCGACAGCGCGCAACTGGGCGGCGATAATCTCGCCTCCGCGCCGGGCATAAGAGGGCGGCGGCAGTTTCAGCGTGGTGGAGAAGCCGTCCGCCAGCCCGGCCTCGTCCAGCAGGCGCAGGGACAGTTCGGGGTCGTAGACAGACTGCGCCGTCAGGTCGACATAATCGGGATTGTGCGGCGCGAAATGCGTACCGATCGGGGTGCCAAGGCCGAACATCGCGCCGTCGATCACGTCCTGACGGTTGATGGCATGGGCGACGGCCTGGCGCACGCGGATGTCGTCGAACGGCGGTTGCGCGTTGTTCATGGCCAGGATCGTCTCGCCTTCGGTGCTGCCGACAAGAACCTGAAACCGCGGATCGGCCTCGAACTGGGGCAGGTTCTCGGGGGCGGGGAAGCCGGCGAAGGCGTCGATATCATGCGCCATCATCGCGGCAAAGGCCGCCGTCGGGTCCGAGATGAACTTGAAGGTCGCCTCTGTCAGCGCCGGTTTTGTGCCCCAGTAGTCCGGATAGGCGGTCAGGGTGATCTGGTCGCCCTGCCGCCAGTTGTCAAAGACGAAAGGGCCGGTGCCGATGGGGGCGGTCTTGATCTCTGCGATGTTTTCGGGGGCGACGATCACCGCATCCCCCCAGGCCAGGTTGAAGGGCAGCGCCCCGTTGGGGCGGCTGAGCGTGATGGTGACAGTCTGGGGATCGGTCGCCGCAACCTTGGCGATATCGGTGAAAAGCGCCTTTTGGGCGTTTACGCTGTCCTCGGCCCGGGCCCGGTCGAGCGAGAATTTCACATCCCCGGCGTCCATCGCGGTACCGTCGTGGAAGGTCACGCCGGGGTGCAGATGAAAGGTGTAGGTCAGGCCGTCGTCGCTGATGTCCCAGCTTTCGGCCAGCGAGGGCACCACCGCGCCGTCCGGGGCGAACCGGGTCAGCCCCTCGAACACATTCGCATAAAGCACGGAATCGATCGCCCCTGCCGCCGCGCTGGTCGGATCAAGATGCGGCGGTTCGAGTTGCAGCGCAATGGTCACGTCCGTCCGCTGCGCCTGCGCCGCTGTTGCAAGGGCAAGGGCGGTCGTGATGCCAAGGGTCCAGCGGTTCATGGGCGTCAACTCCTTCTGGGGCGCGGGGCGCCGGTTGCAGCGACTGTCGGATGAATTGGGATGGGGATCAAGCGGCGAGAGCGGGCGCGAAATGCTGGCAGGCCGGGCCGGGGTTTGGTAGATGCAGCGCGTCCCGACCCGGAGGAGAGACCAGGATGAGCGCCACCGCCCGCAAGACCGCGCCTTTGCCCGACGACATCCGCGCCCGCAAGGGCGGCGTGCCGCTTGTATCGCTGACCGCCTACACCACGCCCATGGCACAACTGATGGATGCGCATTGCGACTTTGTGCTCGTGGGGGATTCGGTCGGCATGGTGCTGCATGGGCTGCCCTCGACCCTGGGTGTAACGCTTGAGATGATGATCCTGCACGGTCAGGCGGTACGGCGCGGCCTGAGCCGGGCGATGATGGTTGTGGACATGCCCTTTGGTTCTTACGAGGAAAGCCCGCAGCAGGCGTTCCGCAATGCGGCCCGGGTGATGGCCGAGACGGGCGCGGGCGCGGTCAAGCTGGAAGGCGGCGTCACGATGGCCGAGACGATCGCCTTTCTGGTCAGGCGCGGGATCCCGGTGATGGCGCACGTTGGTCTCACGCCACAGTCGATCAATACGCTGGGCGGGTATCGGGTGCAGGGACGCGGTGCGGCGGGCGACGCGCTGATGGCCGACGCGCAGGCAGTGGCGCAGGCAGGGGCCTTTGCTGTGGTTCTGGAAAAGGTGCCCGAAGCACTGGCTGACCAGATCACCGCCGACATCATCATCCCGACCATCGGCATCGGCGCCTCGGCGGGCTGCGACGGGCAGATTTTGGTGGTGGATGACATGCTGGGGCTGTTCACCGCCTTCAGGGCGAAATTCGTCAAGCGCTACGCCGATCTGGGCGAACAGGCCGAAGCGGCGGTGGCAGCTTATGCGGCCGAGGTGCGGGCGCGGTCCTTTCCGGCGGCAGAACACGTCTTTGGCGATACCGCGCCGGAGCGCACGATATGACTGCGCCGATTGTCAGGACCCTGGCCGCAATACGGTCCGAGGTGGCGGGCTGGAAACGGGCCGGGCAGAGCGTGGGGGTGGTGCCCACCATGGGCGCGCTGCACGAAGGGCATCTGTCGCTGGTGCGGGCGGCAAAGGCGGGTTGCGACCGGGTGATCGTCACGATCTTCGTCAATCCGCGGCAGTTCAATTCACCGCAGGATCTGGCGGACTATCCCCGCACCGAGGTCGAGGATGCGCGCAAGCTGGCGCCTCTGGGGGTGGATGCGGTCTATGTGCCGGACCCGGAGCAGATATATCCCGAGGGGTTTTCCACCACCGTTTCGGTTGCGGGGCTGACGGAAGTCCTGTGCGGCGCGCACCGGCCGGGGCATTTCGACGGGGTGGCGACGGTGGTGACCAAGCTGTTCACCCAGACCCGTGCCGACCGCGCCTATTTCGGCGAAAAGGATTACCAGCAGTTGCAGGTGGTGACGCGGCTGTCGCGCGACCTTGACCTGCCGGTCGAGGTGGTGGGCTGCCCGACGATACGCGAAGAGGACGGTCTCGCCATGTCCTCGCGCAACCTGCTTTTGTCGGATCGCGCGCGGGTCTGGGCGCCCGAACTGCACCGCGCAATGGAGGAGATGGCCGCGGGATTGGTGTCGGGGGGCGACCTGACCGCACTGCGCGCCGACGCCGAGGCCCGGCTGCTGCGGGCCGGGTTCACCGGTGTCGATTACCTCGATCTGCGGGCCTGCGGGGATCTGTCGCTTTTGACGGCTGTGGACCGCCCGGCGCGGCTGCTGGCGGCGGCCTGGCTGGCCGGGGTGCGCCTGATCGACAATATCGCGGTCGGTTAGGGCAGGGTGCAAACAACTGCCGCCCGGTGCGCCGGGCGCGTGCTGAAGGGCGGGACGCCGGGCTTCACGACCACTTCGCTGGCCACTCGATCAGATCTGGCCCAGGTGGTCGCAAATTTCCTGCGTTGCCCGGATTTTCTGACCTTCGGGGCTTGGCTCCGGGTCGCATTGCGCCGGGTCGCTGTGATCGGGGTCGCTTTGCAATCCGCACCTTGGATCAGCTACAACCTTTCACCTTTACGCTGCGTCCGTCCTCCAGCGTCAGGATGCTGTCAGCGCGGTCCAGGATGCGAATGTCATGCGTGACCAGCAGCGTTGTCGCACCGCGTGCGGCCCACATCCGTTTCAGCAGGTCCACCACCTTGGCGGCGCTGTGCTTGGCCGGTCCGCTTCAGCGTATCTGGTTCTGATTAATCTTCTGATGGATGTAAATGGTGCTGTGAGGGAGGATTGAACTCCCGACCTCACCCTTACCAAGGGTGTGCTCTACCACTGAGCTACCACAGCACCGGTCGCCTAGGCGGCGTGGCGGGTGATTAGACGCAATTCCGGGTTCGTGCAAGCGCAATCTGGACGCTTTTTCCCCTCTGCGCTACAGAGAACCCATGGAGCAGAAACACCACCCGCCGAAATCGCCCAAAGATAAGCGCGACGCGCGGCTCAAGACCGCGCTCAAGGCGAATCTGGCGCGACGCAAGGCGCAGGCCCGGGCCCGCGGCGGCGACAAACCGCAGCCCGAGGACGTACAGAAAGACAAAGGATAGACAGGCATGGATTCGATCATCGTCACCGGGGGTGGGCCGCTGTCCGGCCAGATCCCCATCGCAGGCGCCAAGAACGCCTGCCTCACCCTGATGCCCGCGACGCTGCTCAGCGACGAACCGCTGACGCTGACCAATGCGCCGCGCCTCTCGGACATCCGCACCATGACCACCCTGCTGCAATCGCTGGGGGCCGAGGTGCAGAGCCTTCAGGACGGTCAGGTTCTGGCCCTCTCCAGCCACAATATCCACAATCACACTGCGGATTACGACATCGTGCGCAAGATGCGTGCCTCGATCCTGGTGCTCGGGCCGATGCTGGCGCGCGACGGCCATGCGGTGGTGTCGCTGCCGGGCGGGTGCGCCATCGGCGCGCGTCCCGTGGACCTGCACCTCAAGGCGCTCGAGGCAATGGGCGCGCAGCTTGACCTGCGCGAGGGATACGTTCATGCCAAGGCGCCCGCCGGCGGGCTGAAGGGCGGCATCGTGGACTTTCCGCTCGTTTCGGTCGGAGCGACGGAAAACGCGCTGATGGCGGCGACGCTGGCCCGGGGCACGACCGAGATCCGCAATGCCGCGCGCGAACCCGAGATCGTCGATCTGGCGCAATGCCTGCGCAAGATGGGCGCGCAGATCGACGGGGAAGGGACCCACACGATCACCATCCAGGGTGTCGACCGGCTGGGCGGAGCGACGCATCGCGTGGTCACCGACCGGATCGAGCTTGGCACCTACATGCTGGCGCCGGCGATCTGCGGCGGAAAGGTTACACTGCTGGGCGGGCGTATCGACCTGCTTGCGGCCTTCTGCGAAAAGCTTGACGCGGCCGGAATCGACGTTTCGGAAACGCCCGAGGGTCTGACAGTGACCCGCAAGAATGGCCGCATCCGTGCTGTGGATGTCACGACCGAACCTTTCCCCGGCTTTCCCACCGATCTTCAGGCGCAGATGATGGCGCTGCTCTGTACCGCCGAAGGCACCTCGGTGCTGGAAGAGAAGATCTTCGAAAACCGCTTCATGCACGCCCCCGAACTCATGCGGATGGGCGCGCGGATCGAGGTGCATGGCGGCCATGCCACCGTGACCGGCGTGGACAAGCTGAAGGGTGCGCCGGTGATGGCCACCGATCTGCGCGCCTCGGTGTCGCTGATCCTTGCCGGGCTTGCCGCCAGCGGTGAAACCATCGTGAACCGGGTCTATCACCTTGATCGCGGATACGAACATGTGGTGCGCAAGCTTTTGGGGGTGGGTGCGAAAATTGAACGGGTGACAGGCCAATGACCGATGATGCGCGTTTCGAAGACGCAGGGGCCCGTCCTCTCAACCTTGGCGCCATGGATGTCGAGGATCTTGCCGTCCTGTCGGCCCTTGCACAGGATTCGGTGTTCCCGGTGTCCCAAATGACCTGGCAGCCCCGGCGGCGTCGCCTCGCCCTGCTGCTCAACCGCCTGAGGTGGGAGGATCGTCCAACCGCGGACCGCCCGCCAGAGCGGGTGCAATCCGTGCTTGTGATCGAGAATGTGCTGGGGGTCGGCAGCCAGGGCATCGACCGTTCGGACCGCGACACCGTCCTGTCGCTGCTCTCGGTCACGTTCGAACCCGGCCCCGACGCCTCGGGCAATGTGCTGCTCACGCTCGCCGGGGACGGCGCGCTCCGGGCGCGGGTCGAAGCGCTCGAAGTCACGCTCAAGGATGTGACGCGACCCTACGTCGCCCCGTCCGGCAAGACTCCGCAGCACCTGGTCTGACCCATCCGGTACCCCTTGCGGCGCGCAAGAGTGCGCCGCAAGGGGGTCTTGAGAGCCCTGGGGCCCGGCCACCTGTTGCAGGCACCTTGAGGCCCGCCGCCCCGCAGGCTATGTCGCAGCAAATCAAAGGGGTCTGCCATGCCGGTCTTTCTCGACACCACCCAGCCTGATTTCGAAACGTCCTTCGCCCGTCTGCTGGGGGCAAAGCGCGAGGAGAGCGATGATGTCGACGACATCGTCGCTGGCATCATCGCCGATGTGCGCCGCCGCGGCGATCAGGCGGTGCTGGACCTCACCGCGAAATTCGACCGGCTGACGCTGACGGCCGATCGGCTGGCCTTCAGCCGTGCCGAGGTCGATGCGCAAATCGCCGATGTGACCCCGCAGGATCGCGCTGCGCTGGAACTGGCGGCGGACCGCATCCGCTCCTATCACGACCGCCAGATGCCCGAAGATGCGCAATGGACCGACCCGCAGGGCGCGACCCTGGGCTGGCGCTGGACTCCGGTGGGGTCGGCCGGTCTTTACGTGCCGGGCGGACTTGCCAGCTACCCTTCGTCGGTGCTGATGAACGCGATTCCGGCCAAGGTCGCAGGTGTGCCGAGGCTCTGCATCACAGTGCCGACGCCGGACGGGGTGGTCAACCCGCTGGTCCTGCTTGCCGCGCGGATCAGCGGTGTGGACGAAATCTATCGCATCGGCGGCGCACAGGCCATTGCGGCTCTGGCCTATGGCACACAAACCATCAAGCCGGTGGACAAGATCACCGGCCCCGGCAATGCCTATGTCGCGGCGGCCAAGCGGCGGGTCTTTGGCAAGGTCGGCATCGACATGATTGCGGGCCCGTCGGAAATCCTTGTCATCGCCGACGGCGAAAACGATCCCGACTGGATCGCGCTCGACCTGCTCAGCCAGGCGGAACATGACGAAAGCGCGCAGTCCATCCTGATCACCACCGATGCCGCCTTTGGCAACCGCGTCGCGCAAGCGGTTGAAACGCGGCTTGAAACGCTGACACGCCGCGCCATCGCGGGGGCCAGCTGGCGCGACTTCGGCGCGGTGATCACCGTGCGCGACCTGTCCGAGGCCGCCGCGTTGTCAGACCGCATCGCGCCCGAGCACCTTGAACTTTGCGTCGCAGATCCAGAGGCGCTGAGCCGACAGATCACCCATGCCGGGGCCATCTTCCTGGGTCAGTGGACACCCGAAGCCATCGGCGATTATGTCGGTGGCCCGAACCATGTCCTGCCCACGGCGCGTTCGGCCCGTTTCTCGTCTGGCCTTTCGGTGCTCGACTTCGTCAAGCGCACCACCCTGGCCCGCATGACCCCCGAGGCATTGCGCGCCATCGGTCCGGCAGCCGAACGCCTCGCCATCTCCGAAAGCCTTGAGGCGCACGGCCTTTCGGTCACCGCCCGCTTGCGAAAGTTGAACGAACCGGGGGAATAGGCAAGAGTCGCCACTTGTCTTTTTGCAACAATTTACTCTCGAAAACACCTGTGAAGACATGGGAAGTTTAGAAAAACGTACATTCTTCTGAAAGTCCGAAATCCATGACGCCCGCCGCCGCCCGTCGGGTCAAACAGCGCAATTGCCCCACACACGCGAACGCGCTAAGCATCAAAGGGGAGGATGGCAGGGAAAGGGTCCGTCCATGAGCCGCATCGCACACATAGAACTGGATGACGCCGGGCTTCCGCCGCCGACGCCAGAGATCGAACAGGAACGCCGCGTGGCAATGTTCGACCTGATGGAGCAGAACTCTTTTGTGCTGCCCCAGCGCGACGAGCGGGCCATGCCCCCGGGCCCCTACCGCGTCGGCCTGTCGATCCGGGAAAAGCGCCTCGTTTTTGATGTCGCCACAGAAGCCCATGAAAAGGCGGCGGAATTCCACCTGTCCCTGTCACCCTTCCGGCAGGTGGTGAAGGACTACTTCCAGATCTGCAAAAGCTATTTCGACGCGGTCAAGAACCTGCCCCCCAGCCAGATCGAGACGATCGACATGGCGCGGCGCGGCATCCACAACGAAGGTGCGCGCATCTTGCAGGAACGGCTCGACGGCAAGGCCGAAATCGACGATGACACCGCCCGCCGTCTGTTCACCCTGATCTGCGTCCTGCATTTCGGAGGCTGAGCGGTGCCGGCCACACTTCCGCAATCCGTCCTTTTCTGCTGCGACCACAATGCCGTGCGATCGCCCATGGCCGAGGGCATCATGAAAAAGCTCTACGGCTTTGACACCTACGTGCAATCCGTCGGCGTGCTGAACGATCTCGACATCGACGGTTTCGCCATCGCCGCCTGCCAGGAGATCGAGGTCGAACTGTCGCGCCACACCGCGCGCAATTTCGATGATCTTGAGCAATACGGCGAGACTTTGTCAGGTTTTGACCTGATCGTCGCCATGTCTCCGGCCTCGCAACGCAAGGCGCTGGATCTGACGCGGCTGTTCCATTTGTCGGTGGAATACTGGCCGATCATGGACCCTACCGGACTTGGCGAATGCCGCGAGGCAAAGCTGAACGCCTATCGGCAGACACGCGACCAGATATACGACCAGTTGAAAGGAAAATGGGGAAGATGATGGGCGAGGCAACATTGGAACGGTACTTCGATGCGTTCAACCGGGGCGACACGGCGGGCATGCTGGACTGTCTGGCGGACGAGGTGGCCCATTACGTGAATGAGGGCGACGTGCGCATCGGACGCGAAAAATTCGCCGAATTCTGCACCCACATGGCGCGATGCTATGACGAAAAGCTGACCGAACTGGTCCTGTTCGAGGCCGAGAACGGCGCACGGGGTGCTGCAGAATTCATGGTCAACGGCACCTATCTGGAAACCGACGCCGGCTTGCCGGAGGCGAAGGGCCAGTCCTACCGCCTGCCTGCGGGGTCATTCTTTTCCCTGCACGACGGCAAGATCACCCGCGTCGTGACCTATTACAACCTCAGCGACTGGATCAGGCAGGTTTCGTGATTCGGGTCGAGGTTCTGACCGGTGCAGCTCTGGACCGCGCGCTGGACGATGTGGCGCGCCTGCGGATCGAGGTGTTCCGCGCCTGGCCCTATCTTTACGACGGCGATCCCGGTTACGAACGCAATTACCTGCGGACCTACCGCGACAGCGCGCGCGCGGTATTGGTCGCGGCCTTCGACGGCGACAGGCTGGTAGGTGCATCCACCGGCGCCCCGATGCAGGACCATGCCACGGATTTCGCCGCTGCCTTCGCGCAAAGCTGCCTGCCTCTGCGGGACATCTTTTACTGCGCGGAATCCGTGCTTTTGCCCGAATGTCGCGGGCAGGGGATCGGTCACCGCTTCTTTGATCTGCGCGAAGACCATGCGCGGCGGCACGGCTTCACACATGCCGTGTTCTGTTCGGTCCTGCGCCCGGCGGATCATTCCCTGCGGCCCGACGGTTACACGCCGCTTGATGCCTTCTGGCGCAAACGCGGTTACGCACCGTTGGAAGGCGTCGTCGCACAGTTCCGTTGGAAGGATATCGATGTACCGGACGAAACCGCCAAGCCGCTGCAATTCTGGGGTCGCCGCCTTGCCCCTTATGAAGACGCCCGCGCGGGCGCATGACCACGCTGCACGGTCCCTTGCGGGCCACCTCGACCTCACTGACCTCTGATTCCGGAACCGCCGCCACATGAAAGTCGCCACATGAAAGTCGCTACAGCCGCCTATCCGATGGATTTCTTGCCCGACTGGAACGCCTATGCCACCAAGATCACGACCTGGGTGGCCGAGGCCGCGGGGCAGGGCGCCGACCTGCTGGTCTTTCCCGAATACGGCGCGATGGAGCTTGCCACCCTCGCCGGGGCCGACACCGCCGCCAACCTCGAATCCTCCCTGCATGCCGTATCGGACCGCATCCCGGATGCCGACGCGCTTCACGTCACGCTGGCGCGGCATCACGGCGTCCACATCCTCGCCGCCTCTGCCCCGGTGTTTGACGCCACGATCGGCCCGCGCCCGGGGAATCGCGCCCGCCTGTTCACCCCGACCGGGGCCATGGCCTTTCAGGACAAGCAGATCATGACCCGGTTCGAACGTGAAGTCTGGGGCGTGGTCGCGGGCCATCCCCTGACCATCTTCGACACGACGCTTGGCAGGCTTGGCATCCTGATCTGTTACGACAGCGAATATCCCCTTCTGGCGCGGGCGCTGTCAGAGGCCGATCTGATCCTCGTGCCGTCCTGCACAGAGGCGCTGACCGGGTATTCCCGCGTGCGCATCGGCTCCATGGCCCGCGCGCTGGAACAGCAATGCGTCACGGTCATGTCCTCGACCGTGGGCGCGTCCCCCTGGTCCGAAGCGGTGGACACCAACTGTGGCACGGGTGGCATCTTCGGCCCGCCCGACACCGGGTTTCCCCCGACCGGCGTCATAGCAGAGGGCACACTGAACCAGCCCGGCTGGACCTATGGCACGGTCGATACCGCCCACATCGCCCATGTCCGCGCCGACGGCATCGTGCTGAACCGCGCGCACTGGTCCGATCAGGCGGGAAGGGATGCCGTCGCGCCCATCCTGCCTCTGCGCTGAATTGGGCCTTGAAAATCCGGGGAATTGCGCCCATTTAATGCTGCGCTCTGCCCTAAGACAGAGTCGGTAACTCAGGAGAGACCATGGCCAAGGAAGAATTGCTCGAATTCCCCGGTGTCGTGAAGGAACTCCTGCCGAATGCGACGTTCCGGGTCGAGCTTGAAAACGGCCATGAGATCATCGCACATACGGCAGGAAAGATGCGCAAGAACCGCATCCGTGTCCTCGCAGGCGACAAAGTACAGGTCGAAATGACCCCCTACGATCTGACCAAGGGTCGGATCAACTACCGCTTCAAGTAAGCGCATGATGACTGCTGTCCCGTCACATGGCCGCAAGGCCACGCTGAAACGCGCGCCGGGGCAGGCATGAAGCTGATCCTCGGCTCTGGCAGTCCGCGCCGTCGTGAACTGCTGGCCCAGCTGGGGGTTGTGGCGGATGACATCCGCCCCCCCGACATCGACGAAGATCCCGCGCCCCGCGAACTGCCGCGGCCCTATTGCATCCGCCTCGCGCGGGAAAAGGCGCTGGCGGTTGACGCGCAGGACGACGACATCGTGCTGTCCGCCGATACCACCGTCGCACTTGGCCGCCGCATCCTGGGCAAACCCGCCGATGCGGGGCAGGCGTCGCAGTTCCTGCTTGCCCTGTCCGGGCGGCGGCACCGCGTGATCACGGCCATCGCCGTGCGGCGCGGTTCACGGGTCTGGGAACGCGATGTCGTGACCGCGGTCAAGATGAAGCCGCTGTCGGACGAGGAACTGAACGCCTATCTCGCCACCGATGACTGGCGCGGCAAGGCCGGAGGTTATGGCATACAGGGGCCTGCGGGCGCCTTTATTCCGTGGATCTCGGGGTCTTTCACCGCTGTTGTCGGCCTGCCGCTGGTGGAAACCGCGCATCTTTTGCGCGCCGCCGGATACCCCCTCTGGAAGGAGCAGCCATGAAAGGCCGCACCATCGCGCTGGATCACCTGAACAAAGCCGAGGCCGCCGCCCTGATGGTGGACGGCGTGCTTCAGGATCTGCTGGTCGATACCGACCTGCCGCGTCCCGGCACGATTTACCGCGCCATCGCCCTGCGCCCGATGAAAGGGCAGGGCGGCATGTTCCTGCAATCCCCCGATGGCCCCTGCTATCTGCGCCAGATCAAGGGGTTGGCCGCTGGTCAGCCGCTTCTGGTTCAGGTCACCGGCTATGCCGAGGCGGGCAAGGCGATCCCCGTCACCACCAAGATCCTGTTCAAGAGCCGCCATGCCATCGTCACCCCAGAGGCACCCGGCTTCAACGTCTCCCGCTCGATCCGCGACGAAGAAGAGCGTGTGCGCCTGATCGACCTCGCCCACGAGGTGATGGAAAAAGGCGGGCACGGGCTTATCCTGCGGTCTTCCTGCGACGGCGCCGATGCCGACGAGATCGCCGAGGACATCCGCGCCATGGCCGATCTTGCCGCCACCGTGATGAACGACGCCACCGGCGGAGCCGAAACCCTGGTCGAAGGCGACAGCCCGCATGCGCTCGCCTGGCGCGAATGGGTGGAACCGGCCGACATCGACACCGAAACCGGCAGTTTTGAAACCCGGGGCGTTCTGGATGCCCTCGAAGAACTGCGCAGCGCCCGTGTCCCGCTGGGTGACGGGTCGATGTATATCGAACCCACCCGCGCGCTGGTGGCCGTGGACATCAACACCGGCGGCGACACCACACCGGCGGCGGGTCTCAAGGTCAATCTGGCCGCGATGAAGGATCTGCCGCGCCAGCTGCGCCTGCGGGGCCTGGGCGGTCAAATCACCATCGACATGGCGCCGGTGCCGAAAAAGGACCGCCGCGCCATCGAATCCGCCCTGCGCGCCGCGCTGAAACTCTGCACCATCGAAACCACTCTGGTTGGCTGGACCCCGATGGGCAATCTCGAACTGCAACGCAAGCGGGATCGGATCGCCCTGTCGCAGGTGCTGGCATGACCTGTCCGATCTGCAAGCGCAAGACCGACCCCACCTGCCGTCCCTTCTGTTCCCGGCGCTGTGCCGACGTGGACCTTGCCCGCTGGATGTCGGGCAGCTACGCCGTGCCATCCGACGACGTCGAAGAGGCGCTGAATGCGGTCCTGAACGCTCTGGATCCCGACGACAGGCGACACTGACCACAACCGCCATCGGCCCTTTGCGCCCAGCGCACTTTCCCCACAATCAGCGTTCAAGCGTTTCGGAAAATACCTGATCCACATGGTCGCGGCTTTTCACCTGCGACTCAGACGCGAAAAGGGATGCTGGATGTTTCAAGTTCTCCCCGAAACGCTGTAAAGCGCACATGTTCCTGTTTTTCTCTGCGAAAGGTGCCCCCGATGTTCGATCAAAAACCCGGTCTGCTGGACCAGATCCGTGCCCGTTTTGCCCATGTGGACACCTGCCCCTTTGACGGCCCCCGGGTGTTCTTCGAAAATGCCGGCGGGGCGCTGACCCTGAACGCCGTGGTCGCCAGATCGGCCGAATTTGCCGCCATTCCTGACAACCAGGGCCGTGACAATGCCGCCGCCCATGCACTTGTCGCCACCATCGACACGGCGAAATCCGATATCCGCACCTTCTTCAACGCGCCCTCGGGGGCGGTCTTTGTCGGTGAAAGCGGGACCGAACTGACGTTCCGGCTGATCTGCGACGCCATCCTGGGCAGTGCCCCGGGGGGCATCGTGCTTGGCTCCACAGTCGAACATCCGGCCTCGCGGTCGGCCTGCACGCGCTGGGCCGCCGTGGCGGGCAAGGATTATGTGCAGGTGCCGCACGATGACGCGCTCGGGCTGGTCAAGGCCGATCAGTACGCCGCCCATGTCACCCCCGATGTGCGGGTCGCCACCATCCTGCACACCTCGCCGGTGACCGGCATGGCGATGGATGTCGCCGCCATCGCCAAGGTGATCCGCGCCGCGGCACCCGATGCCTACATCATCGTGGACGGGATCCAGCACGCCAGCCACGGGCGCATCGACATCGCCGGCTGCGACATCGACGGCTACGTGATCTCGCCCTACAAGGTGTTCTCGCGCCACGGCTACGGCGTGGCCTGGGCCTCGGACCGGCTGACCGCGCTGCCGCACAACGCCCTTGTCGGCGGCCCGGCCGGCACTTGGGAACTCGGCACCCGCGACACCGGCGCCTACACCACCTTTTCCGATGTGGTCGGTTATTTCGACTGGCTGGGCAGCCAGTTCAGCGACAGCCCGGACCGCCGCACCCGGATCGAGGCGGCAGGCCACGCCATCCACGCCCACGAGGCGTCGCTGACCGATGCGATGCTGCACGGCACCGGCAACCTGCCGGGTCTGGCCGAAATGCCGGGCGTGACGATCATCGGCGGCGTCGACAACCCCGCGCGCGAAGGACTGGTGTCCTTCCTGTCCGACAGGATGGCGGCGGTGGACATCGTCGCCGCGCTGAAGTCCGAAGGCATCCGCGTGCATCTGCGCAAGGAAGACCACTATTCCGGCAACATCCTCACGCCGCTCGGCCACAAGGGCTGTGTGCGGGTATCGCTTTGCCACTACAATTCCCAGGCCGAGGTGGCGACATTCCTGGCGGCGATGCAGCGCATCCTCTAGGGGCGCGCCCGGTCAGTACGTCGTCGCCGCCCGCGCTGCCTGATCGTACTGGCCCGACATCAGCCGCAGCAAGGTGGACAGCCGCGTGATCTGTTCGGGTTCGAACCCCAGTTCGCCGACCGCGCTCAGCAGCAGCGCATCGCGGATCTCGCGGTAGCGTTCGCAGGCGGCGGCGCCTTCGGGGGTCGCTGACACGGTCTTTTCCTTGCCTTGCCGCCCTTCCTGTACCAGCCCGGCGCGGGCGAGTTTCTTGATCGCATAGTTGACCGTATGCGTATCCTCGATATTCAGGACCAGACAAAGATCCGCCAACCGCTTGGGCCGGTTGCGGTGATAGACGGAATGAAGCACCAGCACCTCGAGCGCGGTCAGCCCCGGGTGCCCCGCCGTCGCCATGGCACGGACAATCCAGCGCTGGAACGCGTTATGCGCCAGCGTCAGGCCGAACTCGAACTCGGAAATCTCGGGAAAGGCACCCCCGGCCAGATGGGCCGAGGACACGACCGGACCTAGATCATTCTGTTTCATGAGCATCAGCAAAGCCGATCCTGATAATTTGTCAACAAATTGTTGACGTAGTGTCAGGACACTTCACAATGACGGGATGGAATCACCTGACGAAAGTTCTTGCCGTGACCCCCGACCCTGATCATGTCGTTGTCATCGGTGCCGGTATCGTCGGGGTCTCGACTGCGATCTGGCTGCGCCGCTTCGGCGCGCGGGTCACGCTGGTGGACCGTCTTGCCCCGGGCGAGAGCACGTCGCACGGCAACGGCGGGGTTCTGGCCGCCTGCGCCATGCTGCCGGTCACCGCGCCGGGCCTGCTGCGCCGCGCGCCGGGCATGTTGCTGGACAGCGATGCGCCGCTGTTCCTGAAATGGGCCTACCTGCCGCGCCTTCTGCCCTGGTTGCTGAAATACCTTGGCCATGCCAACGCCCCCGAAACCCGCCGCATCGCGCAGGCGCTGACCCCCATCGTCGCCGACAGCGTCGATCAGCACATGGCCCTGACCGACGGCCTTTCGGCGCGCCGCCATGTGGTGCCGGGCGATTATGTCTATGCCTACCCCGACCGCGCAACCTTTGATGCCGAGGCGGGCGCCTGGGATCTGCGCGCCGAATTCGGCTTTGCGCCCCGCCTGATCGAAGGCGACGCGGTGCGCGACTTTGAGCCGACGCTTGGCCCGTCGATCACCTGCCTTGCGGTGATGCAGGACCACGGCCACGTCCGCGACCCCGGCGGCTATGTCAAGGCGCTGGCGCGGGATCTGGTCGCCATGGGCGGCGAAATCCGCCAGACCGACGTGCGGGACGTGACCCTGACCGAAGGGCGCATCACGGAAATCGTTACCGGTGACGGCCCGCTGGCCTGCGACCGGGCGGTCATCGCCACCGGCGTCTGGTCGGGTCCGCTGATGCGCAAGCTGGGCCTGAACATCCCGCTGGAATCCGAACGCGGCTATCACATCGTCTTCGAAGGGGCAGAGAACGGCCCCCGCGTGCCCTTCATGATCAACGCCGGAAAATTTGTCGCAACGCCAATGGACGCGGGCCTGCGCTGTGCGGGTATCCTCGAATTCGGCGGGCTGGACGCGGCCCCGTCGCGCGCGCCTTTCGCGCTGCTGCGCCGTCAGGTGAAACGCGCCTTTCCCGGCCTCACCCACGGGCACGAGGTTGAATGGATGGGCCATCGGCCCGCGACATCGGACAGTCTGCCGCTGATCGGTCAGATCCGTGATACAGGTATCTATGCGGCCTTCGGGCATCACCACATCGGCCTGACAGCCGGTCCAAAGATTGGCCGGATGCTGGCCGGTCTCATGACGGGACAACCGTCCAACACCGATCTGACCCCGTACCAACCGGGGCGATTTGCCTGAACCACCACTTTCAACACGGGAGACAACACCATGAAACTGATCACGAATACCCTTTCCGGACTGGCCTGCGCCACGGCGCTGACCGCGCCCGCGATGGCCGAAACCTGGGACATGCCCATGGCCTATTCGGCCTCGAACTTCCATTCGGCCACGGCCACCGAATTTGCCCGATGCGTGACCACCGGCACCATGGGCGAGATCGAGATCGTGACTCACCCGGGCGGCGCGCTGTTCGCCGGGGCCGACATCAAACGGGCGATCCAGACCGGTCAGGTGCCTATCGGGGAACGCCTGCTGTCGGGCCATGCAAATGAAAATGCCGTCTTCGGCTTCGATTCCATCCCCTTCCTGTCGCCCAGCTTTGACGATCACGCCAAACTTTGGGAAGCTGCCAAGCCCGAGATGGAAAAGGTGCTGGAAGAGCAGAACCTGCACCTGCTCTATTCCATTCCCTGGCCGCCGCAGGGCCTTTATTTCGACCGCGAGGTGACCTCTGTCGCGGATATGGAGGGGATCAAGTTCCGGTCCTACAACAATGCCACCGCGCGGCTGGCCGAACTGACCGGCATGGCGCCCGTCACGATCGAGGCGGCGGAGCTGAGCCAGGCCTTCGCCACAGGCGTCGCGGAATCGATGATCTCGTCCGGGGCCACCGGCTATGATCAGAAGGTATGGGAATCGCTCACATATTTCTATCAGGTCGACGCCTGGCTGCCGCGCAATTATGTGCTGGTGAACGGGGACACCTGGGCCGACACCTCTGATGCCGGCAAGGCCGTGATCGAAGGCTGCGCCGGGCTTGCGGAATATGCCGGCCTCTACCGGGCCAAGGAATATACCAATTTCACCTATGAAGGCCTGCGCGAAGGCGGCATGATGGTGCAACCCCCTTCGGAACAGCTTGAATCCGACCTGCGCGCCATCGGCGACACAATGACCACTGAATGGCTCGAACAGGCCGGCGAGGCCGGACAGGCCATCGTTGACAATTACCGCGCCATGCAGTGACGACAAACCCGGGTGGCCCGGCGCCGGGCCACCCGCTCTGTGATCCGGGGGATTGCCATGCCACTGCTGCGCCAGATCCGACGCGGGCTCGATGCCCTGTACCTTGGCGCGGGGGTGCTTGCCGCGCTCTGCCTTGTCGCCATCCTGCTGCTCATTGTCGCCCAGATGCTGGCCCGCTGGACCGGCACCGTCTTTCCCGGCGGCGCAGCCTATGCCGGCTATGCCATGGCGGCCGCCTCCTTCCTTGCCTTTGCCAATGCGCTGAACCGGGGCGCGCATATCCGCGTCTCGATCCTGTTGTCGGCCGTGTCCGACCGCGTGCGTCTGCTGCTGGAACTCTGGTGCTTCGCGCTTGGCGCCGCGATTGGCTGGTATTTCACCTGGTACGCTTTCTGGTTCACTTACTGGTCGTGGAAATTCAACGAGGTGTCGCAATCCCAGGACGTCACCGCTCTGTGGATTCCGCAATCTGTGATGGTGCTTGGCGGAGGAATCTTGTCCATCGCATTAACAGATCACCTCATCCATCTGATGTTGAACGGTAAACATCGCATGACCCGCGATCTTGTCGACCAGTCCCACGGAGAGTGACATGACCGAGATTTATGCCATCACGCTGTTTCTCCTTGTCCTTTTCCTGCTGCTGGGCACAGGGGTCTGGGTCGGCCTTGCCCTGATGGGCGTCGCCTGGGTCGGCATGGAGCTTTTCACGTCACGCCCGGTGGGTGATGCCATGGTCACGACAATCTGGGCCACGGCGTCCAGCTGGACGCTGACCGCGCTGCCGCTGTTCATCTGGATGGGTGAAATCCTCTATCGGACAAGGCTTTCCGAGGATATGTTCAAGGGCCTGTCGCCTTGGCTCGCCCGGTTGCCGGGGGGGCTCGTGCATACCAACATCGTTGGCTGCACGGTCTTTGCCGCTGTCTCTGGCTCGTCCGCGGCGACCCTGTCGACCGTGGGCAAGATGTCGATCCCGGAACTGCGCGCGCGCAACTATCCCGAAAAGCTGATCATCGGCACGCTCGCCGGGGCGGCGACGCTGGGGCTGATGATCCCGCCCAGCCTCGCGCTTATCGTCTATGGCGTGTCGGTCAACGAATCCATCACCGCGCTGTTCTTTGCCGGCGTGATCCCGGGCCTCGTGCTGGCCGCGATGTTCATGGGTTACGTCGCGCTTTACGCCACCTTTTCGAAAGGCTGGGCGCCGGTTGCCGAAACCGGAATGAATCTGGCCGAAAAGCTGCGCAATTCACGGTTCCTTTTGCCGGTGATCGGCCTGATCGTGGTGGTCATCGGCTCGATGTACCTCGGGTTTGCCACCGCGACCGAGGCGGCGGCCTTCGGCGTGATCGGTGCGCTGGTGCTGGCCGCCGGACAGGGTTCCCTGTCATGGCAGACCTTCAACGCAAGCCTGATGGGCGCCACGCGTACCTCTGCGATGATCGCGCTGATCCTGATCGGTGCGGCTTTTCTCAAGCTCTCGATGGGCTTCACCGGCCTGCCGCGCGCGCTGGCCGACCTGATCGCGGCGATGGAGCTTAGCCGGTTCCAGCTGTTGATGGCGCTGCTGGTGTTCTACATCGTGCTGGGCATGTTCCTTGACGGAATCAGTTCCGTCGTCCTGACCATGGCGGTGGTCGAACCGATGGTGCGCGAGGCGGGGATCGACCTGATCTGGTTCGGCATCTTCGTCGTCGTGGTGGTCGAGATGGCGCAGATCACGCCGCCCATCGGCTTTAACCTCTTCGTGTTGCAGGGGATGACGGATCACGAAATGGGCTATATCACGCGCGCAGCACTTCCCATGTTCCTGATCATGGTGCTCATGGTCTTTGTGCTGATCTGGGTGCCAGATCTGGCGCTCTGGCTGCCCGACACCATCCGCGAGGCGCGATGAACCTTGGCTTTGCTGCATATCCTTGCCCGCCACGCGCGGCTGTGCCTGATGCTGGGTCTGATCGCGGGTCTTGTCCTGCCGGATCTGGCGGCTTTTCTCAGACCCTGGCTGCCACAGATGGTCGCGCTGTTGCTGTTCCTCACCGCGTTCCGGGTGGGACCGGCGGCGGCGCTGGGCGGGCTTGCACTAGGGCGGCGCAGCCTTGGCGTCGTGCTGGTGCTACAGGGGGCGCTGCCGCTGGCGGGGCTGGCATTGTGTGCGGGTCTCGGCGTGCTCGACACGGCCTTCGGCCTTGCCGTGGTGCTGATGCTCTGCGCGCCCTCGGTCACCGGGGCGCCGAACTTTGCGATCATGGCCGGGCAGGACCCGGGCCCGGCGATGCGGGTGCTGGTGCTGGGCACGCTGCTGTTTCCGCTGACCGTCCTGCCGGTGCTGGCGCTGCTGCCGCAGCTGGGCGGAACGGGGGCGGCGCTGCGCGCGGTGGGGTGGCTGATCGGTGTCACGATGCTGGCGGTGGCGGGTGGATTTGCCGCCCGGTCGCTGCTGCTGCCGCATCCGTCGCAGGCGCAGATCCGCGCGCTGGACGGGGTGGCGGCACTGGCGCTTGGGGTGATCGTCGTAGGCCTCATGTCGGCCATCGGTCCGCTGGTGCGCAGCGACCCCTGGCGCCTTGCGGTCTGGCTCGGCGCGGTGGTGGCGGTGAACTTCGGCCTGCAACTGGTCTGTTTCGCGCTGCTGCGCCGCCGCTGGGGCGCTCAGGGCTGGGCTGTGCCGGTGGCCATCGTGGCGGGAAACCGCAACATCGCGCTGTTTCTCGTGGCGCTGCCGCCCGCGATCACCGATCCGCTGCTGCTGTTCATCGGCTGCTACCAGATCCCCATGTACCTCACCCCGGTCCTGCTGAGGCGGCTCTATGACCGATGACGCCTTTCCCCGCATCCGCAGCGTCGGCACGGACGGCCTGCTGGTCAGCTTTGCCGACCGGCTGTCAGAACCGGCCAACCGCGCCGCGCTTGCGTTGCGCGCCGCCGTGGACAGGGCCGGATGGTCGGGAGTCGAGGAAACATCGACCTCATTGGTTTCGGCCTATCTGCGCTTTGATCCGCTGGGGCCGGGGGCTGAAAACCTGCGCGCCCGGCTCGAGTCCCTGCTGGCCGAGCGGGACTGGACCACTGCCGACCTGCCGGACGGCCGCCGGTTCTTTCGCATTCCGACTGTCTATGGCCCCGACCGCGCGCCACAACTGGCCGAAGCCGCAGAGCTTGCAGGGATGTCGGTGCAACAGGCCATCGACTCGATCGCCGCCGCGCGGGTGCGCGTCACCACCATCGGCTTTGCCCCCGGCCAGCCCTATCTGGGCGAATTGCCGGAACAATGGGACATCCCGCGCCAAAGCGCGCTGACCGCGACCGTGCCGATGGGTGCGCTTGTGGTGGCGATCCGTCAGCTTGTGCTGTTTTCGGTCACCACGCCCACCGGCTGGCGCCACATCGGGCAGACCGCCTTTCGCCTGTTTCGCCCCGACAGCGAAACCCCATTTGTGCTGCGCCCGGGGGACGAGGCGCAGTTCGTGCCGGTCGCGCCCGGGGAGCTTGCCAACATGGACGACGATCCCGACGGCGGCGCCACATCCGAGGTGATCCGATGAGCGGTGTCCTGATCGTCCACAGCGCCGGTCCGGGCGTCACCGTGCAGGACCGGGGCCGCAGCGGCACGCTCGCATTCGGGCTGTCGCGCGGCGGTGCGATGGACCGGCTGGCCCTGGCCGAAGGCGCGGCCCTGCTGGGGCAGCCCGGCACGCTTGCCACGCTTGAGCTGGCCGGGATGGGAGGGCGGTTCGAGGCAAGCCGCGACCTGCGCATCGCCCTGACCGGCGCGCCGATGCGCGCGTCCCTGACCCTCGCGCCGCAAGGCGCGGTACACGGCAATGCGCCGCAAGGCGCGGTACAGGGTGGCCGTCTGGTCTGGGGGGCGTCGCATCTGCTGCCCGCAGGTGCCACGCTCGATATCGGGCCGGTGACGGCGGGGGCCTACGGGTATCTGCACGTGGGCGGAGGGATCGACGTGCCGCAGGTGCTGGGCGCGCGTTCGGCGCATCTGGCCGCCGGTCTGGGCCGGGTGATCAAGGCGGGTGACCGCCTGCCGCTGGGCAAGGACGCTGGTCAGGGCACTGGCCTTGCCCTGCCGCCGTCCGACCGGTTCGGTGGTGGCGTGGTGCGCGTGGTGGCCAGCCTTCAGACCGGGCTGTTCCCGCAGGACCAGCTTGACCGCTTTGCGCGGACAGAATTCCGCCGCGACACAAGGGCCAACCGCATGGGTGTCCGGCTGGATGGCGCGGGCGAAGGCTTTGCCGTTTCCGGCGGCCTCTCGGTCGTTTCCGAACTGATCGTGCCGGGGGATATTCAGGTGACGGGTGACGGCGCGCCATTCGTTCTGATGGCCGAAAGCCAGACCACCGGCGGCTATCCCCGCATCGCCACCGTGCTGCCCTGCGACCTGCCGCGCGTGGCGCAGGCGCCGGCAGGGGCCGTGCTGGAATTCCGCTTTGTCACGATGGCAGAGGCGCTCGAGGCGGAACGCCGTCATCGCAACGACATTTCGGCACTGGCCGGACAGATACAGCCGCTGGTGCGCGACCCGCATGATATCCGCGACCTGCTGGCCTATCAGCTGATCAGCGGCGTGACCGCGGGCAACGACCTTTAGGGAGACAGGACATGACACGGACAGTCGATCTGAATGCCGACATGGGCGAAAGCTTTGGACCCTGGGTCATGGGCTCTGATGCCGAACTGCTGAAGGTCGTGACCTCGGCCAACATCGCCTGCGGCTTTCACGCCGGCGACTGGGATGTGATGGCCGCGACAATGAAAGAGGCGGTGGCCAACGGCACCGGCATTGGCGCGCATCCGGGCTTTCCCGACCTTCAGGGATTTGGCCGCCGACGCATGGACCTGCCCGCGCGGTCCCTGCGCAATCTGGTGCGCTACCAGCTGGGCGCGGCGCGGGCCATGGCGGCGGCCGAGGGCGGCACCGTGCGGCATCTCAAGCTGCACGGGATGCTTGCCAACATGGCATCGGGCGACGCCGAAATGGCGCGGGCCTGCTATCAGGGCGCGCTGGATGTGGACCCCGACATCATCGTGATGGTGCTGGCCGCCACTGCCCAGCAAGAGGCGGTCGAATCGCTGGGCTGTGCCTGGGCGGGCGAGATATTTGCCGACCGCGCCTACAACGACGATGCCACGCTTGTGGACCGCAGCCTGCCGGGGGCGGTGATCCACGATCCCGCACAAGCAGGCCGACGCATGGCCAGGATGGTCGCGGCGGGGGCCATCGTCACGGAAAGCGGGCTGCGGATCCCGGCGGCTGTGGACACGATCTGCCTGCACGGCGACGGCCCGACGGCGCTTGCGATCGCGCAGGCCGTCCGCGCCGCGCTCGAAGCGGATGGCGTCAGCCTGCGCCCCTTCAAGGGCCGCACCGGTCCCGTGCACGTTGCCTGACGGTCCCGGGGCCATCCGGCCACGCGGGAAGGGGCGGCGGCATCAGGGCCGGATCAGCAGCACCTGCACATCAGCGACGTTCGTTCCCGTGGCGCCGGTCATCAGCAGATCGCCCGCAGAGTCAAGCGCGGCAAAGCTGTCGTTGTTGGCCAGCAACGCGTCGCCGTCCTGTCCCGCCCCGGCGATCCGCGCGGCGGTGCCCGCATCCACCACGCCGCCGGCCGCTTCTGTCGGCCCGTCGCGCCCGTCGGTGCCGCCCGATAGGAACAGCCAGTCACCATCCATCCGGGGCGCGGACAGCGCGACCCGCAGCGCCAGTTCCTGATTGCGCCCGCCGCGCCCGGTGCCGCGCAGGATCACCGTAGTTTCGCCGCCGAACAGCAGCGCCGTGGGGCCGTCCACGGGTGCCATGAGGGACAGAACCTCTTGTGCGGCCGCGTCCACGTCGCCAATAAGCGGCGCCTGCGCCACGCGCACGTTCCAGCCTTCGGTCGCGGCAAGGTCCGCCATGGCGGCGACGGACTGTCCGTTCGATCCGACCATGATGTTGCTGGCGAAAGGGACGGCCTCCGGGGCGCGGTCGTGTTCCAGCGCATCGCGTGCGGGCGCGGGCAGCCTGTCCCAGAGGCCGTGGTTCCTGAGCAGGGCGCGCGCCTCTTGCACGCTGCCGATGGGGCCGACCGTGGGCCCCGAGGCGATGGCGCGCAGGTCGTCGCCGATCACGTCGGACAGGATCAGCGCGGTCACCGGCGCGGGGGCAGCCCGGCGCAGAAATCCGCCGCCCTTGAGCTGCGAGAGCTGCTGGCGCACAAGGTTCATCTGGACGATATCAAGCCCGGCGGACAGCAGAATCTGGTTGACCTTCGCCTTGTCGTCCAGCGTCAGCCCCGCGACCGGAGCGGGCAGCAGCGCCGAACCACCGCCCGAAATCAGCGCGATCACCTGATCCCCGTCGCCGCAGGTGTCAAGCAGGTCCATGACCGCCCGGCCCGCGGCGGCCCCGGCGGCATCGGGGACCGGATGGCCCGCGCGCAGGACCCGCGCCCCGGGCACGCCTTGGGTGTTTTCGTGATGGGTCACGGCCAGCGCCTCGTGCGGGCCGGTGACATGGTTCAGCGCCTCGGCCAGCATCGCGGGTGCCGCCTTGCCCACGGCGATCAGCACCGTGCGCCCCTTTGCCCGTGGCAGCGGCGCAATCGCAAGCTGGCGGCGCACGGCAAGGGCAGGATCGGCGGCCGTCACGGCTGCGTCGTACAGGCGGCGCGCAAGGCTGCGCAGGTCATCATTCGGGGTCATTCGGGTGTCTTGATCATCGGGGGCGCCTTCCTGTTCGGGTGCAGGAAAGCGTCGCAGGGACCAGACTGTCAAGCGGCCAGCCCGGTTTAGACCGAAGGTATCGGATCACGAAGGCGGGTGTCAGGCAGGCCAGGATGCAATCTGCATTGCCCGTGTTGCCCCATATTGGCGCATGAACAAAGCCGTCCGTAACCAGCTGATCTGCAAAGAAATGGTGGGCGACCCAGGAATCGAACCTGGCGTGCGTCTCCGCGAGGGAGTTACAGTCCCCTGCCACACCTTGCGGCCTGTCGCCCACTGTCGCCATGCCCCGGGGGCGCGTCGACGTGAGGGGGTGATTAGCGGTGCATAAATGCGGCGTCAACCGGAAAATCCCTTGCGCAGCCGGTCACCTTTGCCCATGGTCCCGCGCATCGCGAAAAGGGCCGGAACATGGTGAAGAAACCCAAATGGGTCGTCGAAAAAGAACAGTCCCGCAAGGCGTCGGCGGCGGAAACCGTCTGGCTGTTCGGGCTGCATGCGGTGCGCGACGCGCTGGTGAATCCGCAACGCGAAAAGCTGCGGCTGGTGGTGACCCTGAACGCGCAGGCCAAGCTGGAGGAAGCCATCGCCGAAGCAGGTATCGCACCCGAAATCAGCGATCCGCGCCGGTTTGCCGCCCCGATCGAGGCGCAGTCGGTGCATCAGGGCGCCGCACTCGAGGTGAAGGCGCTTAACTGGGGGCCGCTTGAGGAAGTGGCGCTGGGCGACGGAACGCGCCCGCCCCGTGTGCTGCTGCTGGATCGAGTGACCGATCCGCACAACGTCGGCGCCATCCTGCGTTCGGCCGAGGTGTTCGGCGCCTGCGCGGTGATCGGCACCCTACACCATTCCGCCCCCGAAACCGGGGCGCTGGCCAAGTCCGCCAGCGGCGCGCTGGAGCGCCAGCCCTACCTGCGGATGCGCAACCTGGCCGAGGCGATGGAGCGGCTCAAGGCGATGGGCTATTTTATCGTCGGGCTGGACGGCGAGGCGGAGCAGAGCATCGAGGCGGCACTTGAGGGACGGCGCGACCGCGCGGTGGCGCTGGTGTTGGGCGCCGAGGGGCCCGGCCTGCGCCAGAAGACGAAAGACACCTGCGACGCGCTGGTGCGCATCGACTTTGCCGGGGATTTCGGATCGCTCAACGTCAGCAACGCCGCGGCGGTGTCGCTTTACGCCGCGCGCGGCTGACGCGCACCACGGCAGTCCGCCAAGCCGGCGGATGCGCCCTCCGCCACGCCCCGAACCTGGCCCGCGCGCGGTGACGCGCCGCGTGCCGCTGCGCCATGTCGCTCTGGTCAATCGGCCTCGTGTGGCTTATCTGCGCCGGTAACATCCGGCCACACCCCGTGCCGGAACACATTGCGGAGGCCTCATGGCGGATTACGAAACCCCCGGTCCGGTCGAAGAGAACTGGAAGGATGCCATTTCCTCGGTCGAGGAAATCATCGAGGATGCCCGCAACGGGCGCATGTTCATTCTGGTCGACCACGAGGACCGCGAGAACGAAGGCGATCTGGTGATTCCGGCGCAATGGGCCACGCCCGATGTCGTCAATTTCATGGCGCTGTATTGCCGCGGGCTGATCTGCCTTGCCATGACCGCCGAACGGGTCGAGGCGCTGGGTCTCAAGCTCATGTCGACCAACAATTCCTCGCGCCACGAAACCGCGTTCACCACCTCGATCGAGGCGCGCGAAGGGGTGACCACGGGCATTTCCGCAGCAGACCGGGCGCGGACCATCTCTGTGGCCATCGACGCCTCGAAGGGCGAACCTGACATCGCGACGCCGGGCCACGTCTTCCCGCTGCGGGCCAAGAACGGTGGCGTGCTGGTGCGCGCAGGCCATACAGAGGCGGCTGTGGACGTGGCCCGGCTGGCCGGGCTGAACCCTGCCGGGGTGATCTGCGAGATCATGAACGATGACGGCACAATGTCGCGCCTGCCCGAGCTTGTGGCGTTCGCCCAGCGGCACGGGCTGAAGATCGGCACGATTTCGGACCTGATTTCCTACCGCCGCCGCAACGACAACCTTGTGCGGGTGCGCAAGGAAGAGGTTGTCACCAGCGAATTCGGCGGTGAATGGAACATGCGGATCTACACCGATGAGACGCACGGCGACGAGCATATCGTGCTGAGCAAGGGCGATCTGTCGGGCGACGAACCGGTCCTGGTGCGGATGCACGCCATGGACCCGATGCTGGACGTGATCGGTACCGGGCAAAAGGGGCGCGCGGCGGAATTCCACCATGCAATGCAGGCTGTTGCCGCTGCTGGGCGCGGCGTGGTCGTGCTGCTGCGCGACACGTCGATGAAGCTGGATGTACATGACGACGTGTCGCCCAAGACGCTGCGGCAATACGGCCTTGGCGCGCAGATCCTGTCGTCGCTGGGCCTGTCGAAGCTGACGCTGCTGACCAATTCGCCGACGCCCCGGATCGTGGGACTTGAGGCATATGGACTTGAGATTACCGGAACGCAGAAAATCTCGGAGCTTGGATGATGGCAGCCAGCGAAAACCACTATACCCTGCCGCGCGCGGAGTTCGACAAGCCGGTCAAGCTGCTGATCGTGGTCGCGCCCTATTACCGCGACATCGCCGACCAGCTTCTGACCGGGGCCCGCGCCGAGATCGAGGCGTCTGGCGGCACCCACGAGACGGTCGAGGTGCCAGGCGCGCTTGAGGTTCCGGTTGCCATCGGCATCGCCGAACGGCTGAGCCATTTTGACGGCTATGTGGCGCTCGGCTGCATCATCCGCGGCGAGACGACGCATTACGATACGGTGTGTAACGATTCCTCGCGCGGCATCGCGCTGCTGGGCCTTCAGGGGCTGTGTATTGGCAACGGCATCCTCACGGTCGAAAACATGGCGCAGGCCGAGGCGCGCGCCGAAGCCAAGGGCCAGAACAAGGGCGGCGGGGCGGCGGCCGCGGCCTTGCATCTCATCGCGCTCAGCCGTAAGTGGAGCGGCCAGCGCGAGGGTGTGGGGTTCAAACCCGCCCGGGACGAATACCAGATCGCTGCCGACAGCAAGGGCAAGACCCGATCATGACCACACCATCCCCAAGCCCCTCTGGCGCCCCGTCGGGCAACATGAAGCGCAAGATGAAATCCGCGGCCCGGTTTTATGCCGTACAGGCGCTGTTCCAGATGGAACATTCCAGCCTGACCGTCGATCAGGTGCGGCTGGAGTTCCTGGATCACCGCTTTGGCGAGATCTTCGAGGAAGACGAGATGATGGAGGGCGACGTGGACCTCTTCACCAAGACGCTTGAGGATGCGGTGTCTTGGCAGGGCAAGATCGACCAGATGGCGGACCGTGCGATCGTCGCGAAATGGGCCATTGGCCGGATCGACCCGACGATCCGCGCGCTGTTCCGTGCCGCCGGGGCCGAACTGGTCAATTCAGACACGCCGCCGCGCGTGATCATCAAGGAATTCGTCGATATCGCTGGGGCGTTTTACCCCGAGGGCAAAGAGCCGAGCTTTGTGAACGCGGTGCTGGACCACATGGCCCGCGAGGCGCGCCCCGAGGCGTTCTGATCCCTGACGACGCGCCGGGCACCGGTCGGCATTTCATCGCCTGCGGTTTGTGACAGCGCGGGGGCAGCACGGCATCATTTCGTCGAAACACGCCGCCCTGCTGCCGGAACGGATTTTCCCCGTGTCTGCCCCGGGCGACGGGATGCCTCGCCCGAAACAGGTGTTGCAGGCTCAGAGTTCCCTGACCTGGCCCACGGCCAGAACGTCACCCGTCGGCGCCCCGGTGGGAGAGCCGCCCGGCGGTTCGTCCGAAATCGCCAGAGTGAGGCTCGCCACCAGCGGCACCAGATCTGCGGGCAGGGTGAGGGTGGCGCGCGGATCGTCGGGCAGCACGCCCAGCGATACGGGCGCAGCACCTTCGGCAATCGCCCAGAGCTCCAGCGCCCGACCGGCAGCGGCCTGACCTGCGGTGCGGGAGACGCTCAGGCGGTCCGCGTCGGGATCGTAGACAGCAAGAACGCGCAGCGACTGATCCTCGGCCGCGATTTCGCTGATCAGCAGGGGGCCGCCAGCGCCGGGCAGCACGGTTTCGGGGGTGCGCAGCACCTGCACGCCCAGAAAGACAGCCAGCGCGACAGAGGCAAGGCTGAGCGCCTGCCAGAGGCCCGCGCGTTGCCAGAACGTGCCGCGTTCGACCGAACCGAACAGGCGGTGCATCAGGCGGCGGCGGGTGCGTGACGGCGGCGCGACCTCGGGCACCTCGTCGTTCAGCCCCGACAGGCGCGTGGCCCAGAAGGACACGTAGTCCATCAGGCCGGGTTCGCGCGCAAGACGCTCTTCGAATGCGGTTTCCTCGCGTTGGGGAAGCAGGCGCAGGACATATTCCGCCGCCAGGATGCCGTCGTCCGGGATCTCCGATTGTTGGGTCATGGCTGCATACATTCCTTCAGACTGATCAAACTACGCCTCAGCCAGGTGCGCATGGTGTTGAGCGGGACATTGAACCGCTCGGCCAGTTCGGCATAGCTGAGCCCCTGGAGATAGGCACCGCGCACCGCCTGGCTCTTGTCCGTCTCGAGCTGGTCGAGACAGGCGACGATCCGCGCCGCCTCGCCCGCGGCGATGGCCGATTGTTCCGGCGTGGGGCCGCGCGCCTCGAGCCGGTCGGCCAGGGCCTCGACATCCGCGCCTTCGCGTGTGGCGCGCAGGCGGTCGATGGCCGTGTTGCGCGCGATGGTTATCAGCCAGGTCATGGGACTCATTCCGTTGGACATGTACCGGTCCGCATACCGCCAGATCTTCATGTATGTCTCTTGCAGGACATCTTCGGCATTGGCCCTATTGTTCAACACACGCAGGGCGACCCCGAATAGTTTCGCGGATGTCTGATCGTAGAGGCTGGAAAATGCCGCGCGGTCGCCCAGGGCCACCCGGGAAATCAAATCTTCGATGTCTTTGGGTTGTGCCAACAGTCTCGTCCTTTGTCCGGGTGCAACCGTGAATGGAAGTTCACATCTGCCACTCTAGCGAGGGGCGGTGGAATTACATGCAAAATTTGCGGAAGTATTCCAGACCGTTGCGGGGATGAACCGGTTCGCCCGCGCAACATGTGGAGGCCGACGCCGACACGCGGACGGGTTTATGACCGCGGTCATAAACTTTGTGGGGGCCTGTATCCAAGCGCCTTTCGGGCGTCATGTGCCGCTCGGCTTGCAGGACAGGTGTTTGCGGGGAAAGCAGAAAAAAACGCCCCCGGCGAGGGGGGCGTTCTTTTGTGGCGGGAACCGCAGCAACCGCGGGGTTATCTCATTCCCGAGGACCTGTATGTACAGGTGGGCGTCAGGTAACCGGACCAGGGCCCGGACAGAGCCAACTCCCTCGGAATTGCTTAAGGCCACCGGAATGCAACCCTTGACGAGAAGAGCAGAAGCCCGCCTGACGCAGAAGGTAGGATGTGCGGTGGCAGACGACAAGGGGGTTTGACGCAAGGCGGCCACGTGAGCGCAAAGATTTCCTGCCGCTGGCCCGGCGCACCTTGTACTTGAGACCCCGGCAAGGACAGCAGCCTAGCTTTCGTCGGCGACGAATCCGTACAGCGCGAGCTCTTCGGGCAGCAGGACGTAGATTTCATCCGAAGGGGTGGTAAGCGCGTGCTGCATGACCAGCGGGTCGATGCCCATCTCTTCGAGATAGATCATCACCTCGCCCTGTCCGCGCTGGATGTCCTCGACCGCGACAAAGGCGGGCAGCAGGGTGTTTTCCCCGAAATAATGCTGATGGACACCGACCGACGCGCCTTCGGCAATGTCGCGGGTGGTGCCGCCGGCCAGCAGATAGGGGCAGGCGGAATAGCAGAATTCGCCCTCCAGCATCCGGGTCGCTATGCCATTTTCGCGCAGGTGTCGGCCCAGGGCCAGCGCATCCAGAACCGACCCGCCGGGGCTTTGCAGGATCAGCGTATCCAGCGCAGAGTCCGCGCCGTCGATCAAGTCGATGATGCGGGTCGCGTCGCCCGAGACGATCGCCCCTTCAAGCCGCCAGGTGCCGCCGCTTTCGCGGGTCAGGGTCAGGCGGTCGGGCAGGGTGCCCGCGTCGCGCAGCGGCGAAACGGGCGCGTGGTCGCGCGACGGGTCAAAGGTGCGCCGCTGGTCGCCCGGGCGGACGGGTTCGGACAGGCGTGGCGCAGAGGGGCCAAAGCGGGGCAGACTGAAGCCGCCGTCGCGCACATCGCCCAGCACCAGAAGGGCGCCTATGGCGAATTGCAGCACCAGCGTTCCGCGCAAGACGCCCGAGACGGTCAGGCCGCGCATCAGGCGCTTTTGCCCGGCAGGCGGGGTATGTCGGTGTGATCCGGGCTGGTTGCGGCGGCTTTATCCTTGCGTGTCGCTTCGGAACCGGCCTGATTGGATGGCGCGGCTGTGGCGTCATCCCCCTGCGCGGACGCAGCGGGCGTTGCCGGCACGGTGCGGATATTGATCGCCTCTTCGACGTCGCGCACCGCATGCAGGGCGGCGCGCAATTCGGCCAGGGTCATCGTATCCTCGACCCCGACACCGTCGCGCCCCGAACGGATGGCAGAGTGGGTGACGGCGAGGATAAAGACCAGCACGGCGGGCAGCAGGTCGATGGCAATGGCCCCGGCCCAGGAGGGCACGAAGTTGCGCGCATAAAGGATGACCGCATCGGCAGAAGAGATCGGTGTATAGGTCACCTCTTTTGCGGGTTGCAGGGCCAGCACCTCTTGCGCGGCGGTTTCGAGCGTGGTGGCGCGCTGGGCCAGCACCTCGAGCACCGAGGTGATGGTGGCGGCCTGGTTGCCGCGGTTCGCCTCTGTACTGCCGTCAAGTTCGGGCAGGACGACCGAAGCCGCCAGATCCTGCGCCGCGCGCTGCACCAGCGCGGCAACGGACAACTGGCGCATCTGGGCAATGAGGCCCTGCAACTGCACCGCGGATTCGGAAAATTCGACCGAGCGCGCCTCGACCGGGCCGGGTTCGACGGTGAGCGCGCGCATCCGCGACAGGATGGTGTTGCCTTCGGCAAAGGCTGCCTCGACCAAGGGCGTCTGTGCCACGATCTGGGCCTCCAGCGCGGTCAGTTCGGCCGATTTCTGGCGCAGCACGCGGAAGACGGCGCCACGCCCGGCAAGGCCCGAAAGCGAACCTGCCGCCTCCTGTTCTGACAGATCCTCGAAGCTCTGGCGCACGCGGGCGACATCGCGTTCGAGCGACTGGCCGGTCAGCGCGATCTCGTGCGCGCGTTCGAGCGAGCCCTGATAGTCCTGAACGGTGCGGGCAAGGTGCTGTTCGACAGCCGCCGATCCGGCCAGCGCGGCGGCATTCAGCCAGGAGGACATGGCGATGATGGCAACCGAACCAAGGCCCATCGCCGCAAGCAGCCCGGCCTTGGCCCCGCGCGAGCGGACGGCGGGAAACAGCCGCATGAGGTAGGACCAGAACACGAAGATGCCGACCGACACGGCGACGGAATAGGCGATGGCGGCAAAGATCGACATGGCGCCGTTGTCATCCAGCAGCGAGGACACGCCGAGATAGGTGTAGATGCCCGAGGCGGCGGCAAGCACGCCAAGCGCCGTGCCGGAAAAACTCTCGAGCCAGCCAAGGTGGTCTTCCAGTTCGCGGGCATAGCGCACGCCGCGCGCCTGGGACGAGGTCAGCCTGGTGTCTTCGGTCATGTCGCATCCTTTTCGGGCGGTGTCGCGGGTGGCGTGATGCGACGCCTGCGACACGCACATTCTGCGTAAGGTAAGCGCATGGGCGCACGATGGAAGAGGGCGATGCGGGGGGCTTGCATTTGTTCACGTATTGTTCATAGTTTCGGTCATGTCTGTCCAGTCCGACATATCCCTGATGCCCGGTCAGTTGCTGGCGCGCGGCGTGTCGCGCCACCTGGCGAGCCACGGCTTTTCCGTGGTCGAAGAGTTCTGCCCCGAGCGGGGCAAACGGGTGGATGTGATGGCGCTGGGTCAGAAGGGCGAGATCTGGGTGGTCGAGTGCAAGTCGTCGCGCGCCGATTTCAGGGCGGACGGCAAGTGGCAAGGCTATCTTGACTGGTGCGACCGCTATTTCTGGGCGGTGGATCAGATGTTCCCGACCGACCTGCTGCCAGAAGGCACCGGGCTGATCATCGCCGATGCCTACGACGCCGAGATCCTGCGCATGGCACCCGAGACGAAACTGGCCGGTGCGCGGCGCAACGCGCTGATCCGCCGGTTCGCGGCCCATGCGGCGCGGCGGTTGCAGCTTTTGCGCGATCCGGATTTCGGACTCGAGTCGTACTAGAGCGTGGTGCGTTCAATCGGAAACAAGAGGAATCGCAACGCGGGTTCGAGCGAAAGCGAGAGGCAGCGCGTTTTGAATCCAGCCTGACGCAACCAGCCCTAACGCTTGCCGCGCGGCTTTACCTTGCGGGCGGCGGCGGCGGCGGCACGGATCTCTTCGGCGATCTCGTCGGCCTCGTCGGGCGAGAAATCCATCGGGATCTCGATGTTTTCTGCCAGCACGAACAGGCGGACCATGCCAAGGTCGGTCGGGCCGATCTGAAGGTTGGCTTCGACGTCGCGTTCGGTGTTGATGGTCATGGCGCGCTCCAGCGGGGGCCGCAAGCCCGGCAGGGCGGCGGCAGTCTGTTTCAAGGGCGTTTCCCTACGCCGGGGGACATTGAAATGCAAGCGCCACAGGGGCTACAAGGCGTCATGGACGTGATGTTGCGGGATCTCGGGGCTGGGGATGTCGGCTGGCTGGTGGCCCAGCACGGCGAACATTATGCGCAGGCCGAAGGGTTCGACGACAGCTTTGGCGCGCTGGTTGCGGCGATTCTGGACGCCTACCAGCGCGACCGCGACCCGGAATGCGAACGCGCCTGGATTGCCGTGCAGGACGGTCAGCGTCTGGGCAGCATCTTCTGCGTGCGCGTGGATCCAGAGACCGCCAGGCTGCGGCTGTTCCTGCTGACGCCGGGCGCGCGCGGCAAGGGGATTGGCCTTCGGCTGCTGCGGTCCTGCATGGGTTATGCCCGCGCCACCGGATACCGGCGGATGGTGCTGTCGACGCATGAAAGCCACCGGGCGGCTTGCGCGCTTTATGTCCGCAACGGCTGGCGGCTGGTGAAATCGGTGCCCGTGCGCAGCTTTGGCGTCGATCTGGTCGAGCAGTCCTGGGAGATCGACCTCTAGTCCACGTCGATCGTCTGGCGCAGTCTGCCCGTGGCGCGGTCGAAGATCAGGATCTGGTTGCCCGCTGTCACCACGGCGTACCAGGTCGGCCCTTGGGTAAAGGCGGTGGCCGTGGTGCCGTCGGGCAGGGTTATGGTATCGGGCAGCGGGGCGCTCTGATCACGGTAGCGGATGACAATCAGCGTGATGATGATTAGAAGCCCCACGATCATGGTGGCTGTCAGCGTCGTGACAAGCAACCGCAGGAATTTCAGGTTGGCCGGCTCGGGCAGGGGCGGCTCGGGGGTATCGATCATGGCGTCCAACGTTGTGCGGGTGGTGATAAGCGCGGCACCGCCGCCGCGCCTTGATAAGGCGCTGGCGCGCGATGTGCCAGAGGCGGCGGCGCTGTCGCGTACCCGGCTGGCCCGGCTGATCGCCGAGGGGCATGTGTCGCGCGGCGGTGACGTGCTGGCAGACCCCAAGGCGAAGGTGGCCGAAGGCGACGTTCTGGACATCCGCGTGCCCGAAGCCGAACAAAGCCATATCGGCCCCGAGGACATCCCGCTGGACGTGCTTTACGAGGATGCGGACCTGATCGTGGTGAACAAGCCGGTTGGCATGGTGGTGCATCCGGCGCCGGGCTCGCCCTCGGGGACTATGGTCAACGCGTTGCTGCACCATTTCGGCGATGATCTGTCGGGGGTGGGCGGCGAAAAGCGGCCCGGGATCGTGCACCGCATCGACAAGGACACCAGCGGGCTGCTGGTGGTGGCGAAGACCGACCGCGCGCATCACGGCCTTGCCGCCCAGTTCGAGGCGCATAGCGTGGCGCGGTCTTATCTTGCGCTGTGTTATGGCGTGCCAGACACCGGCGATCCGCGTCTGCGTGGGCTGCGCGGCGTGTCGGCTGAACCGGGGGCGGTGATCAAGGTGACCACGCAACTGGCGCGGCACCGGACCGACCGGCAGAAACAGGCGGTTTTCTTCGGACAGGGGCGGCATGCGGTGACGCGGGCGCGGCTGCTGGAAAGCTTCGGCACGCCGCCGACGCTGGCCCTGCTGGAATGTCGGCTGGAAACCGGACGCACCCATCAGATCCGGGTGCACATGGCGCATATCGGGCACGGGCTGGTGGGGGATCAGACCTATGGCGGGCGGCGCAAGCTGGCAGCGTCTGCCGTGTCGGGCGAGGTGGCGGAGGCGGTGCAGGGATTCGCGCGTCAGGCGCTGCATGCGGCCGAACTGGGATTCGAACATCCGGTCACGGGCGCATGGATGACCTTCGAGGCGCCTCTGCCCGACGATCTGGCGCGGCTGATTGCGCTTCTGCGCGGCTGACGGGGTTACACGAACAGCACATGCGCGTGAGTGCACTGACATAAGGACCCAATCCGGGGATGATTGCGTTAAAGTAAGAGAGACCAATAGCGTTGCAAAACGCTTGAACACCCTCGGGCCGTATCACATATGGATGTTAAGTGTCTAAACATGGCGCGGCCCCGATACATTGGAGGGAAGAGGGATGAGCAACTACGGCAATCTGCCGGCCCCGTCACCGGAAGGTGGACTGAGCCGCTACCTGCAACAGATCCGGAAATTCCCGCTGCTTGAGCCGGAAGAAGAATACATGCTGGCCAAGCGCTGGGTCGAAGAGCAGGACACCGAGGCGGCGCATCGCATGGTGACGTCACACCTGCGTCTTGCTGCAAAGATCGCCATGGGCTATCGCGGCTACGGCCTGCCCCAGGCCGAGGTGATTTCCGAGGCCAATGTCGGTTTGATGCAGGCGGTCAAGCGGTTTGATCCGGAAAAGGGTTTCCGCCTCGCGACCTATGCGATGTGGTGGATCCGCGCCTCGATCCAGGAATATATCCTGCGGTCATGGTCGCTGGTGAAGATGGGCACGACCTCGGGCCAGAAAAAGCTGTTCTTCAACTTGCGCAAGGCAAAGTCGCGGATCGGAGCGCTTGAGGATGGTGATCTGCGTCCCGAGCATGTGACCAAGATCGCCACCGATCTGGGTGTGACCGAGACGGAAGTGATCTCGATGAACCGGCGTATGTCGGGCGGCGATGCCTCGCTGAACGCCACGGTCGGCTCTGAAGGCGAAGGGTCCATGCAATGGCAGGACTGGCTCGAAGACGAAGATGCCGACCAGGCCGGCGATTATGCCGAGCGTGACGAACTCGAGGCGCGCCGCGCCTTGCTGGCAAATGCGATGGACGTGCTGAACGATCGCGAGAAGGACATCCTGACCCAGCGCCGTCTGGCGGACCAGGCCGTAACGCTCGAGGATCTGAGCGGCCAGTACGACGTCAGCCGTGAGCGCATCCGCCAGATCGAGGTACGTGCCTTCGAGAAATTGCAGACGCGGATGCGCGACCTGGCGCGCCAACAAGGGATGCTGGCACAGTCCTGATCCCCGCGAACACACGGCTATACAGCGGCGCGCGAATGACACTTCGGGCGCCGCTTGTCTGTAACACCCCACCGCGTGGATGTGACCGGCACACTATGGGTATTTGAGAAAAGGAGAATTGAAGGCCAGCTTTCGGCTTCTTCTTTTTCCAAATACCCAATCCTGTCTTCCGTAAACCTGCGACACATCGGAGGCGGGGAGCTCTGGTCTTTGCCTCCTGCGATGCGTAGCCTGCAGGTAGCATGAACCGGAGACATACATGTCAGGGATTGTAAGGTGGGGTATCATCGGCGCTTCCGGTTTCGCCAGGCGCGAGATGGCACCGGCCCTTCATCTGGCGCGGGGCGGCGCGCTGGCGACCGCGGCCGCGGACAAGGCCGCGGCGTTCAGCGACATGGTGCCCGGTCTTCGCCTGCACAAAAGTTATGATGCGCTTCTGGCCGATCCGGACATCGACGCGGTTTATATCCCGCTCCCGAACCACCTGCATGGGCGACGAAGGCGGCCGAGGCGGGCAAGCATGTGCTGTGCGAAAAGCCTGTCGCGCTGGCGGCGGGCGAGATCGACAGCCTGATCGCCCTGCGTGACAGGACCGGCCTGCTGATCGCCGAAGCCTACATGATCGTGCACCATCCGCAGTGGATCAAGGCTCCATTACACCGGCATGGTGTCGATGCGTCTGGCCCCGTTTCAGGAAATGGTCTTCCACGGCGACGGGTGCGCGATGCGCCTGTCGGCCCCTTTCAATGCCGGAAGCTTTGGCGAGGCGCGGATCGACCTGACCGGCGCGGACCAGGCATCGCGGACCTGGCGGTTCACCGCGGACAACCAATATCTGCGCCAGGTCGAAGCCTTCAACGCGGCGGTGCGGGGCGGAGCGGAGTTTGCCTGCCCGCTGGAATTCTCGCGCGGGACGCAGGCCATGATCGACATGGTGTTCGACGCCGAACGCTGATGCGAAAAGGGCCCCGCAGTTGGACTGCCGGACCCTTTTTCAGTCTATTGTCAGGCGGGTTCAGGCCGCATTGCTGTTTGCCGCTGTCTGCTTCTTGCCTGAGTTCGCGTCGATGAAGTTCAGCACGAGCGGGCGGATGTTGTTGCGCCAGCTCTTGCCCGCGAAGATGCCGTAGTGGCCGGCGCCGGGTTCCAGATGGCTTGCCTTCATCGTGTCGGGCAGGCCGGTACAGAGGGCAAGAGCCGCGACACACTGGCCGGGGGCCGAAATGTCGTCCTTTGCGCCTTCGACGGTCTTGACGGCCACCTTGGTGATCTTGCCGATGTCCACGTGCTTGCCGTTGACGACGAATTCGTTCTTCGCGATCTCGCCATTCTTGAAGATCCGCTCGACCGTCGAGAGGTAGAATTCGGCCGGCATGTCCATCACGGCGAGATATTCGTCGTAAAACCGGTTGTGGGCGTCGTGATCGGACGCATCGCCGCGGGCGACGCGCATGATCTGATCGTTGAACGCCTGCGAATGGCGATCAAGGTTCATCGACATGAACGACGAGAGCTGCAACAGCCCGGGGTAGACAAGCCGCCCGACACCCGGATATGAAAAGCCAACGCGCTGGATTGCGGTCTCTTCCAGTTGACCCATCGTGACGCGGCGTCCAAAGTCGGTTACATCCGTAGGGGTTGCATCCGGGTCGATCGGACCGCCGATGAGCGTAAGCGAGCGAGGCTGCGCGTCGGGATCTTCCTGGGCGAGGTAGGCGGTGGCCGCCAGTGTCAGAGGCGCTGGCTGGCAGACCGCGATCACATGAGTGTCGGGGCCAAGATGACGCATGAATTCAACGAGATAGAGGGTGTAATCCTCGATGTCGAACTTGCCCGCGCTGACCGGCACGTCGCGTGCGTTGTGCCAATCGGTGACGTAGACCTCGCAATCGGGAATGAGCGAGGTCACGGTAGAGCGCAGCAGCGTTGCGTAGTGCCCGGACATCGGGGCCACCAGAAGGATCTTGCGCGGCTGTACGGGACGGTCCGTCACGTCAAAGTGAAGCAGGTTGGCGAACGGGCGTTCGACCACTGTTTCGACGTGGACCAGATGGTCGCGTCCATCGACACCGGGGATCGAGTGTATGCCCCAGTCCGGCTTGGCGTTCATGCGTTCGAAGCTGCGTTCCGCAACTTCGCCCCAAGCGGCCATCCACTGGATCGCCGGGTTGGAAAAAAGTGCGAAGGCCGGGTAGGACGCCATGGTGCGGGCCGTCGCGCCCAGCCATTGATTCGTGTTCCTGACGGTTTCCATCAGGTCGTAAGTCGCCATGTGGCGCATGATGCGTCTCCTTGTTTCCGGAACGGGGTCCGGGCCAAATCGTCGCTTTGCCCCCCGACTGAGGCGACGGTATTCTGCACAGCAGCGAAGATAGGGGGGAAATCTCGTAATGACAACCGATGACGTCATCGCAACCGAAGAACTGGAGCGGCTCAACAAGAACCTGACGAAGGTCGAAGAGCTGACTCAAAGGCTGCTTGTGGCCATGGGCAGCAAGCAGCGCGTCAATCCCGCGCTTTCCGGTCCAAGTCAGGATCTGTATGGCAAGGCAATGACCGCATACTGGCAGGAATGGGTTCACAACCCGTCAAAGATCCTGGAACACCAGATCGGTTTCTGGGGGAAATCCGTCACCCATTTTGTCGAGGCGCAGCAGGCCCTTGCCAAGGGCAAGTTGCAGGCCCCCGCCGATCCCGGGCCGAAGGACCGCCGGTTTGCAAACCCTCTCTGGGACAGCCATCCCTATTTCAACTTCATCAAGCAGCAGTACCTGATCAACGCGACGGCGGTGCAGCAGGCGGTCGAGGATATCGACGATCTGGAGCCGGTGGAAAAGAAGCGCCTGCGCTATTTTGCCCGCCAGATCGTCGACATGATGGCGCCGACAAACTTTTTCTCGACCAACCCGGATGCCTTGCAGAAGGCGGTCGAAACCGATGGCGCATCGCTGGTCAAGGGGCTGGAAAACCTTGTTGCCGACCTCGAGGCGAACAACGGCGAACTTGTGGTTCGGCTGGTGGACGATGCCGCCTTCGAGATCGGCAAGAATATCGCCACCGCCAAGGGCGAGGTGGTGTACCGCAACCGGATGATGGAGCTGATCCAGTACGGACCGACCACCGAAAAGGTGCGCGAGACGCCAATCGTGCTGTTCCCGCCCTGGATCAACAAGTTCTACATCCTCGACCTCAAACCCGAGAACAGCCTGATCCGCTGGGTGGTAGACCAGGGCTATACCCTGTTCGTGGTGAGCTGGGTCAACCCGGACGAAAGTTATGCCGATGTCGGGCTTGATACCTATATCGAAGAGGGGTTCCTGACCGCGATCGAAGAGGCCAAGGCGATCACCGGGCAGGCCAAGGTCAACGCGGTCGGCTACTGCATCGCTGGCACCACGCTGGCGCTGGCGCTGGCGCTGATGAAGCAGCAGGGCAACGCTTCGGTCAAGTCCGCGACCTTATTCACCGCGCTGACCGATTTCAGCGATCAGGGAGAATTCACGCCCTTCCTGCAGAACGATTTCATCGACGGGATCGAAGAAGAGATCGGCGATACCGGCCTGCTGCGGTCATTCATCATGGCGCGTACGTTTTCGTTCCTGCGGTCCAACGATCTGATCTACGGGCCTGCCATCAAGAGCTACATGATGGGCGAGACGCCTCCGGCCTTCGATCTGCTGTACTGGAACGGCGACGGGGCGAACCTGCCGGGGCGGATGGCGGTGCAGTACCTGCGGCGCCTGTGTCAGGAAAACAAGTTCGCCGAGGGCACTTTCGAACTGCTGGGCCATACGCTGAGCCTCAAGGACGTGTCGGTCCCGCTGATATCCGTCGCCTGCGAGACGGATCACATCGCCGCCTGGAAAGACTGCTACCGGGGCGTGCAGAATATGGGCAGCCGGTCCAAGACCTTTGTCATGTCGGAATCGGGCCACATTGCCGGCATCGTCAATCCGCCAACCAAAAAGAAGTACGGCCATTACACCAATGACGATCTCGACCCGCTGCCCGAGGACTGGCTGAAGGTGGCCAGCTACAACGAGGGATCCTGGTGGCCGCGTTGGGAGGAGTGGCTGTCAAAGCGGTCCGGCAAATGGGTGGCGGCCCGGAGCCCCGGCGATTCGGAGCATCCCTGCCTCGAACCGGCGCCCGGAAGCTATGTGAAGATCAAGGCCCGCCCGTCAAATCAGTGACTTGCGGAATTTTGCTGCACCGCAGCATTTACCCTTGAAATGCCGCGGCGCAGCATGCATATTGAGGACAGCTTGAGAAAAGGTGGGGTGGGCCCGCCGAAAAGCAAAAGGATGATTACAATGGCCGCCAAGACACAAGACTTCACCACCGCCATCAAGGACATGATGGGCGCATTTCCCGTGGACACCAAAGCCATGGACGACGCGTTCAAGACCACCGCGACGCTGAACGAAAAGCTGTCGGGCGTTGCGATCGAAGCGGCCAACAAGTCGACCGAAATCTCGACCAAGTGGACCAAGGACACGCTGGCCAAGCTGGCCGAAATGTCCAAAGCCAAGACCGAGCCGGCCGATTATGCCAAGGCGATGACCGATTTCGCATCGGCTCAGGCCGAAGTGGCTGCCGAGAACATGTCCGCATTTGCCGAAATCGCGAAGAAGGTCCAGATGGACACCGTCGAACTGATGATGGCGGCCGGCAAGGACATGTCCGAAGATGCGTCCGCGGCCATCAAAAAGGCCACCGACGACGCGACCACCGCTGCAAAGAAGGCCGCGGCTTCTGCTCCGGCGAAGTAAGAACACGCTTTAACGAGTTATCAAGGTAACGAACAGCTTTGAGAACCGCACCGTTCTCCTCCCAGACGGAGCGGTTCATCGGGCGGGGTCTTCGGACCCCGCCTTTTTTATGTTCTGCCGGTCCCATGCGCATCTGCGGAAACCTTGGTCTTTTCTTTTGCGCACCAGCGCCCTAGTGTTTGCTGCACCGCTGCATTTTCTAGGGAGGGACCCCGTGGCTGACCCGGACAAACCGCTGCTGATCAAACGCTATGCCAGCCGCAGGCTCTACAACACCGAAACCAGCGATTACGTGACGCTTGAGGACATCGCCGGATTCATCCGCGCAGGCCGCGAAGTCAAGATCGTGGACCTGAAATCCGGAGACGAACTGACACGGCAATACCTTCTTCAGATCGTGGCCGAGCACGAAAGCAAGGGCGAAAGTGTCCTGCCGATCAACGTGCTGACCGACCTTGTGCGCAGCTATACGACGCAGGCGACCAGCGTGGTGCCACAGTTTCTGGCGCAGAGTTTCGAGATGTTCCGCGACAGCCAGTCGAAATGGGTCGAGAACATGCAGTCGATCAACCCGATGACAAAGATGCCGGGATTCGAGGCGGTTCAGGCGCAGCAGGAAGCGTTCATCAAGGCGATGACCGGTTCGGTCGGCAAACAGTGGTCCGCCGCCGAAGCCGACCAGGAAGGCAAGCCCGAAGACCTGGAGTCGATCAAGAAGGAACTGGCGGCGCTTCAGAAGAAGCTCAACAAGATGGGTGGCTGAGGGGTCGCGAGAGGGGTCGCGGGAAACCGGTCTGCCGTTCTATGGGCGCCTGTCGGAGCGAGGGGCCTGCCCCTCGCGCTCCCCGGGGTATTTGTGAAAAGAAGAAACCGGGGGCGGTGCCTGATGGATCAGGTGCCATAGGCCCGGTGTGGCGCCGTGACGCGGGCGGCGGCGGCGAGCAGCACATCAGCGACAGCATCGCAGTCGGCAGGGTTCAGCCGTGCGGGCAGGCGGGTGTCACAGGCCCGCATCAGCATGGCGCGCGTCCGGGGAAGGTCCGGGCAATCGTCGAGGAACTGCCAGTTCCAGAACGCGCGCGCATTGTCCCGGCTTAGCCCAAAGATCTGCACCTTGATCCCGGTTTCGGAAGTGGTCTGCGCGAAAAGCCGCGCCTGTTCGTCAGACATGCCGCAAAGGGTGAACTGAATCGAATCCGGTGCGCGCCTTTCCGGGGGCAGGCTTGCGGGGACATCGAACCAGGGGCTTGCGTTCAGGCGCGCGGCCACATGGTCATGGTTGCGTCGACCGTCGGCCACCCGCCGCGCCACCTGGGACAGTTGCGGGCGGATCACTGCGGCAGACAGGTTCGACAGCCGCATGTTGTAGAGCGGCAGCTGATTCTGCCACCGCGCGCAGGCTTTGGCGAGCCCCATATGGCTGGTCCAGTTGTGTTCGTAAGCCCCCGACATGATGCTGGCGCGGGCGACAAGATCCGCATCGTCGGTCACAAGGATTCCGCCTTCACCGGAGTTGATCATCTTGTAGCTCTGAAAGCTGAAGCAACCGATCGCCCCCAGCGTACCGATGTTGCGTCCGTTCCAGGTGGTGCCCAGACTGTGGGCCGCATCCTCGATCATCGGGATGCCGCGTGCGTCGCAGAGTTCAAGGATGGTGTCCATGTCCGAGGTGTGGCCGCGCATGTGGCTGATGATCACTGCCTGCGCCCCCGGCAGTTTGGCTGCGAAATCGCTCAGGTCGATGCGGTAGTCCGCGCCCACCTCGCACAGCACGGGGCGACAGTTGGCATGTACCACGGCAGAGGGCACGGCGGCGAAGGTGAAACCGGGGATCAGAACGCGCGCGTCACGCGGCAGGTCGAGCGCGCGAAGCGCGAGGAACAGCGCGGCCGAGCAACTGCTGACAGCCAAGGCGTAGCGGGCCCCAAGCAGGTCGGCGAACTCCCGTTCCAGCAGGCTGACCGGCGCATCAGAGGGTGCATGATAGCGGAACAGGTCCCCCGAGCGGAGCAACCGGTCGATTTCGGCGCGGGCCTCCGGGGGGATGGGTTCGGCATCGTGCATGTCCGGGATATGCGTCATTTTCATAATCCTGAAGGTTGGTTTCAGGTTTTGTAAATCAGATGAGCGACATACCCAAGTGAAGATCCTGTGACGGGCCGGTTTGGGTGTGTCAGAGGCCGAGCCGGTCGCGCAGGGCGTACCAGCTCATCGCCAGCATCAGAAGTGGCGTCCGCATCGTCGGCCCGCCGGGAAAGGCAGGCAGCGGCACGTCGGCCAGCGCGTTGAACCCTTCGGCTTGGCCCTGAATGGCGCGCGCCATGAGCTGTCCGGCATGCACCGCCGTCCCGACTCCATGCCCTGAATACCCCGAGGCCGAAAGCATGTTGGGCGCAGGGCGCGCAAGGTAGGGCATGCGCTTCATGGTAATGGCAAGAGTGCCACCCCAGGCATGGTCCAGCCGAACGTCCTGCAGATGCGGAAAGACCCGGAGCATGGGTCTGGATACCAGCGCGCGGATGTCCCGTGGGAACCGGTAGCCATAGCTTTCTCCGCCGCCGAACAACAGCCGGCGGTCGTGGGAAAGGCGGAAGTAGTTGACGACAAATCGGGAATCGGCGACGGCGACATCTTGCGTCAGCACCTCGTCGGCCCGCGCGCCCAGCGGTTCCGTCGCCACGATGAAATTGTTGATCGGCATGACCTTCGCCGCGACGCTACGCTCGAGCCCGCCAAGATAGCCATTGGCGGCAAGAATGACATGCCGCGCCGTCACCCGGCCCGCATCGGTCTGCAACACTGCCGGGTCGCCTTTGGCGATGTGATTGACATGGCTCATCTCGTGAATCCGTACACCGGCCGCTGCGGCGGCCCGCGCCAACCCCTGAGCCAGGCTCAACGGATGAAGATGGCTTGCACCCCAGTCCAGAATCCCGCCCCTGTAGTCGGGTGAGGGACACAGGGCGAAGCAGGCCTCCCGGTCCAGCACCTCGATCCGGTCGTATCCGTAACGGGTCGCAAGATGATCGGCATAAGCGTGCAGGTCCCGGACGCCGCTGTCAGATGATGCGGTCCAGGCCACGCCCGGTTTCAAGTGGCAATCGATGTCATGCTCGGCGATGAGGCGCCGCACCAGTGCCTTTGCCTCCTCCCCAAGCTCCCAAAGCCGGTGGGCATGGACTTGACCCACCATCGCCTCGAGCTTCTGCTGATCCTGTCGCTGCCCCGACCCCAGTTGTCCCCCGTTTCGTCCCGATGCGCCAAAGCCGACGCGATGCGCCTCGAGCAGGACCACATCCAGCCCCGCCTGCGCCAGATGCAGCGCCGCCGAAAGCCCCGTGTAACCCCCGCCGACGATGCAGACATCGGCCCGTGTCTCGCCTTTCAGCGGTGCGAACGGCCCAAGGTCCGACGCTGTCGCGGCATACCAGCTTTGTGGATAGTCTCCGCGGCGGTCGTTGGAAAACAGCAAATCCATGATGACCGTTTCTCGCTTCTTCTTTTTCCAAATACCCCGGGGGGAGTCCGCAGGACGGGGGGGCAGCGCCCCCCCCTTTTTTCCTTGCACCCGGCTCAGACGTTCAGCAACAGGTGCTCGCGTTCCCAAGGCGAAATCACCTGAAGGAACTCCTCGTATTCGGTCCGTTTCACGATCGAATAGACCCGGGCAAACTCTCGTCCGAGCACCTCGTGCAGATCCTTGGATGCATCGAAAAGATCCAGTGCCTGGCCCAGAACGCGGGGGATGTCGCCTTCGCCTTCATAAGCGTCACCCTTGAACTGCCTGGTCGGGCGCAGCTCCTTCATCATGCCAAGGTAGCCACAGGCAAGCGAGGCGGCGATGCCGAGGTAGGGATTGCAATCCATGCCGGCGATCCGGTTCTCGACCCGGCGCGATTCCGGCCCCGACAGCGGTATGCGGATGCCCGTGGTGCGGTTGTCCCGGCCCCATTCAAGGTTGATCGGCGCGGCGTGGTCCTTCACGTAGCGGCGGTAACTGTTCACATAGGGCGCCATCACGGCAAGGGCCGCAGGCATATGCGCCTGCAACCCGGCGATGAAGTTGAAGAACGCGTCCGTCTCGCCCCCGGCCGGCCCGGTGAAGATGCTCTTGCCGGTTGCCAGGTCCAGCACGGAATGATGTAGGTGCATGGCCGACCCGGGTTCGTTTGCGATGGGTTTCGCCATGAAGGTGGCAAAACAGTTGTGGCGCAGCGCCGCCTCGCGGATCAGGCGTTTGAAATAGAACACTTCGTCAGCCAGCTTCACCGGATCGCCGTGGCGCAGGTTGATTTCAAGCTGCCCGGCGCCGCCTTCCTGGGTGATGCCGTCAATTTCGAAACCCTGGGCCTCGGCGAAATCGTAGATGTCGTCGATCACTGGGCCGAATTCGTCCACTGCCGTCATGGAATAGGCCTGTCGCGCGGCGGCGGGGCGGCCAGAGCGGCCCATCATCGGCTCGATGTTCTTGGCGGGGTCGATATTGCGCGCCACAAGAAAGAATTCCATCTCGGGGGCGACCACGGGCTGCCATCCCTGCGCCTTGTACAGATCGCACACTCGTTTGAGCACATTGCGCGGCGCGCAGCCTACGGGTCGGTCCTTGCGGTCATAAGCGTCGTGGATGATCTGCAAGGTCCAGTCGCCGGTCCAGGGCGCGGCGGTCGCCGTGCTCATATCCGGTTTCAGGATCATGTCGCGTTCGATGAAACCTTCGTTCACGTCCGCCGCTTCGCCCCAGTCGCCGGTGATGGTCTGGAAGAATATTGAATCCGGCAGGTGGAAATACTTCTGCCGCGCGAATTTCGACGCGGGCACCGCCTTGCCCCGTGCGATGCCGGGCAGGTCCGAGATGATACATTCGACCTCGTCCAGGCGGCGGTTTTCAAGATAGGCATGCGCCGCTTCGGGCAGGGCATCGGTCCATTCGCTCATGCGATCTTCCTTTCGGTGAAGAACAGGGCGAACATCTCGGCAAGCCGCGCGCTGTCGGTTTCGCGGTCCAGTTGCGCCAGGGCATTCTGGCGCAGGTCTTCGGGCACCACGCCGGGGGCGCGGCTTTCGAGCAGGCCCCTGATGTAGGTCCGGTCAATTTCCGGATGGGGCTGGATCGTGAAGGCCCTGTCACCATAGATCACGGCGGCGTGCCGACAGAAATCGGTGCCCGAGACGGTCGTGGCGCCTTCGGGCAAGACCGTCACCTGATCCTGATGCCAGGCGTTGAGGTTCAGCACCTCGCCGTTGATATCATAGGACGTGCGGCCGACCGACCATCCGCCCCTGAACTTCTCGACCCGTCCCCCCAGCGCCTGGGCGATGATCTGATGGCCGAAGCAGACGCCGATCAGCGGCCGCCTCACGGCATAGATGTCGCGGATCAGCTGTTCCAGCGGGGGAATCCAGAAATGGTCCTCGTAAGCGCCAAAACGCGAGCCGGTGATCAGCCAGCCTTCGGCAGAGTCCGGGCCGTCGGGAAATTCACCGTCGACCACGGCATAGGTCTGGAAGGTCAGGCCGCGCCCGGCCAGAAACCGCGGGAAGATCTCGGAATAGTCGCCATTCTCGGCCAGAAGGTCATCGGCCACGTGGCCGGTTTGAAGTATCCCGATTTTCATGAGGCACCGAAGGTTTGGGAGTGTCAGGTCACTGGTAACTGTCCGACGGACAGGCGGCAAGGGGCCGCCTGTCCGGGCCGCCAGTCTGGGCCGGTTTCAGACGGTATCGAGATAGATCTCGACCTGTTCGTTGGGGCTGAGTTCGGCCATGTAGAACAATTCCTGCCGCTTGGTGGACACAAGGTTGCGGATCAGTTCCGCCGAAAAGATGCGCGGCACCACGGTGCTGTTCTCGAAGGCGTCGATCGCCTCGCCCCAGGTGGTCGGGATGCGCGGCAGGTCCAGCGCATAGGCGTTGCCGGTGATCGGGTCGGGCGGCTCGACTCCGTCCTCGATCCCGTTCAGCGCGGCGCCCAGGATGGCGGCGAGCATCAGGTAGGGGTTCACGTCACCCCCGGCCACGCGGTGTTCGATCCGCCGCGCGGCGGAATTACCCGATGGGATGCGGATCGCCGCGGTGCGGTTCTCGTAGGCCCAGCTGAGCCCCGAGGGGGCATGGGCACCCGGCACCATCCGATCAAAGGAATTGAGGTGCGGCGCGAAGATCAGCGAACAGTCGTGCATCGCGTTCAGACAGCCGGCGACGGCGTGGCGCATCAGGGTGGTGCCGCGCGGGCCGCCGTCGTCGAAGATGTTCGCGCCGTTCCTGTCTACGACCGAAAAATGGGTGTGCAGGCCGGAGCCTGCGTAATCCTCGTAAGGTTTCGCCATGAAGGACGCGGCAAAGCCGTGCCGACGCGCCAACCCCTTGACCAGCATCTTGAACAGCCAGGCATCGTCGGCGGCGCGCAGGGCGTCGTCGCCGTGCATCAGGTTGATTTCGAACTGGCCAAGGCCAGCCTCGGAAATCGCGGTGTCGGCGGGAATGTCCATCGCCTCGCAGGCATCGTAGAGATCGGTGAAAAAGCTGTCAAAACTGTCCAGCGCGCGGATCGACATGGTTTCAGCCGCCTTGCGCCGCTTGGACGACCGCGGCGAGATCGGCACCTGAAGGTTGCGTCCGGAATCGTCGATCAGAAAGAATTCCAGCTCGACCGCGACCACCGGCGTCAGTCCCTTGTCCTTGAAGCGGTCCAATACGGTCTTGAGCGTCTGGCGCGGGTCACCCTCGTACGGGCGGCCATCTTCGCGGAACATCCAGATCGGCAGAAGTGCGGTCGGCGCCTCGAGCCAGGGCATCGGGACAAAGCCGCGTTCGGTCGGTTTCAGCACGCCGTCGGCATCGCCGGATTCAAAGACCAGCGGGCTGTTGTCGATATCCTCGCCCCAGATGTCGAGGTTCAGGACCGAAAGCGGAAAGCGCGTGCCATCCTCGACCACCTTGTCGGCAAAGCGCGAGGGGACACGCTTGCCCCGCGGCTGGCCGTTCAGGTCGGCGGCAGCCACACGGATCGTGCGGACCTCGGGATGTTTGCGCAGGTAGTTCTTCATGGCGGAGGACATGGGACACCGGGGTTGGAGGGGATTTGATCAAATTAGGGATAACGACTGACCGGGGGGGCTGGCAAGCGAAAAAACCGGCGGCACTTGGTGTGCGTGCCCCGGGTCGCTGCCCGGAACGGCGCCTGCTCCCTACCGGATCAGGTTCGGACGGAATTTGACCCGCAATCGCTGCTCCTGTGGCAAATGCCGGTTGAGGCGACGGTTGATCAGTCCGAAACACGACAGGATGACCAGCGTGAGGAGGATGAAATAGCCCGCAAGGATCGGGTAGGGCACAAAGGGGTTGAACGTCTTGTCGGCGAAATAGCTGGCATAATACAGCGCGTCACCTTTTTGCTGCCAGGCAGGAAAGCCAGAGAAATAGACCAGTGTCGTGGCGTGGAACAGGAAGATCGCCTCGTTCGTATACGCGGGCCAGGCCAGGCGAAGCATGGTCGGCCAGATGATCCTGCGGAACCGGGGCCAGCCGGACAGGCCATAGGCATCCGCCGCTTCTGCGTCACCTTTTGGGACGGACCGCAGCGCGCCGTAAAAGATTTCGCCCGAATAGGCGGCGGTGTTGAGGAACAGCACGATCAGGGCGCCCAGCCAGGCGGCCGAAAAGGGGTCGAAGACCGACGAAACGGACTTGAGGCTTTGGAACGCGAAATAGGCAAAGAAGAACTGGATGAACAGCGGCGAGCCGCGGAAGAGGAAGATGAACCATTCAGAAAGCTTGCGCGTGACGGTCTGGCCGGACGCCTTGCCCAGCGCGACGGCGGTGGCCAGCACAAACCCGGTCACCAGCGCGACAAGGCCGAAATAGACGTTCCAGATCATGCCTGACCCGATCAGAACCACCTGCTGGCAAAGCGTGAAATCCGACCGCGGCAAAAGCCGTTCCCCGATTCCGATCGAGCGCAGGCCGTAATCCGTCAGGGTTTCCCAGCAGCTCATGCACAAGCTCCCGGCAGGGGGCGGGGTGCCTGCTTCTCCGGGTCGGAAATATCCCGGGGGAGTCCTGGACACAGTCCCGGGCGGGGGCCTTGACGGGGGCAGAGCCCCCAGCGCAGACGGGGGCTCTGCCCCCCCGCGCTTGGCAGGCCTGGCGCATCCGTCATGCCGCGACCTTGCGTTGCGCTTCGCCGCCCAGCGTGGCCTGGCCGTGGGTCAGTCGCACCATCAGCCGCTCAAGCACCACCTCTGAAACGCGGGTAAAGCAGAGGTAGAACACCAGCAGGGCGAGAAAATACCACATCCGCCAGTCGCCGTGCGGATAATCCGTAAAGCGCGGCGTCTTGGAGCCGCCCAATTCTCGCGCCCAGTAGACGATATCCTCGACTCCCAGCAGGAAAAGCAGGGGGGTTGACTTGATCAGCACCATCCAGAGGTTCGACAGACCCGGCAAAGCATAGACCCACATCTGCGGAACGAGGATGCGGCGGAAGATCTGGCGGGGGGTCATGCCATAGGCCTCGGCGGTTTCCATCTGGGCGCGAGGCACAGCACGCATGGCGCCGAAAAGTACATTGGCGGCGAAAGCACCGAACACGATCGCAAATGTCAGCACGGCCAGGAAGAATCCGTATGTTTCGTGCACCCACTGCGCCGCGTTACCCATGGGCAGCTTGGCGGCGGCGCAAACGACAAAATCACTCCCCTGCCGGATCGGCTGGTCCCAGTCGGGGCATTTCACCTTGTGGCGAATGTACTCAAATGCCTGGTCGAGGGCGATCACGAAGAACAGGAAAAAGGCGATGTCGGGCACGCCCCGAACGATGGCGATATAAATCTGTCCGAACCAGCGCAGGGGCAGGAACCGGGACCGCGCCGCCGCAGCAGCGCCGAAACCGAAAGCCAGCGCAAGCGGGGCAGTGATCGCCAGCAGCAGCAAAACGGTTCCAAAGGACCAGTACAACGCCATGTGCTTGGCTGTCGTAAGATAACAGGCCATCCAGGCCGCACCATCAAGCACGGAAGGATCGGAGCAGAAATCGAAAATTGGCGCATCCTTTCCTGAACACGGCGTTGCGGGCGGGCCTCAAAATTTTCGCAGAAAAATTTTCATTGCGGATCGGGAACAGAATTTTCGGCGAAAATTCTGGGTTGGTTGCGGCAGGGCGTTGTACCGTCCTGCCGCAGCGGGATCAAAAAGTGGCCGAGCCTGGCAGCCACTTTTCGATCAGCGCGTTGAGCGAACCGTCAGCTTTCATGGCGTCGATGGCGACCGAGAACTTGTCCTTGAGCTCGGTGTCGCTTTCGCGGACGCCAAGTCCGATGCCGCCGCCGATCAGCACATCCTCGCCCACGATGGCAAGATCGGCGGCTTCCTCGGCGATAGGCAGCAGATAGGCCTTGTCGGCAAGTACGGCATCCGCCTCGCCGTTGCGGACCGCGGCTACGGATTCATCGGGGGTGGCGAATTCGACCAGCGTGGCCCCGGACGAGGCGATGTGGCTGGCCTGGATGGTCCCGGCCTGCGCGGCCAGGATTCCACCCTCGAAGTCTGGTTCCGCGCCGTCAATCCCGAGGTAGGACGAAGGGTCCGGCTGGGTGTAGTTCGACGTGAAGTCGATGACCTCGTCGCGTTCGTCGGTGATGGACATCCCGGCGATGATCGCGTCATAGTTGCCTGAGACCAGGTTGGGGATGATGCTGTCCCATTCATTGGTGACCCATTCGCAGGTCAGTTCGGCGCGTGCGCAAAGCTCGTCACCCAGTTCACGCTCGAATCCGTCGACTTCACCACTGTCGTTGATGAAGTTGTACGGAGGATAGGCGCCCTCGGTGCCTAGGCGCACAACCGACCCGTCCTGGGCAAAGGCCATCGTGGCCGAAAGCGTCAGTGCAGCGGTGCCGAGAAGTATCTTCTTCATGTAAGTCTCCCTTGGTGTTGGTCTTGTCGGGGCCGGGGCGCAGGGCCCCGCGCCTTATGCGGTGGATCTCAGAAAACCCTGGAGGCGTTCGGATTTCGGGTTGCCGAACAGCGTCTCAGGCGGGCCTTCTTCTTCGATGAGGCCCTGATGCAGGAACACGATATGCTTGCTGACGTCGCGGGCCATCTTCATGTCATGGGTCACGATCAGCATTGTGCGCCCCTCGGCGGCCAGATCCCGGATCACCCTGACAACTTCCTGTTCCAGCTCGGGATCGAGCGCCGAGGTCGGCTCGTCGAACAGGATCGCCTCGGGCTCCATGCACAGCGCGCGGGCAATGGCGGCGCGCTGCTGCTGGCCACCGGAAAGCTGCGCGGGGTAGTTGTCGCACTTGTCGCCGATGCCGACCTTGTCGAGATAGCGGCGGGCGGATTTTTCAACCTCGCGCGGCGAGCGGGCCAGCACCGTGACCGGTGCCTCCATCACGTTTTCAAGGATCGTGAGGTGGGACCAGAGGTTGAACTGCTGGAATACCATTGACAGGTTCGTGCGGATGCGCAGCACCTGCCTTGGGTCTCGCGGGCGGCGCGCCATCGCGCTGCCTTTCCAGGCGACAGGTTCACCCTTGAACAGGATCTCGCCCTGCTGGCTGTCCTCAAGCAGGTTCGCGCAGCGCAGCAACGTGGATTTGCCTGAACCGGATGAGCCGATGAGCGCCACCACATCGCCGCGCCGCGCCGTGATATCGACGCCTTTCAGCACCTCAAGCGATCCGTATTGCTTGTGGAGATTGCGGATTGCGATCACGGGGGTGCTGTCTGTCACGTCCGCCTTGCCGGTTTGTTGCGCTGTCCTGTGTGACAGAAAAGCGGCAAAACCCCCAGCATTGCAACGTGCAAATCGGAAGATTCACGACGATTGCCTGCGAAATGACCGAAGGTGAGCCCGTTTTCATGGCGATTCATGGATTTGGGACGGCCATGTAAGCGTCATGCGGGACATTGATGACGGCATGCAGGTTCAGGGTCGCCCGGATGTCGGGCGCGAGGTTGCTGATTGCACCACTCAGCGCCGCACGCAGGGGGGCGGGGTCTGTCCCCGGTGCCGTGATGAACGGCATGGCGGGTGTCGGCACGGTACGGTCACATTCGCGCAGGTCCCGGGCGATGTCGTCATACCGCTGGATCAGCCGCCATGTATGGGCGTCTATCGCCGTCAGATCGGCCTCGTCCCGGGCCACCATGCAGGCGGACCGAACATGCGAGCCGCTTTCCGACACATCCCCGACCGGGACGCCAAGGGTGCGTGCATGGTGGATCAGCGCGGCATGACCGGACTGGCTGTGCCGCTGGTTGATGACGATGCGCTGCGCGAACAGATCCTCAAGCGCCAGACGGTTGTCGCTGCGCGTCACGAGCACAGAGTTGTAGTAGCCGGGCGGACATCCCGGCAGGCCGTAATCCGGGCTGCCCACCAGCATGACCCTGTCGTGCAGATGGGCGCGATACGGCATCCCGCAGGTCTGTGACAAAAGCAGGTCGGGATGTTCCCATGCGTCCCACAGGCCGATGTCGCGGTTCAGCGTTTCAGGGCCATAGCCCAACCGGTTCCTGACCGCGGACCAGAGGGCATCATTGGCAAGGGCAATTTCTGGTCGGTCGTACATCGGAAACGAGACAATCATTCCTTTGCTTCGACCCGTTGCCTGGCCATCGCGCTGTCCACGTCGCTGACGCCAAGAAGGCTGCAGACGAGCCGCAGCAGCGAATCCTCTTCCGCCTCGCGCACACCATCGGCCAGCACCACATCCCACAGCGCCTCGATTACGGCGATGCGGTGTTCGTAGGAAACGCAATCCTTGATGGCGCGGGTAAAGCGCACGGTGTCAGGTGCCTGGGATTCCAGTTCTTCGGCCTGCGTGCGCAGGTCGGTCGCATCGTCCGGGCTGAGCCCGTACCGGCCAGCGGAAATCCGGTCGATCCGGTGGCGTTCCTTCTGCTCGTAGCTGCCGTCGGATCTGGCAACGCGTACCAGAAGGGCAGTCAGCGCAAGACGCGCGTCTGCGTCCGGCATCGGTTCAGGATCGGTCTGGGTCAGGCGTTTCAGGAATTCAGCAAACATGTCACCACTACATAATAGTTGTTGTTCTAAACAAATCCCTTAGGAGCAAGATTGTTCCGTACGCACAAGAGATGGTGGTTCTACGCCCATGATTCGCAGGAAAATGGCAAGCACTGCGTGTGGAACATCACGGGTTTCATCCGATGCTTGCAGCGCGTGGCGCAGCGGCCAGTCGGTGGGGCCATTCGGTGCTGCGAGTCGGTGCTGCGAGTCGATGGGGCCGGTTGTCAGTGCAGGGTCCGGAACCGGGCAGACAGTGCAGCGGCCTCTGCTTCCAGCCCATAGGGCGGATTGATCACGAACAGACCCGAACCTGTCATGCGGTGCCCGTCGCGGATCGGTGGAAAAGTGACCTCGTGGCGCAGGGCTGTCGGGTGATCCTGCTGCAACCGGGCCAGCATGTCGCTGTGGGCGGCGGATCTCAGGATGGGATACCAGAGCGTCAGGATGCCCACGTTCCATTTGCGGTGCAGCGTCTGAAGCACCCGCGGCAGCGTGTCGTAATCGGTCTTTACCTCGTAGCTGGGGTCGATCAGTAGCAGGCCGCGACGCGGTTCGGGCGGGCAGAGGCTTTGGGCAAGCTGAAGACCGTCCTGCGGATAGGTATGGCCCTTGTGGTGCCATAGCGCGTCACGCAGGGCGGTGAATTCGCCCGGGTGCAGTTCCGCGAAATGAAGCGTGTCGGTGGCCCGCAGCAGGGTCGCGGCGACCAGCGGTGATCCGGGATAGGCGGTCGGCCCGTTGCTGTGCCGGATCGCGTCCAGCACTCTGGAATAGGGATGGTTTTTGGGGAACCAGCCTCTGGCTCGGGTGATGCCCATGGCCGCCTCGCCGGTCTTGACCGCCTCGGGCGCGGCAAGGTCGTAAAGACCCCGTCCGGCGTGCGTCTCGATATAGCTGAGCGGTTTGCCCTTTTGCGTCAGGTAGTCGAGCATCCACGCCAGCAGGGCGTGCTTGTGGACATCGGCCAGATTTCCGGCGTGGTAATGATGTTGGTAGGACAGCATGGACAGGGCTTAGCCGCGGGGTAGGGGCGGCGCAAGGGCCGCCGTCAGCGCAGTCTTTCGCGTCGCAGCGCCCGGGCGGCAACCGCGAGCGGCGCCCGTTCGGCCCGCGCCAGTTGCGTCATGGCGGCGTTGAGGGCGCGCAGGCGGATGTTGTCCACGGTGCAGATGTCTGCCACGTGCCGCAGCGCCTGATACTGCGTCTCGGCCACGTCGCGCGACATGGCCGGTGATGGAATTTCGGGAAATGTGACACCGAACCGGTCATGCAGCCATGCAAGATCCGCAGTGCGCGCCTCTAACACGGGGCCAAGTCCGGGATGCCGGCGCGGTTTGGTCCAGCCCGGCGTGACCGCGTCGGCGCGCCGCACAAGTGCCTTGAACCGTTGTGCCCGACGCCCGTACCAGCGGTGGGGCGCCGGTGTGTGGCCGCCGAAATAGGATTGCAGCACCTCCATCGCTTCGGCGCTGAGGGTAGCGTTTTCCCCGCTCGAAAGGGTGCCGAGGCCGGACATATCCAGCAGCGGCAGGAACCGGGCGCAAAAATCGTTGACCACGTTGCCGTCAGCCGCTGGTGATTTGCATGTCCATCCGCATCCGCCATGAGAATGCCAGCCGGGCGCAATGCGTCAGGCGCGTTCCGCAAAATCACTGTATCAGTCTGGTGCAGACGCAAGAATGAAACAGTACCGGGCTGGCGGAACGCGATGATGCGAAAGCGCGCATGTCACACAAGTCGCGACATGTCCTTGGCCGCCCGCACAAAGTCCTTGAACAGCGGGTGCGGCTCGAACGGTTTCGACTTCAGCTCGGGGTGGAACTGCAC
>JAGXGV010000113.1 GCA_024636635.1 Puniceibacterium sp.
CGCGCGCCGGTACATGAGTCTTGAAACTCTCGCCCGCGTGAACGACAATCCCAACGTCAGGTTGCCCGCTGTGGCGTCCTGATCAGAACCTGGGCCTTTCCGAAGGTCGGCGTTCTTACACCATGCCGTGGGACACTATCCTCAATCTGGTTGTCAATGCCAGGGATGCAATGCCTGAAGGTGGCAAGTTGACCATTGAAACCGGCAATACCCGTCTTGATTATGAATACGCAGACAGACATGCAGAGGTTCGGCCAGGCCAATATGTCATGATCGCAGTAAGCGATACGGGGCATGGTATGGATCCGGAAATCGTGCGACAGGCATTTACGCCCTTCTTCACGACCAAAGAGGTCGGAAAAGGAAGCGGACTTGGCCTCAGCATGGTTTTCGGCTTTGTGAAACAATCAATGGGACACGTCAAAATCTATTCCGAGTCCGGATTTGGAAGTACGGTCCGGATGTATTTCCCGCGTGCCCGGTCGGAACCGCAAGTGGCGGATACAGCCTCTGTCCCGATCATTGAAATGAAATTACGTGCAAAGGGGCGCGTCCTTCTCGTGGAAGATGATCTCGGGGTGCTGAGATACCTGACAAGAAGCCTGGAGGGCCTTGGATACGATGTGAAAGGCGTGACGACAGGTGACGAGGCTGCTGAAATTCTCAAGCACCGGGCCTTTGAACTGCTTTTGACGGACGTGGTTCTGCCAGGGGAAAAAAATGGCGCAGAGCTTGCAAAGATTGCGCAGCGAATAGCGCCCGCGATGCCCATCCTGTTCATGTCGGGCTACACGGAAAACTCAATCGTCCATCAGGGCAGGCTGAATCCGGGCGTAAGCTTCATCTCCAAGCCGTTCACCCGTGAACAGTTGGCAAAAAGATTGAAAGCATTGATTGATGCATGATGACTGCAGATGGTTCATGAAATCACCTGAAGACCGCTAGTTTGTCACCCATCCATCTTCAGCGCCGAAATGAACGCTTCCTGCGGAATCTCAACCTTGCCGAACTGGCGCATGCGTTTCTTGCCTGCCTTCTGCTTTTCCAGCAGCTTCTTCTTGCGCGAGGCATCGCCGCCGTAACATTTGGCCGTCACGTCCTTGCGCATCGCTGACAGGGTTTCGCGCGCGATGACCTTGCCGCCGATGGCCGCCTGGATCGGGATCTTGAACATGTGGCGGGGGATCAGCTCCTTGAGCTTTTCGACCATCGCGCGCCCGCGCATTTCGGCCCGGTCGCGGTGGACCATGGTGGACAGCGCGTCGACCGGTTCGTCGTTCACCAGAACCTGCATTTTCACAAGGAAATCCTCGCGATAGCCGCTCATCTGGTAATCAAAACTGGCATAGCCCTTGGTCACCGATTTCAGCCGGTCGTAGAAGTCGAACACCACCTCGTTCAGCGGCAGGTCATAGACCGCCATTGCGCGGCTGCCCACATAGGTCAGGTCCAGCTGTTCGCCCCTGCGGTCCTGGCAAAGTTTCAGAACGTCGCCCAGATAGTCGTCCGGCACGAGGATCGACGCCTTGATGCGTGGTTCCTCGATATGGTCGATGGTGGACGGGTCGGGCATGTCGGCGGGATTGTGCAATTCCAGCTCGGTGCCGTCGCGCAGGTGGATCTTGTAGATGACCGATGGCGCGGTGGTGATCAGGTCGATGTCGTATTCGCGTTCAAGCCGGTCGCGCACCACTTCGAGGTGCAGCAGGCCAAGGAACCCGCAGCGAAAGCCAAAGCCTAGCGCGGCCGAGGTTTCCATTTCGGAGGTAAACGATGCATCGTTGAGCGAAAGCTTCTCGATCGCGTCGCGCATGTCCTCGAAGTCGTTGGCATCGACCGGGAACAGGCCGCAGAACACCACCGGGATCGACGGCTTGAAGCCGGGCAGGGGCGTTTCGCAGCCCTTCTTTTCGGTGGTGATCGTGTCGCCGACGCGGGTGTCGCGGACCTGCTTGATCTGGGCGGTGATATAGCCGATCTCGCCCGGGCCCAGTTCCTTGACCTCGAGCATGGCGGGGCGGTAGACGCCGACGCGGTCGATGTCATAGGTGCCGCCGGTCTTCATCATCTTGATGCGCTGGCCCTTTTTCAGCACGCCGTCGATGACGCGCACGATGACCACGACGCCCAGGTAGGGATCGTATTTGGAATCCACCAGCATCGCCCTGAGCGGCTTGTCGGGATCGCCTTCGTGCGGCGGCGGCAGGCGCTTGATGATCGCCTCGAGCACGGCGGGGATGCCGACGCCGGTCTTGGCCGAGATCATCAGCGAGTCGGAGGCGTCGATGCCGATCACATCCTCGATCTGTTCCTTGACCCGCTCGGGTTCCGAGGCGGGCAGGTCGATCTTGTTCAGCACCGGCACAATCTCGTGCCCCGCGTCGATGGCGGTGTAGACATTCGCCAGTGTCTGCGCCTCGACCCCCTGCGTGGCGTCCACCACCAGAAGCGAGCCTTCGACCGCGCGCATGGACCGCGACACCTCGTAGGCGAAATCGACGTGGCCGGGCGTGTCGATCAGGTTCAGGATATAGGTTTCGCCATCCTGCGCGATGTATTCGATGCGGACGGTGTTGGCCTTGATCGTGATGCCGCGCTCGCGTTCGATGTCCATGCTGTCAAGCAGCTGTTCCTTCATCTCGCGTTCGGTCACGGTGTTGGTGGACTGGATCAGCCGGTCGGCCAGGGTGGATTTCCCGTGGTCGATATGGGCGACGATGGAGAAGTTGCGGATGTGCGAAAGCTGGGTCATGACTGAGGGATATGATGCGGATTTGGTGGGTGGTCAAGGTGGCGCAGCGGCGTGGGTAAGATTGGCAGGATCCCGACGGAGGCAGAGCTGAAAGCCGGGCTGGATACGCAGGACGTGGCGATGCGCTCTGCAATTGCTTCGCGCGCCTGTTTGCGCAGCCTTCCGGTCACAATAGCGGTGGTGGATCAAAGAGGCGGCCTGTAGAGGGCCGCGACTGACGTCTCTCGGGCCTGCGTGCGACTTTGATACCGTGTGAGGTGGTCGCTTGGCCGACCACCGACAGGCAGGGAATTGAGCAAACTAAAGGGATCCGTTCTGTCGCAAAGCGGATCCGAGAGTTTGCAAGGACATTGCCACCGGCGGGATGCCAAGAAGTGGGCCCATCTGGCCCAAACGTGAATTGATCCCCGCACCGGCTTCGGGCTATAACACACCAGAGGCATCGAACGTCTGGAACAGGGGGGCAAACCCTCGGGCAGAGGTTCGCGGAAACGGGCAGATCAAGGGGCAGGCGCGATGAAGATACTCGGCGGAGTGATGGTGCTGGCGTTGCTGGCAGCCTGTGGCGGGCAGAGGCAGCCCGATACCTACGGGCGGGTGACGCAGTTTTCGCAGGGGCCGATCAGCCGGGCCTGCATGTCGTCCGAACGCAAGGCGCGCAATTCGCAGCTTTGCGGCTGCATCCAGACCGTCGCCGACCGCGAGTTGACAAGTCAGGACCAGCGCATCGCCGTGACCTTTTTCAAGGATCCGCACCGCGCGCAGGAAATCCGCCAGTCGGACCGACCCAACCACGAATCGCTCTGGACCCGTTACCGGTCCTTCACCAATCAGGCCGAGAGAAGCTGCATCGGCTACTGACCTTTGCGTCGGCGCCAAAGCCGAAATCCCAAGATTGAAACGGACATTGGCGCGCCTTCAGCCAGTTCCGGCACGTGGCAGCGGGCGCAGCCGGTCAAGGCGCGCATCCGCAGTCAGGGCGTGGCCCTCCATCCCCTCGGCGCGGCTGATGACGGCGGTGGCGCGGGCGAGGTCAGGCAGGGCTTCGTCGGCAACGCTCTGCCAGGTGACGGTCTTGACGAACTTGTGCACCGACAGCCCGCCGGTATAGCGCGCGGCGCGTCCGGTGGGCAGCACATGATTGGGGCCGGCCGCCTTGTCACCAAAGGCCACGGTGGTTCCGGCACCCAGAAACAGCGAGCCATAGGCCGACAGTCGGTTGCGCCACCAGTCAAGGTCGGCGGCCTGAACGTGCAAGTGTTCGGGCGCGTATAGGTCGGCGGTCTGCGCCATCTCCTCGCGCGTGGCGCACAGCAGGATTTCCCCCAGCGACGCCCAGGCATCGGTTGCGGCGGTGCGGTTCGGCTTTGGCAGGCGGGCAAGGGTCGCAGGCATGAGCCGGGCCACCGACTCGGCCAGGGGGGCGTGATCGGTGGCCAGCCAGACGGGAGAATTTGCGCCATGTTCGGCCTGCCCGGCGAGATCGAGCGCCACTAGCGCCGGGTCTGCGGTCGCGTCCGCCAGGATCATGCTGTCGGTGGGGCCTGCCACCATGTCGATGCCGGTGGGCCCGAACAGTTGGCGCTTTGCCTCGGCCACGAAGGCATTGCCGGGACCGGTCAGGATGTCCGCAGGCGGGCCGTAGAAGCCCTGCGCAAGGGCGGCGATGCCCTGCACGCCGCCAAGGTTCAGGACCGTATCGGCGCCGGCCAGATGCATGGCATAAAGGATCGCCGCCGGGATGCCATCTGCGCGCGGCGGTGAACAGGCGATGACGTGTCGCACGCCGGCCGCCCTTGCGGTCGTGATGGTCATCAGCGCCGAGGCGATGTGGGCATAGCGCCCGCCCGGCACATAGGCGCCGGCACAGGCCACGGGCAGAACACGCTGACCGGCGAACAGGCCGGGGCGCAGTTCGATTTCGAATTCGCTCAGGCTGGCGCGCTGGGTCAGGGCAAAGGCGCGGATGTTGGCATGGGCATAGTCGATGGCGTCGCGCAGGTCCTGTGGCAGGCGCGCCCCGGCAGATGCGACGTGTTCGGGGTCCACCATGATGTCGCCCTGCCAGCCGTCCAGGGTGCGGGCATAGTCGCGCACCGCCACCTCTCCCTCTGCCGCGATGCGGGCCAGCATGATCTGCACCGTGTCGGCGGTATCGCGCGACGTTTGCGGCGGCAGACCGGGGGCGGATTTGAGCAGGCGCGGGGGCATTGGCAGTGTCCTGTTATGTGGTTGGCGGTTGACGCATGCGCCGCAGAGTTTCAGAAAAGGTGAATGTGGTCCTGGGATTTGCGCCCGGGCAGAAACAGGGGAGTGGCATCGTGCTCAAGGGGGTCACACTGCGCGGGCTCGAAGTGTTCGAGGCGCTTGCTGCCAGCGGATCGGTTGCGGTGGCCGCCGATGTGATGGGGATGAGCCAGCCTGCGGTCAGCCAGCAGATGCGCAACCTTGAAACCGCGCTTGGCGCCGATCTGGTCGATCACGGCAGGCGGCCGATGGTGCTGACCCCGGCGGGACGGTCGTTTCTGGTGCGCGCACAGGTCGTGCTGGGCCAGTTGCGGCTGGCGCAGAACGAGTTGACGGTGATGGACCTGAGCCATCTGAGCACGCTCAACCTTGGCATGATCGATGATTTCGAAAACGACATCACGCCGCGTCTGGTGACGATCCTGGCCGAAAGCCTGACCCGCTGCCGGTTCAAGATGATCAGCGCCCCCAGCCACGAGATCACGGCGGCGATGCGGGCCCGCCGCCTGCACATCGGGATTGCCGCCAGCAGCGGCGAGGTGATCGAGGGCGTGACCGAATATCCGCTGGTGCGCGACCCTTTCATGCTGGTGGCGCCGCGCGGCGCGCTGGCGAATGCCGGCTCGCTCGAGGCGGTGATGCAAGGGCTGCCGCTGCTGCGCCACGACCGCGAGCAATTCATCGGACGCCAGGTCGAGGCGCATCTGAAACGCCTCAAGCTTGCCTTTCCCGAGCGGTTCGAGATCGGCACGCACCTGTCGCTGATGACGCTTGTGGCGCGCGGCGTGGGCTGGAGCATCACGACCCCGCTGGGATATATGCGCGCGGGCCGGTTCCATGACGAAACCGAGGCGCATCCCCTGCCGTTCAAGCCCTTTGCGCGCCGCATCGCGCTGTTCGCCAGCGCCGATTGGGCGGATCAGGTGCCGCGCGACGTGGCGCGCACCATGCGCCATCTGGTGCAGGAAAGCGTGATCGTCCCGGCCCTGCGCCAGATGCCGTGGCTTCACGACACATTCCGGATCGAGGACGCGTGACACGCAGGGGTGCGTCGGCCTGTAACGGCCTGCCGGGGTCTGGTGTGGCGCGCGCGGTCTGATCATGGGATCAGATGATGGGCGCTTGCGCGTCCCTATCCAAGACCGGCACACAGGGCTTTGCCATCATGGATCAGCGGATTTCAGAAGTTGGAATATAGCGTTCCGCCTTTAACCTGAAATGCGGATATCGCTTTTCGCGTTGGAGACGCAGCCGACAGGCAGCGAACAAGCGATTCTAGTTTTAGGCGGGGCGCTTTAGGCGCATGTCCGCGGCGGTTGCCGGGCCTGAACGCGGGCCGACATGGCGAATCCTCAGTCGGGGGCGGTCAGGTTCAGGAACGTGCGCACGCTTGCCTCGTAATCGCGCGGCTTTTCGGCGTGCAGATAATGCGTGGTGTCGGGGATCCGCGCAAAGCGTGCCTTCGGAAACAGGGCGCGGATAGCCGGGCGATGGTCGGCGGTGACATAGTCTGAATCGGAGCCCGACAAGAACAGCGTGGGCCCCTCGAACGTCGCCTCGATGGGCGGAAACCCCAGGATCGCGGGCATTTCCTGCTCCAGCAGATCAAGGTTCAGTTTCCAGCGCCTTTCCTTCACGTCCAGCGACTGGGTAAAGAACGCCTGAAGCGCGGTGTCAGGCACCTGTTCGGCCAGTTGCGCCACGGCGTCCGAACGGCGTTCGACCCGGGACAGGTCCACAGCCTTCATGGCGTGGATGTGCTGGATCTGGCTGTGGTCGTAGGTGACGGGCGCGATGTCGGCGACAATCAGGCGCCCCACGCTGTCGGGGTGGGACAGGGCCAGCACCATCGCCGCCTTGCCGCCCATGGAATGTCCCATCACGTCGGCGCGCCCGCCATGGGCCCCGATCACCCGGGCAAGATCCTCGGCCATGTCGGGGTAGGTGTGGCTTTCGGTCCAGCCGCTGTCGCCGTGATTGCGCAGGTCGACGGCGATGACCTGCCGTTCATCCGACAGGCGCTTGGCGATCACTCCCCAATTGCGCGCCGACCCGTAAAGGCCGTGCACGATGACAAGAGGAGGCAATTCCGTGGCGGAGCCGTGCAGGATCTGATTCAGCATGGCCCTTCCTTACTGCCCCTCGTGGCGCAGGACCAGCAGGAAGGCGGGATTTGCCGTCCCGCAAGGGACAGTCGCGCCCCGATTGCCCTTTTGCCCGGTCCAGAGGCACGCTAGCCTTTGCGTCGTGACGGAACCTTTGACCATATCCGCGCAGACCGCACGGTTGGAACAGCTTCTGGAAGAGCGGTTTGGCGTGCGGCGCGGTACGCTTGCGCAACGGGCCGCCCGGGCAGGGGCGCATCTGCGCGGTCGATGCCGCCTTTATCCGGCGCGGCAAGCTGCCTGGCATACTTGCCGCGCTGGTCGTCAACCTTTTCCTTGCCCTCGCGCTTTTGCTGGTGGTTCTGCGCTGGCGCGGGTTCCTCTGAACGGCCGCCTGGCGTGGGCCGATCCTAACGCACGGGGGCAGCAGTGTAATCCGCATCGCTGACCTGTTCGAGCCAGTCCGCAGCCGAGCCATCCTTGGCCTCTTGCAGCGCGAGGTGGCACATGGTGCTGTCGGGCGCGGCGCCGTGCCAGTGTTTTTCGCCCGGAGCAAACCAGAGCGTGTCGCCGACATGCAGGGCCTGCACTGGTCCGCCTTCTGTCTGCGCCCGCCCCTCTCCGGACAGAACGACAAGTGTCTGGCCAAAGGGATGGGTGTGCCAGGCCGTGCGCGCGCCGGGCTGGAAGGTGACGCGCGCCGCATTCAGGCGGCCCGGTGCCGTGGGGGTGGGGACGGCCACGATCTGCACCGCTCCGGTAAAATATTCGGAAGGGCCGGACCTTTGGTCATGCTGGCCGGATCGGGTGATCTGCATTGGGTGTCTCCTTATCGTGGCGCCGCATCGCGGCGTCGCTGATGGACGTTTGAAATTGCTTTAAGCATTGAATACCGGGGTGCAGTAAAAGACCACCCTTTCAGGCGAGGATGAAGGGCTGTATAGTGCTTACAATTATTATTGCTAAAACTTGGCGCACCTTCTGATTGCTCTTTTCTGTCAGTCTCTTAAAAGTCCCGAAATCTTCCGGGGAACACATTATTTTTCTGCTTGTGGATCTTCCATAATTTTTGCCACACACCACATCGACCCAATTATCAGGTTCAGCGTTGGACGACAAAGACGACATCAACCGGCTCTATGATCTGGAGTACGGGGACGGTCCAGAACTCATCGCCCGCTTTGCGGGCGTGTTCGGGGGTGCCGTGCTTTTGTTCCTTTACACCGGGTGGAGCGCCGCCCTGCTCTGGGGCGGTGGCTTTGCCGTTTCCCATCTGGCCTATTTCCTGTTCCTCAAATCGCGAATCCGCTCTGACCCGAACTGCATAACGTCGCGCGACAGCAGGGTGGCCTCGACCCTGTTCCTGCTGGTGCTGGCAAGTTTTCTGTGGATGCCGACCGTCCTGATCTGCCAGCCGGACCAGGCGCTGGCGGTCGTGGGTGCGGCCCTGGTAGGCTGCATACTTTTCTTTCTGGTTAGGCGCAGCGACACTTCGCGGTTCATGGTGGCAGGCCAGATCGCCGTGGTGGGCGTGACCTTGCTTGCGGTCATTACCATACTCGTTCCACGGTTTGACAACGCTTTGGCCCAAATCGGGGTCGTAGCCTCGTTCCTGGCGCTTTTAGGGTATTTTGCCCATGCGGTCCGCCTGGCACGGCGTCAGCGGCTGACAGCCGAAGATTCCGCCAGACGGGCGTCGCAGGTGCAGAAACTGGCCGCGGTCGGACAATTGGCCGGCGGGGTGGCGCATGACTTCAACAACAAGCTGACCGCCATTCTGGGAAGCTTCGAGTTGTTGCGCGAAATCGATGACCCGGATGAACGCGAGGCGATCCTGAACACCGGTCACATGGCCGCGCTCGAGGCGGCCCGGACGGTCAAGCATCTCCTGGTTTACGCCCGCAAGGAACCGATGGTCCCGGTTCTGCTGAACTGCGCCACCTTGCTGGACGAGGTGATCCTGCGCACACGCGGGATTGTCACAGGCATGATCGAGGTCGATGTTCGGCGCACGCGCGACGCGCTGTTTGTGCTGGCGGACCGCAATCAGCTTTTGATGGGGCTGACCAACCTGGTCGTCAACGCCGTGGACGCCATGCCCGACGGGGGCACCCTTGTCCTTGGGGCCGAGACGATAACCCCCGAAAAGCCGGTCGCCCTGGCCGATGGCACCTTTCTCGCGACGGTGCCACATGTCGCCCTGATCGTCGAGGATACAGGTTCGGGCATACCCGCAAGGCTGCTGCCACAGGTGGTCGAACCGTTCTTCACCACCAAACCGGTGGGAAAGGGCACGGGATTGGGATTGTCCGTGGTCATGGGCATGGCGCGGGAATTTGGCGGCGGGCTTGGCATCACCTCATCGCCCAAGGGTACGCGCGTGGTGATCTATCTGCCGCACAGGACCTCGGAAAACGCCACGTTTGCGGAGGGGGACAGACCGCATCGCTGAACCGCGCCCGGTCGGGCAGTTTCTGCATAGGGCAGCGGCAAATTTGCGGCCTTCTAATAACAACCCAGCCTGCGGACAAAAACGCTGATGAAGGTCCAAGCAAGACGCGGGTGTTTGCCTGCGCCGAACCCGCCGGGCCAGCGCAGGGATGTCATTGCGGTCGGCAAGGAACTGACCTGACGACGCAGGGCGCGTCAGGTCAGATGCCGTGCGCCGCCCCGCGACGGCGTCAGAGGTTCGGATAGATCGGGAAGCGCGCGCAAAGCCCTGCGACCTCGCCCTTGACCTTTTCCTCGACCGCGCCGTTCCCGTCTTCGCCATTCGCGGCCAGACCGTCCACGATCTCGTTGATCCAGTCCGCAATCTGGCGGAACTCCGGCTCTCCAAAGCCACGCGTGGTGCCCGCCGATGAACCAAGGCGGATGCCGCTGGTCACGGTCGGCTTTTCCTCGTCGAATGGCACGCCGTTCTTGTTGCAGGTGATGTGCGCACGGCCCAGCGCCTTGTCGGTCGCATTGCCCTTGACGCCTTTGGGGCGCAGGTCGACCAGAACGATATGGCTGTCGGTGCCATGGGTCACAGTCTCAAGCCCGCCCTTGTGCAACTGGTCGGCCAGAGCCTGCGCGTTGGCAATCACGTTCTTGATGTAGGTCTTGAACTCGGGGCGCAGTGCTTCGCCAAAGGCGACGGCCTTGGCAGCTATGACGTGCATCAGCGGACCACCCTGGATGCCCGGGAAGATGGCCGAGTTGAACTTCTTGGCCAGCGCCTCGTCATTGGTCAGGATCATGCCGCCGCGCGGGCCGCGCAGAGTCTTGTGCGTTGTCGTGGTCGCCATATGCACATGCGGGAACGGGTCGGGATATTCGCCAGCCGCAATCAATCCGGCGAAATGCGCCACATCGGCCAGCAGCCACGCACCGACGCTGTCGGCAATCTCGCGGAACTTGGCAAAGTCGATCTTGCGCGGGATGGCCGAACCGCCAGCGATGATCATGGCGGGCTTGTGTTCGGCGGCAAGGGCGGCGATCTGGTCATAGTCGATGTCCAGCGTGTCGCGCTTCACACCGTACTGAATGGCGTTGAACCACTTGCCGGACTGGTTGGGTGCGGCACCATGGGTCAAATGACCGCCAGCGTCCAGCGACATGCCAAGGATGGTGTCGCCGGGCTTCAGCAGCGCCTGGAACACGCCCTGATTGGCCTGCGAGCCGGAATTGGGCTGTACGTTGGCAAAATCGCAGCCGAACAGCTGCTTGGCGCGCTCGATCGCGAGGTTCTCGGCGATATCCACATACTGACAGCCGCCATAATAGCGGCGGCCCGGATAGCCTTCGGCGTATTTGTTGGTCAGGACCGACCCCTGCGCCTCCATCACGGCAGCAGATACGATGTTTTCGGAAGCGATCAGCTCGATCTCGTCGCGCTGGCGGCCCAATTCGCTGCGCATCGAAGCGAAAAGCTCTGGGTCGCGCTGGGCGAGGGATTCGGTGAAAAAGCCGTTGTCGCGGTGCGGGGCATTCATGTCGGGGCCTCCCATCAGGATTTGAGGTGCGTGATTGGACTTTCCTATCGGAAACTATGGCAATCGCAAAGTCTGTAAAGAGAGCTTGGGGTCTTAATACTCGTGCAACGCTGGCGCCGACAGGCAACATGTGATTGTTTCGGAAACGAAAAGTCAGTTGGGAAACATCATGTCGCTGAAGATTGCCTTTGCCGCGAGCAGTGCGCCCATCGCGCAGGCTGCCTGCGAGTCGCTCACGCGGCAGTACGGCGATCACAACGAACTGGGCGCGGACGTGATCGTGGCGCTCGGGGGCGATGGATTCATGCTGCACACCCTGCATCGGACGCAGTCGCTGAATGTGCCGGTCTATGGCATGAACCGGGGCACCGTTGGTTTCCTGATGAACGAATATTCGGATTATGGCCTGGAAGAGCGTCTGGAAGCGGCGGAAGAGGCCAAGATCAATCCGCTTTCGATGCATGCGGTCACTTTGGATGGCACCGTGCACCGGGAACTGGCAATCAACGAGGTGTCGCTGCTGCGCGCCGGGCCGCAGGCGGCGCGGCTGCGGATCTCGGTGGACGGTCGCCTGCGGATGGCGGAACTGGTGTGCGATGGCGCGCTGGTGGCAACACCGGCCGGATCGACCGCCTACAACTATTCGGCCCATGGACCGATCCTGCCCATCGGATCGGATGTGCTGGCGCTGACGGCGATGGCGGCGTTCCGGCCACGGCGCTGGCGCGGCGCGCTGCTGCCCAGTACGGCCGAAGTTAGGTTCGAGGTCCTCGATCCGGCCAAGCGCCCGGTGATGGCCGAAGCGGATGCACGTGCCGTGCGCGATGTGGTGCAGGTCGACATCCGTTCCGAACCCGGCATCGTGCATCGCGTGATGTTCGACCCGGGCCATGGTCTCGAGGAACGGCTGATCCAGGAACAGTTCGTCTGAGAACATGGTTGGCGCCACGCGCGGTCTGAAGGCTGAGTGCGTTCCGCTGGCGTGAAGGAGGGCAGGGTGGACCGCCCATGGCCGGTCACGCGCACGGCGAATCCGGGCCTGCCCATGCGGGCTGACACTCTGGCAACCTGCGACAGGCACGGATAGGGTGTCGGATGCCAGTCGGGGGGACGCGGACCAATGGACATTGCCGGACTTCACCATATCGCGCTGATCTGTTCGGACTATCCGCGCAGCAAGGCATTCTATACCGGGGTCCTGGGCCTCGCGGTTATCGCCGAGACCTATCGTGCGGCCCGCGACAGCTGGAAACTGGATCTGGCGGTGCCGGGCGGCGGACAGATCGAACTGTTCAGTTTCCCCGGGGCGCCCGAACGCCCCTCGCGACCCGAAGCATTGGGGCTGCGGCATCTTGCATTCGCCGTTCCGGACGTGGCCAGGGCCGTCGCCGTCCTTGAGGCAAGGGGAGTGAGCGCCGAGCCGGTGCGGATCGACGCGATCACCGGTAAACGCTTTACCTTCTTTCAGGACCCGGACGGTCTGCCGCTCGAGCTTTACGAAGCCTGAGCGGCCCGCCGCCGTCAGCTGCCGGCGTAGCCCATCGTCCGGAGAGAGTCCCGGATCTCGTCCAGAATGGCCGGATCGTCGATCGTTGCGGGCATCTTGAATTCGGTTCCGTCCGCGATCTGGATCATGGTGCGGCGCAGGATCTTGCCCGAGCGCGTCTTGGGCAGGCGGTCCACCACGGCGCAGAGCTTGAACGCCGCCACCGGACCGATCTGGTCGCGCACCAGCCGGATACATTCGCGGCTTATGTCGTCATGCGGGCGGTTCACACCCTTGGTAAGGCAGACAAAACCCATGGGCAACTGGCCCTTCAATTCATCCGCGACGCCGATCACGGCACATTCCGCAACGTCGGGATGGGCCGCGAGCACCTCTTCCATCGCGCCGGTGGACAGGCGATGGCCCGCGACGTTGATGACGTCGTCGGTGCGCGCCATGATCCAGAGATAGCCGTCCGCATCTTTCATCCCGGCATCGCCTGTCTCGTAATAGCCGGGGAAGTGGCTCAGGTAGGCCTTGCGAAACCGCTCTTCGGCATTCCAGAGGGTGGGAAGGGTGCCGGGGGGCAGCGGCAGCCTGATCGCGATGGCGCCCAGCGTGCCCGGAGCGACCTCGTGGCCACCCTCGTCCAGTATATGGACATCATAGCCCGGCATCGCCACGGTGGGCGAGCCGATCTTGACCGGCAGGGGTTCGATGCCGACAGGGTTGCCCGCGATGGTATACCCCGTTTCGGTTTGCCACCAGTGGTCGTAGACCGGCTTGCCGGTCATCTTCTGCGTCCACTCGATGGTGTCGGGATCGGCACGTTCGCCCGCCAGGTAGATTGCGCGCAGCCCGCTCAGGTCATGTTTGCGCAGGAATTCGCCCTTGGGGTCCTCGCGCTTGACCGCGCGAAAGGCGGTTGGCGCGGTAAAGAAGCTTTTCACGCCATGTTCGGCGATCACCCGCCAGAAGGTGCCCGCATCGGGGGTGCCGACCGGCTTGCCCTCGAACACGACCGAAGTGTTGCCGTGGATCAGCGGCGCATAGCAGATGTAGGAATGGCCCACGACCCAGCCAACATCAGAAGCCGCCCAGAACACCTCTCCGGGATCGACGTTGTAGACGCTTTTCATGGTCCAGTTGAGCGCCACCAGATGCCCCGCCGTGGGGCGCACAACGCCCTTCGGGGCGCCGGTGGTGCCCGAGGTGTAGAGGATGTAGGCCGGATGGTTGCCTTCGACAGCCACACAGTCGGCCGGTTCGGCGCCGTGCTGAAAGGCGTGCCAGTCGAAATCGTAGCCGTCGCGCAGATCCGCCGTGGCTTGATCACGTTGCAGGATGACGGTGAATTCGGGCTTGTGCCGGGACTGGTCGATGGCCTCGTCGATCAGCGGCTTGTAGGGGATCACGCGCCCCGGTTCGATCCCGCAGGAGGCGGCGAGGATCGCACGTGGCTGGGCGTCGTCGATGCGCACGGCCAGTTCATGCGCGGCAAATCCGCCGAAGACGACCGAGTGTATCGCGCCCAGCCGGGCACAGGCGAGCATGGCGACGATCGCCTCGGGCACCATGGGCATGTAGATGATGACGCGGTCCCCCTTGGCGATGCCGCGCGCACGCAGGGCCCCGGCCAGCAGCGCCGTCCGGGTCTGGAGTTCGCCATAGGTGGTCTTTGACTGGGTGCCGGTGATCGGGCTGTCGTGGATCAGGGCGACGCGGTCGCCGTTTCCGGCCACGACATGCCGGTCGACGGCATTCCAGCAGGTGTTGACCATTCCGTCGGCGAACCATTCGTACAGATCGTTGCCCCTGTCGAACAGCGCCTTCGACGGCTTGCGTTCCCAGTCGATGGCCTTGGCGGCCTGCATCCAGAATGCCTCGGGGTCGTTTTGCCAGCTCTGATAGACGTCCTTGTAACCCATGATCGTGCTCCTCCCGCTCCGTCGCAAGCGTTACGAAAGCACGGGCAGGGGAGCAAGCCTGTTACCGGTCACACCGGGCCACGGCGCCAAAAAGGTTTGCAAGAACGACAGATGAGGCCTGCAAATATTTGCAAAGTCTCCTTGTCCATGGGGTGGGTGATGGCAGCGGGCGCAGGTTTGCAAAGCCGCGAAGGCTGCTGTGCGTGGATCGAATCGCTGCGCGGGAGAATGAGGGCCGTCCGGGGGCGCTGCCCCCGCCGCCTTGCAGGCGGCTCCCCCGGGGTATTTGGAAAAAGAAGAAGCGGAAGATCCGGTCATCCCTTCTGCGGGTTTCAAATATCCCCGCCGGAGGCATCGCTGTGCTTGCGCCAGAGCGGTTCAGCCGTAAGCTGCCACCGGGGTCCCCGCGATGGCGGCCATGTTCAGCAATCCGCGGGCGGTGATCGAGGGTGTCACAATATGCGCGTGGTTGCCCATACCCATCAGGATCGGTCCGACCTCGAGCCCGCCGCCCTTCATCTTGAGGATGTTGCGCACGCCGCTGGCCGCATCGGCATGGCCGAAGATCAGCACGTTGGCGGCACCCTTCATCCGGTTGGAGGGCAGCAGTCGCGCGCGCAGATCGGCGTCCAGCGCCGTGTCCACGTTCATCTCGCCCTCGTAGCAGAAATCCCGGGGAGTCGAGTCGAGGATGGCAATTGCCTCGCGCAGGCGGTTGCCGCTGCCCTCGCCCTGATTGCCGAACTGGGATTGCGAACAGAAGGCGATGTTGGGGCTGAGGCCGAAGCGGCGCACATGCCGGGCAGCGGCGATGGCGGTTTCGGCCAGTTGCTGCGGCGTGGGGTAGATGTGCACATGGGTGTCCGCGATGAACAGCGGCCCGTCCTCGAGGATCATCATCGATAGCGCGCCGATGGGGCTCAGGCCGTCCGATGCCAGAACCTGGGCCACGTAGTTCAGGTGCCAGCGGTATTCCCCGAATGTGCCGCAGATCATGCTGTCGGCCTCGTTGCGGTGGACCATGACCGCGGCGATGGCAGTGGTGTTGGTGCGCATGATGGCGCGGGCGATGTCGGGCGAGACACCGCGCCGGGCCATGATCGCGTGGTAGCTTTCCCAGTAATCGCGGTAGCGGGGGTCGTTTTCCGGGTTCACGATCTGGAAGTCCTGATCGGGGCGGATGACCAGACCCATGCGTTCGCAGCGCAGGGCGATCACTTCGGGGCGGCCGATCAGGATCGGCTTTTCGGTGGTTTCCTCGAGGATCGCCTGCGCGGCGCGCAGCACGCGTTCATCCTCGCCCTCGGCAAAGACCAGGCTGCGCGAGGCGGTGCCTGCGGCCTCGAACACCGGGCGCATGAGCATGGCGGATTTGTAGACATTGGCGTCCAGATGGGCGCGGTAGGCCCTGAGATCCGGCAGCGGGCGCGCGGCGACGCCGGTGTCCATCGCCGCCTTCGCCACGGCCGAGGACACGACGCTGGACAGGCGCGGATCGAACGGCTTGGGGATCAGGTAGTCGGCGCCGAAGGTCAGCCGTTCGCCCTGATAGACCGCTGCGGCCTCGGCGCTGGTGGTGGCGCGCGCCATGGCGGCGATGCCCTCGACGCAGGCGATTTCCATCTCGTCGTTGATCTCGGTGGCGCCGACGTCCAGCGCGCCGCGGAAGATGAAGGGAAAGCAGAGGACGTTGTTGACCTGGTTGGGAAAGTCGGACCGCCCCGTGGCGATGATCGCATCCGGGGCGACGGCGCGGGCCACTTCGGGCATGATTTCAGGGTTGGGATTGGCAAGGGCGAAGATGATCGGGCGCGCGGTCATCTTCGCCACCATCTCGGGTTTCAGCACATTCGGCCCCGACAGGCCGAGGAAAAGGTCGGCGCCTTCGATCACGTCGTCCAGCGTGCGCTTGTCCGTCGCCTGGGCAAATGCGGATTTCTGCGGGTTCATGTCGATCTCGCGGCCCTCGTAGACCAGTCCATGCACATCGCAGAGCCAGATGTTGTCGCGCTTGACGCCCAGCTTGACCAGCATGTTCAGGCAGGCGATGCCCGCAGCCCCGCCGCCGGTCGAGACGATCCTGATATCCTCGAAATTCTTGCCCGCCACGTGCAGCGCGTTCGTGGCCGCGGCCCCCACCACGATGGCCGTGCCGTGCTGGTCATCATGAAAGACGGGGATGTTCATCCGATCGCGGCACAGCTTTTCCACGATGAAACAGTCGGGCGCCTTGATGTCTTCCAGGTTGATCGCGCCAGAGGTCGGCTCGAGCGCGCAGACGATCTCGGCCAGTTTTACCGGGTCGGATTCGTTCACTTCGATGTCGAAACAGTCGATATTGGCAAATTTCTTGAACAGGACGGCCTTGCCCTCCATCACCGGCTTGGAGGCCAGCGCGCCGATATTGCCAAGGCCCAGCACCGCCGTACCGTTACTGACCACGGCGACAAGGTTGGCCCGCGATGTGTAGCGCGCCGCATTGGCCGGGTCCGCCTTGATCTCCAGACAGGCTTCGGCGACGCCGGGCGAATAGGCGCGGGCAAGGTCGCGGCCATTGGCCAGCGGCTTTGTCGCGCGGATCTCGAGCTTGCCGGGGCGCGGAAATTCATGATAGGCGAGAGCCGCCTGACGCAGGGTTTCGTTGGGAGTGTCGGACATGGGCGGCCTCGTCTCGTTCGGGTGGTTCAGTGCTAAACCACTTGTGCGCCCCCGGAAAGGGACTGCGAGGCGCGTAGCAGTTTCGCCCGCAACTTGTAAATGATCATGCAGGGTGCTGAGACGAGCCAGACACGGGCCAGACAGGGGCCGGACAGGGGCCGCAACGCCATGTCCGGGCAGGTTTCCCCGGCGCGAGCCTTGCATTTCGCGCGCCCGCTTCGCAACATGTTTGCCAGACAAGGAGCCCCGGTCATGACCCTCAGAGATGCCGCCGCCGCCGTGCGCGAAAATGCCTACGTGCCCTATTCAGGCTTTAAGGTGGGGGCCGCCCTGCGCACCCCGGGAGGGGCGGTGTTTTCCGGCTGCAACGTCGAGAACGTGGCCTATCCGGAAGGCACCTGCGCCGAGGCGGGCGCCATCGCCGCGATGATCGCCGCCGGAGAGACGGTGATCGCCGAAGCCTATGTGATTGCCGACAGCCCCGATCCGGTCCCGCCCTGCGGCGGCTGCCGTCAGAAGCTGGCCGAATTCGCCGCGCCCGACGCGGTGGTGACGCTGGCCACGACGGATGGCGTGGAAAAGGTGACGTCCGTGGCCGAGCTGTTGCCCGGCGCCTTCGGCAAGGGCCATATGGACGCTGTGTGATGGATGCGCGCCGCGTCATTGCGGCCCTGCGCCGTGGCGAAGAACCATCGCGCGATGCCTTGGCCTGGTTTGCCCGGGGCCTGGCGGATGGTCGTGTCAGCGATGCCCAGGCGGGGGCGTTTGCCATGGCCGTATGTCTGCGCGGGCTGTCCGTGGCTGGCCGGGTGGCCCTGACACAAGCGATGCGCGATTCGGGGCGCGTGCTGCGCTGGGACCTGGACGGGCCGGTGCTGGACAAACATTCCACCGGCGGTGTCGGCGATTGCGTGTCGCTGGTGCTGGCCCCGGCGCTGGCGGCCTGCGGCGTGTTTGTCCCGATGATTTCGGGGCGTGGGCTGGGACATACCGGCGGCACGCTTGACAAGATGGAGGCGATCCCAGGTGTCGTCACCGCGCTGGACGAGGCGCGGTTCCGCGAGGTCGTGGCCGGGGCCGGGTGCGCCATCGTTGGGCCAAGTGCGGACATCGCTCCGGCGGACCGTCGGCTTTATGCCGTGCGGGACGTGACGGCGACGGTCGACTCGGTTGACCTTATCTGTGCGTCGATCCTGTCCAAGAAGCTGGCGGCGGGCCTTCAGGGGCTGGTGCTGGACGTCAAGGTCGGGTCGGGCGCCTTCATGAAATCCGATATCGAGGCCCGTGCGCTGGCAGAAGCGTTGGTTTCCACCGCCACGGCGGCGGGGTGTCCCACGGTCGCCCTGATCACGGACATGTCCCAGCCGGTTGCGCCCGCGCTGGGCAATGCGCTTGAGGTGGATGCGGCGCTTGCGGTGCTGACGGGGCGTGCGCGGGGGCGGCTGGCAGAGCTGGCCGCGTCACTGGGCGGCGCCGTGCTGCACGCTGCGGGCCTGTGCGCAACGCCGCAGGCAGGGGCGGCGCGCATTGCCGACATGATCGACTCGGGCGCCGCGGCAGAGCGGTTCGCGCGCATGGTGGCGGCGATGGGTGGCCCTGTCGGCTTTGTCGAGGATCGGCATCGCTTCCTGCCTGCAGCGCCAGTGATATGCGAGGTGTCCGCGCCAGTGTCCGGTATGGTCCGCGCCATCAACGGCGAGGCGCTGGGTCTGGCGGTGGTGGCGCTTGGCGGCGGGCGGCAGGTCGAAAGCGATGTGGTCAATCCGGCGGTGGGCCTGTGCGACGTGCTGCCTCTGGGCACAAAAGTTGTCCGGGGCGAGCCGCTGGCGCGGGTACATGCGGCGGGCAGCGATGCGGCAGAGGCGGCGGTGCTGGCCGTGCGGGCGGCCTTTTCGCTGGGCGAGGAGGCGCCCGAAACCGGGCCTCTGGTGCGGGAGCGGGTGGGATGAGCGGCATGAAGTTGGCCGATCCACCTGCGGCGCGGGCAGGAACGAGGGGCGCTGCCCCTCGCGCTCCCCGGGATATTTGTCACCCGGAGAACATGGGGCGTTGGTCTGTTGTGACCGGTCTGGGGGCGGGATGAGAGCATTTCTGTTGGTGATGGATTCCGTGGGGATCGGCGGTGCGCCGGATGCAGGAGATTATTTCAACGGGGCGCGGCCCGACACCGGCGCCAACACCCTGGCGCATATCGCCCAGGCCTGCGCCGCCGGGCGGGCGGAGGCGGGACGCTCGGGTCTGCTGCGGCTGCCGGTGCTGGACGGTCTGGGGCTGGGGGCGGCGGTGCGGTTGGCGTCTGGCGACAGCGTGCCGGGGCTTGACGCGGTGCCGACCGGGTGCTGGGGCGCGGCGAATGAGACGTCGCGCGGCAAGGACACGCCGTCAGGGCATTGGGAACTGGCGGGGCTGCCGGTGCCCTGGGACTGGCATTATTTTCCCGAACGGATCCCGGCCTTTCCGGACGCCATCGTGCAACGGGTCTGCGGGCTGGCGGGGACGCAGGGCATCCTGGGCAATTGCCACGGTTCGGGCACGGTGATGGTCGACCGGTTCGGCGCAGAGCATCTGAAGACCGGCTGGCCGATCTGCTATACCTCGGTGGATTCGGTCTTTCAGATCGCCGCGCACGAGGAGACCTTTGGACTGAAACGGCTTCTTGCCCTGTGCGAGCGGCTGGCGCCACATCTGCATGCGATGAAGGTGGGCCGGGTGATCGCACGGCCCTTTGTCGGAGGCGAGGGGGATTTCCGGCGGACCGGGAACCGGCACGATTATGCCATCATGCCCCCCGCGCCAGTGCTGACCAACTGGGTGCAGGACGCGGGCCGGGCCGTGTTTGCGGTCGGCAAGATCGGCGACATCTTTTCCATGCAGGGCATCGACGAAGTTCTTAAGGGCACCGATGCCGTGCTGATGGATCATCTGGGCGATCTGGCGGACCATGCGCCCGACGGCAGCCTGACCTTTGCCAACTTCGTCGAGTTCGACAGCCTCTGGGGACACCGCCGCGACGTTTCGGGCTATGCCCGTGCACTGGAATGGTTCGACGGCGCGATCGGTCGGCTGATCCCGCGCCTGCGCGACGGCGACCTCTTGTGTCTGGTCGCGGATCACGGCAATGACCCGACCTGGAGCGGCACGGACCATACCCGCGAACGTGTGCCGGTGCTGATCCACGGGCGCGGTGCCGCGCAGCTGGGCCAAGTCGCATTTGCCGATGTCGCCGCATCCGTCGCGGCGCATCTCGGGATAGGGGCCATGGGCCCAGGAAGGAGCTTTCTCTGATGGCCCGTCACGACGAGCGCGATCCGCTGAGCGAAGAGGATCTGGCACAGATCGCCGATCTGCCCAAGGTCGAACTGCACCTGCACCACGAGGGCGCGGCCCCGCCTGCCTTTATCCGCGGGCTGGCAAAGGAAAAGTCAGTGAACCTGAGCGGTGTGTTCCGCGCCGACGGGACTTATGCGTTCCGGGATTTCGCCCATTTCCTGAGCGTCTACGAAGCGGCGACACAGGTTCTGCAATCGCCGCGCGATTACGGGCGTCTGACCACAGCGCTGCTTGAGGAATCTGCCGCAAATGGCGTGATCTATTGCGAAACCTTCCTGAGCCCGGATTTCTGCGGCGGTGGCGATCTGGGCGCATGGCGCGAATATCTGCACGCGATCCGCGAAGCATCCTATGCCGCAGAGCGCGACCTGGGCATCGTCAGTCGCGGAATCGTCACCTGCATCCGCCATTTCGGACCCGACAGGTCGCGGCCCGTGGCGCGTTGTGCGGCAGAGACGGCCGGAGACTGGATTGTTGGTTTTGGTATGGGTGGTGACGAGAATCGTGCCGAGTTGCGCGATTTTTTGTACGCTTTTGATATGGCGCGCGAGGCGGGGCTGAAGCTGACCACCCACGCCGGAGAGTGGCGGGGGCCCCGCGAGGTCCGCTCGGCGATCGAGGATCTGCGTGTCGCTCGGATCGGCCACGGGGTGCGCGCGATCGAGGATCTGGCGCTGGTCGACCTGATTGCCGAAACCGGTGTGGTGCTCGAGGTCTGTCCGGGGTCGAACGTGGCGCTGGGTGTCTATCCCGATCTGGCCGCCCATCCCGTCGCCGAGTTGCGCGCCCGTGGGATCAAGGTCACGGTATCCACCGACGATCCACCCTTCTTCCAGACCACCATGCGGCAGGAATATGTGAACCTTGCCAGTACCTTCCAGTGGGATGCAGACACACTGCGCGAGGTGACCCGCACCGCTGCCGAAGCCGCATTCTGCGACCTCGAGACCCGAACCCGCATCCTCAAGCGACTGGAGACAGCATGACCGAACATCTCACGATCGTCGATCACCCGCTGGTGCAGCACAAGCTGACACTGATGCGGGAAAAAGCCACCTCGACCGCCGTTTTCCGGCAGCTTCTGCGCGAAATCAGCCAGCTTTTGGCCTATGAGGTGACGCGCAACTTGCCGCTGACCAAGCGGCGGATCGAAACGCCAATGCAGGAGATGGAGGCGCCGGTGCTTGCGGGCAAGAAACTTGCGCTGATCTCGATCCTGCGGGCCGGGAACGGGCTGCTTGACGGGGTGCTGGAATTGATTCCCTCGGCGCGGGTGGGGTTTGTCGGCCTCTACCGGGACGAAAAGACGCTCCAGCCCGTGCAGTATTACTTCAAGGTGCCGGAATCGCTCGAGGACCGTCTGGTAATTGCGGTCGATCCGATGCTGGCCACGGGCAATTCATCGGTCGCGGCCATCGATCTGCTCAAACAGGCGGGGGCGACAAACATCCGGTTTCTCTGCCTTCTGGCCGCGCCGGAAGGCGTGGCGCGAATGAAAGAGGCGCACCCGGATGTGCCAATCGTCACAGCTTCGCTTGATAGCCGGTTGAATGATAAGGGTTATATCGTTCCGGGGCTAGGAGATGCAGGCGACCGCATGTTCGGCACTAAATAAGCGGTTTCAACGCTTTACAGGACCCGGCTGATCCTTCATCCTCATGGTACATCTGGGGAGATGACATGCGATTTACACGGCTTTTTGTGCTGGCCCTTCTGGCCACAACCTTTCACGTTGACAGCGCTGCCGCGCGGAACACCGATGTGCCGACGGAGTTTCCGCCCAGTTCCTTTGAGGGGCGGCAATATGTTGACAGCAAGGGATGCATCTTTGTCCGCGCCGGGATTGACGGTGCGGTGAACTGGGTGCCCCGGGTAAGCCGACAGCGTCAACATCTGTGTGGCGCAAGGCCCAACTTCGTCAACGCACCCGCCCCGGCCCCTCAGCGGGTGCAGCAGGCCACTGTGATCGCGCCGCCAAAGGCGGAAGCGCCACCTGTTTCTGCACGGCCCGCGCCGGAACCGGCCCGCGCCGTTGCGCCCGCCCCGGCCCGTGCAGCCGCTCCGCGCCCGGCACCCTTGCGCGCGGCAGCACAGGTGCCACGACCAGCACAGGCGCCGCGACCCGTGACCACCCGCCAGCCGATGCGCACGGTAGCCTCGATCCAGGCAACGCCGCGCTTGCAGGATCCCGCAAAGACCGCTCCGTCGGCCCGCGTGGTGCGCAGCGCGCCCGTCGCTGTCGCAGTGCCAACCGAAACCACGTACACGACCGCATGGGCGGCCTGCCAGGGCGGGACTGCAACTGTTGCACGTCGTACCGGCGATGGCAGGCTGGTCCAGATGCGCTGCGGGCCGCAGACCACATCGCATGTCACCACCGTGCGCCGCGGTGAGGCGCCGGGAACAGGCAAGAACGTCCATTACAATCGCGCATCGGACGCGCGCTCTGCTTCGGGCAGCACCCGCATCGTTCCGCGCCATGTCCATGAAAAGCGCGACGACCAGGTGGTCACCATTCCCGAAGGCTATCGTGCCGCCTTTGAGGATGACCGGCTCAACCGCAAGCGTGCCAACCAATCGATCGACGGATATCTTGCAACGCAGCTTGTCTGGACGAATACGGTGCCACGGCGGCTTGTCGACCGTTCCTCTGGCCGCGATGTCACCGCGAAATATCCACGGCTGATCTACCCCTACACCGATTATGCCACGCAGCAGGCAGCCCTGTCCACGCAAGGCGCGGCATCCCGGGTGGTTGCTCCGCGCCCCGCCGTCACGGCAATGGCGCCGCAGCGCACTGCAGCCCCGGCGCCGCGCAGCCCGGTGGCGTCCGGCAGTGGCCGCTTTGTTCAGGTCGGAACGTTCGGCGTGCCATCCAACGCACAGGCCACAGCGGCCCGCCTAGAACAGATGGGCCTGCCCGTGGCCTTCGGCACCTTCAACCGCGGCGGAAAATCCTACCGAGTCGTGCTGGCCGGTCCGTTCAGCAGCGGTTCCCAGATCGACGCCGCATTGGGCACGGCGCGCCGCGCGGGCTTTGGCGACGCCTTCGTCAAGTGACGCCACCAACTCGGCCCCTGTGCGGGGGGGGGCCATGAATCGGAACGTCCGGAGCGGCGGCTGGTCATGTGTGGCAACTCGGCCAATCTCTGACGCCCATGCCCCAGCGCGCATTGATTACCCGCCGCAGATGCCTTGCAACCGAACCCAGTCGGCATCCGGCAGCACCTGTCGGCTGCCGTCGGAACTGCGCGGGTCGGCCTCGATCAGGGGCAGGGTGGTTTCGCCGGTGATGTCCTCGGCGTAGGCATAAGGCGTGGTGCGCAGTTCCGCCGCGGCAAAGGCCGAAATCAGCCGGTCGAGCGGCACTGTCGCGGGATCCCTCAGCAAAAGCGTTTCGGCGTAATCCTCCAGAACCTTGTCGGGCAGCGATCCGGTGGTAAGCAGTTGCAGGCTCGGCCAGAGACCGGCGTGCCGCAACAGCCCCGCAAGCGGATCATGTCCGGTTCGGCGCACGGATTCGACCAGAATGTAGCCGGCCGTCACGTCCGGATCCTCGTAATCCTCGATCAGTGCACGGTTCAGCAGGATGTGCCCGCCCGGCAGATGCACGGTTTCCCGCACACCATCGCGCAGCACGACAAGCGCATCGCGCCGACCCTCGCCCAGCACGCGGACCGCGAGACGGCGCAGCGGCTCCCGGGACTGCGACGCGGTGCAGGGCATCCCGGCCACCCGCGTGATCCGGTCCAGAAGATCCTCGCCGATCTCGACCCGTTTGACCATGGGCACGACCTGAACCGTGTGGCGCAACAGCGCGCCCGGCAGCCAGAACAGGGCAAGCCCCGCCACCAGCGCGGCAATACCCCTGGTCATCCAGACGCGCAGTTTTCCTGGCCGGGGGCGGCGGCGTTCGATGGCACGGCGCACGCGCTCGATCGCATCGATCATGTCCGCCTCTGAGGCGGGCAGTTCCAGCGTTTCGCCGGGGTCGCCATCGGGAAAATAGAGGGCCGGCAAAGCGCCCTTGTTGACCCGCGCCACAGCGGCAAGCGACCAGTGCGCAAGCACCCGGTCGCTGGTATCGGTGATGGTCAGCGTGGCATCACCCATCGACACGACCACATCCCGACGCTGCGCATCCGGTGCCGGTCGCCAAAGGCCGCTCGCCTCAAGCCGTTGGTATTCGTTCAGCGCTGTCATGCGGGCTGCTGCTCTGCCTCACCTTTTTCTCGATACTAACACGCCGCCGCTCCCCGAGGAAAGCCCGCACCGGCCTTGGCGGGGCAGGGCGACAGGTGCCTCACATCTCGCGCGCCAGCTTGCGCAGTTCGAACTTCTGGATCTTGCCGGTCGAGGTTTTGGGAAGCTCCTGAAACACCACCGTCTTCGGCGTCTTGAACCCGGCAAGACGGGCGCGGGCAAAGGCCACCAGATCGGCCTCCGTCACCTCGGACCCGGGCTTGAGCTCGACAAAGGCGCAGGGCACCTCGCCCCATTTCTCGTCGGGTTTCGCCACGACGGCACACAGGTTCACCGCGTCATGCGCCATCAGCACGCCCTCGATCTCGACCGAACTGATGTTCTCGCCGCCCGAGATGATGATGTCCTTGGCCCGGTCCGCGATCTGCATGTGCCCGTCTTCGTGCAGCACGGCAATGTCGCCGCTGTGGAAATACCCCCCGGCAAAGGCGTCTTCGGTCGCTTCGGGGTTGCGGTAATAGCCCTTCATGACACCATTGCCGCGGAACATGATCTCGCCCTTGATGCTGCCGTCGCGCGGTACCTCGGTCATGGATTCGTCCATCACCGTCACATGTTCGAGAAACGGCATGGCGACCCCCTGACGCGCCTTGACCGCCGCGCGTTCGTCCCCCACCAGATGATCCCATCGGCTGGACCAAAGACATTCGGTCCCCGGTCCGTATGTCTCGGTCAGGCCATAGACCTGCGTCACATTGAACCCCATCGGCTCGATCTTGGCCAGCGTGCTGGGGGCGGGCGGCGCCCCGGCGGTGAACACCTCGACCGTCTGCTCAAACGCGCGCCGGTCTGCCTGTGGCGCGTTCACCAGCATGTTCAGCACGATCGGCGCTCCGCCGAAATGTGTGACACCCTCGTCGGCAATGGCATCAAAGATCGCCCGGGCCGTGATGTCCCGGCACCCCACCAGCGTGCCGCCAAGGGCCGGCATCATCCAGGTGTGGCACCAGCCGTTGCAGTGAAACAGCGGCACGATGGTCAGGTAGACCGGGTGCAGCACCATGCGCCAGCTCACGATCTGACCCATCGCGTTCAGATAGGCGCCGCGATGGTGATAGACCACACCCTTGGGTCGGCCCGTGGTGCCCGACGTGTAGTTGAGCGACAGGCTCTCCCACTCGTCCTCGGGCATGTGCCAGGGATATGCGGGATCGCCCCGGTCCAGAAGCGCCTCATAGGTTTCATGCCGCCCGGTGGCCGGAAAGCCGCCATGGGTGTCCGGCACCTCGATCAGGGTGGGCCCCTCGCCTTCCATCGTGTCGCGCGCGGCTTCGGCCAGATCCAGGAACTGGGTGTCCACCAGCACCACCTTCGCCCCGGCATGCCCCAGAATATAGGCGACGGTCGCCACATCCAGCCGCGTGTTGATGGTGCTGAGCACGGCGCCGCAGGCGGGCACGCCAAAATGCGCCTCGGCCTGCGGCGGCAGGTTCGGGATCAGCGTCGCCACCACGTCGCCCGGACGAACCCCCATCCCCGCCAGCGCCGACCCAAGTTGCGAACAGCGCGCATGATATTCCCTGTAGGTCTTGCGATGCGGTCCATAGACCACCGCCAGATGATCCGGAAACACCTCTGCCGCCCGTCCAAGGAACGAAAGGGGGGTGAGCGGCGTGTAATTCGCCGCCCGTTTCCCAAGTCCGGATTCATCTGCCAGCCAGCCCATCCTGTCTCCTCCCGTTCGACATTTCTTGCGACTATGCGCGGCTTTGCCTGCCATGGAAAGAGCCACGGAGGTCGGGCATTCCACTGCGCACAAGGCGCGGCTGGACTGGCCGCATGATCATCTGACCCGGTCGTGGCGACATCTTCGTGCATGGTCCGAAGCCTGCGGCAACCTCGATTGCCCGCGCGCTTACGACCCGCGCCATGCGGGACGACATCCCGATCGGCGACAGACCCAAGGCGCAAAGAAGATGCGCCCGCCTCGGGCCGCTCAATCCCGCCGGGCGCCTCTGGGATTGCGCATCAGGGTGAAGGTGAACATCGCCCCGATCTGCCGGAATTGCAGGGTACGGACGCGATGGTGGCAGCACCACGATCCTGTCGGTCAGAGAGAACCCGTGTGAAACTCCGCCGCGTTTGATCTGCGTCAAGGCAGATTTCCGCATTCTTCGCAATCTGACCAAAACTCCCGAAGGGGGGCGCCGCCAATGAAAGTGCACCTGATGGACCCTGTTCTTGACCGCTACGCCAGCCGCGCGACGCCGCGCTACACAAGCTATCCCACGGCCCCGCATTTCCAGAAGGGTTTCGACGAGGCGCAGTATCGCGACTGGCTGTCACGGCTGGATGTGAACGACCCGGTGTCGCTTTATCTGCATGTGCCGTTCTGTCGCCAGATGTGCTGGTATTGCGGCTGCAACATGAAACTGGCCTCCAGATACGGGCCTGTCGGGGAATATGCCCGCACTCTGCGTCAGGAAATCGCGCTGACCGCGCAGGCGCTTCCGGCCCGGTTGACCGTGTCGCACCTGCACTGGGGCGGCGGCACGCCGACGGCTCTGTCACCCGACGATCTGGACAGCCTGATGGGCAATGTCCGGGCACGCTGGGATTTTGCCCCGGACGCCGAAATCGCGATCGAAAGCGATCCGCGCACGCTGACCGCCGACATGGCCACGCGGATCGGCAGCCTCGGGTTTACGAGGGCCAGTTTCGGGGTTCAGGAATTTGATCGCCGGGTCCAGGTGGCGATCAACCGCTTGCAGCCGCCCGAAATGGTGCGCACCAGTGTGGATCAATTGCGCGGGGCAGGGGTGTCGGGCATCAACTTCGATCTGATCTATGGCCTGCCTTACCAGACCGTCGAAACCATCGTCGAGACGGTCAGGATCAGCGTAGAAATGCGGCCCGACCGCGTGGCGCTGTTCGGCTATGCGCATGTGCCGTGGATGGCAAAGAACCAGCGCATGATCCCCGACGAGTCCCTGCCCGATGCGCGGGCGCGCGCCGCACAGGCGCGTGCCGCCGCCGAAGCCCTGCTGGCCGAGGGCTATGTGGCCATCGGCCTCGATCACTTTGCCCTGCCGGAGGATGCACTGGCCGTCGCCGCTCGCGCCGGTCGGCTGCGCCGCAATTTCCAAGGCTATACCACCGATCAGGCCGGAACGCTGATCGGCATGGGCGCCACCTCTATCGGGCGTACCCCGTCGGGCCATGTGCAGAATATCGCGGAAACCGGGGCCTGGTCGCGGGCCGTGTCGGACGGGCGCCTGCCGGTCGCCAAAGGTCTGCCCTTTGTCCGGGACGACCGCCTGCGCGCCGAAGTGATCGAACGTCTGATGTGCGACGGCCATGTCGATGCCGTTGCCCTGGGTCAGAAGCACCACGCGCCCGACGGCTGGTGGCGGGACGCGTTCCGCCGACTGGACGAGATGCGGGCCGACGGCCTGCTGACCCTGTCGTCGGGGCAGGTCCGCATGACGCCGCGAGGCGCACCCCTGGTCCGCATCGCCGCATCGGCGTTCGACGCCTACCTGCAAGACAGCAACGCGCGCCACTCTGTCGCCATCTGAACCCGGACAGCAGCGGCGCGCGTCGACTTGGGCGCAATCCTCTCAGGCGGCTTGGGCAGGTGTCGCGAAGCGGCCGTAGAAGCTCTGGCCCTTTCCGGCCATTTCGCGCAGCAGCTCCGGGCAGGCAAAGCGCTTGCCGTATTGCGCCACAAGCTGGTCGCACCGTTCTGCGGCATAAGGCGCCCCGATGATGTCCAGCCAGGAAAAGGGGCCACCCGACCAGGGTGCGAACCCCCAGCCCAGGATCGCTCCGACATCGCCTTCGCGGATGTCCATGAGCACACCCTCTTCCAACGCCCGTACCGCCTCGAGCACCTGAGCGAACAGCAAACGATGCTGCACCTCGATCAGGTCAGGCTGTGTGTCGAGTTGCGCGTACCGTTCGGCCAGTCCGGACCACAGCCCCTGCCGCTTGCCCTTTTCGTCATAGGCGTAGAACCCCGCCTTGGACTTGCGGCCCAGCCGCCCCTCGCCCTCCATCCAAAAGATCACCTCGTCGACCGCGCCGTCGGGATAGGCGCTGTCTCTTATACACATCT
>JAGXGV010000114.1 GCA_024636635.1 Puniceibacterium sp.
GCGCTGGACCTGGTGCTTTTCTACCTGTTCTTCGAGGCCGGGCTGATTCCGATGTTCCTGATCATCGGCATCTGGGGCGGGGCCGCGCGCATCTACGCCTCGTTCAAGTTCTTCCTCTACACCTTCCTCGGGTCGGTGCTGATGCTGGTCGCAATGGTCGCCATGGCCTCGAACGCGGGCACCACCGACATTCCGACGCTGATGACGCACGACTTCTCGTCCGAGACGATCTCGGTGCTCGGGATTCCGGTTGTCGGCGGCCTTCAGACCATGATGTTCCTGGCGTTCTTTGCCAGCTTTGCGGTGAAGATGCCGATGTGGCCTGTCCATACCTGGCTGCCCGATGCCCACGTTCAGGCGCCAACCGCCGGGTCGGTTGTGCTGGCGTCCATCCTGCTCAAGATGGGTGGATACGGCTTTCTGCGGTTTTCGCTGCCGATGTTCCCCGTAGGGTCCGAGGTGCTGACCCCGGTCGTGCTGTGGATGTCCGCCATCGCCATCGTCTACACCAGCCTTGTCGCGCTGGTGCAGGAAGACATGAAGAAACTCATCGCCTATTCGTCGGTCGCGCACATGGGTTTCGTCACGATGGGGATATTTGCGGGCAACCAGCAGGGCATCGACGGCGCAATCTTTCAGATGCTCAGCCACGGGTTTATCTCGGGCGCGCTGTTTCTGTGCGTCGGCGTGATCTATGACCGGATGCACACCCGCGACATCGATGCATATGGCGGTCTTGTGAACCGGATGCCGGCCTATGCGATGATCTTCATGTTCTTCACCATGGCGAATGTCGGCCTGCCGGGCACATCGGGTTTCGTCGGGGAATTCCTGACGCTGGTGGGTATCTTCCAGGTCAACACCTGGGTCGCTGCCTTTGCCACGTCGGGGGTGATCCTGTCGGCGGCCTATGCGCTGTGGCTGTATCGTCGCGTCGTGATGGGCGACCTGATCAAGGAATCTCTGCGCACGATCAAGGACATGACCCGCCGCGAAAAGGCGATCTTTGCGCCGCTGGTCGTGATGACGATCTGGATGGGCGTCTATCCGGCGCCGATCCTCGACCGCATCGGACCCAGTGTCGAGGCGCTGGTGAACAATTACGACACGGCCCTCGCGGCGGCGCACAGCGCCACACAGGTCGCCGAAAATGCCGCCTCGGTGGCAGAACAGTAAGGAACGCTGATCATGATGCAGGCTGATCTGAACGTCATCCTCCCCGAAATCCTGCTGGCGGTGTTTGCCATGCTGGCGCTGGTGGGGGCGGTCTATACCCAAAAGGACAGGCTGGCGCCGATGCTGGTCTGGGCCACTTCGGGGCTGTTCGTGGCCGTTGCAATCTGGATCGGGGCCAGCGGCGATGGCACGACCCATATCGCCTTCAACGGGTTGTTCATCGACGATTCCTTTTCGCGCTTTGCCAAGGTGGTCATCCTGCTGTCGGCGGCCGCCGTCCTGATGATGAGCCAGGAATACATGCTCCGCCGCGACCTGCTTCGGTTCGAATATCCCGTGCTTGTGACGCTGAGCGCTGTGGGCATGATGATGATGGTGTCGGCCGGGGATCTGATGTCGCTCTACATGGGGCTCGAATTGCAGTCGCTCGCGCTTTATGTCGTGGCCTCGCTGCGGCGGGATTCAATCAAGTCGACCGAGGCGGGGCTCAAGTATTTTGTGCTTGGCGCGCTGTCGTCCGGCCTTCTGCTTTACGGTGCCTCGCTGACCTATGGCTATGCCGGCACGACGCTGTTTTCCGGAATCATCCAGACGGTACGCGCCGACGAGATGTCAGTCGGCCTGCTGTTCGGGCTGGTGTTCCTGATCTCCGGCCTCGCGTTCAAGGTGTCTGCCGTGCCATTTCACATGTGGACACCCGACGTCTACGAAGGCGCGCCAACTCCGGTCACCACCTTCTTTGCCACCGCTCCCAAGGTTGCCGCCATGGGGCTGTTCGCGCGGATGCTGCACGACGCCTTTGGCGGCGCGGTGGGTGACTGGAGCCAGGTGGTCGCGCTGATCTCGGTCCTGTCGATGTTCCTTGGTGGCGTTGCCGCCATCGGCCAACGCAACATCAAACGGCTGATGGCCTATTCCTCGATCGCGCACATGGGCTTTGCGCTGATGGGTCTGGCGGCAGGCACCGCGCTTGGCGTGCAGGCGATGCTGATCTACATGACCATTTACGTGACGATGAATGTCGGCACCTTCGCCTTCATCCTGTCGATGGAACGGGACGGACAACCGGTCACGGATATCGCCGCGCTCAACATGTATTCGAAAAAGGAACCGGGCCGCGCGCTGGCCATGCTGGTCCTGCTGTTCAGTCTGGCGGGGGTGCCGCCGCTGGTCGGTTTCTTCGGCAAGCTTTACGTGCTGCGCGCGGCCTATGATGCGGGCCTTGCATGGCTTGCCGTGGCCGGGGCCGTCGCGTCGGTCATCGGGGCGTTCTACTACCTGCGCATCGTGTTCTACATGTATTTCGGCGACGAGAACGAAGAGGGACTGGATGCGGGTGGATCGCCCGTGCTCTGGGGGTTCCTCATGGCCTCGGCTTTTGTGATGGTCGCGGGCGTCGTGAACCTGTTCGGGATCGAAGGGGCCGCGGCCGCTGCGGCGGCGACGCTTGTCAACTGAGATGACCCCGACGTGTCCGGGCATGGCTGGCGCGCCTGCGGGCGCGTCGCTCTTTTGGGATGGACTCCCTTACCGGCAGGCGGTCCCGGTCGGTTGCGCCCGAATACTCGGTCCCGGTTGCCTGATGCGGAGGTCCGTGCGTGGGCTGGCCTGACGGTTACGACCGCCGCGTGCTGGCCGAGGTCGACAGCACCAACGCCGAAGCCGCGCGGCTGGCCCCGACACTTTCCGGGCCCACCTGGATCATGGCTCTGCACCAGACGGCGGCGCGCGGTCGGCGGGGCCGTCATTGGTGCATGCCCGCGGGCAATTTTGCCGCCACGCTGGTCTTGCGGCCCACCGAACCGCCCGAAACCATCGCGCTGCGGTCATTCGTGGCGGCGCTCGCCCTGCACGAGGCGTTTGTGGTGGCGACAGGGCGCACCGCAGGACTGTCGCTCAAATGGCCCAATGATGTGCTGCTGAACGGTGGCAAGGTGGCCGGCATCCTGCTGGAATCGCTTGGAACCCGGCAAGGTGTGCCGCATCTGGCCATCGGCATCGGGGTAAACCTTGAACAGGCACCCTCGGCGGTCGAGGTGGAGCCGGGGGCAGTTGCCCCTGTTTCGCTGATGTCCGCCACCGGCGTGTCCATCGCGCCCGAGGCGTTTCTTGAAATCCTGGCCGAGTGTTATGCCAAGATCGAGACGATGTTCACCACCTACGGATTTGCCCCCGTGCGTGAGGCATGGCTGTTGCGCGCCGCACGTCTGGGTGAAACGGTCACCGCCCGCACCTGCACCACCGAAACCGTCGGCAGGTTCGATACGGTGGACGAGACCGGGCATCTGGTGCTGACCACCGCCAAGGGCCGCGAGCGGATTGCCGCGGCGGATGTGTTCTTCTGAAAGGCTCTGACATGCTTCTGGCCATCGACTGCGGCAACACCAATACCGTCTTTTCGATCTGGGACGGGACCCGGTTTCTGGCCACCTGGCGCACGGCGACCGACCACCAGCGCACCGCGGATCAGTATTACGTCTGGCTGAGCACCCTGATGGAGTTCCAGAAGATCGAGGCGGTGATCACCGATGTGATCATCTCGTCCACGGTGCCACGCGTGGTCTATAACCTTCGGGTGCTGTCGGACCGCTATTTCAACACACGCCCCGTTGTGGTGGGCAAACCGGAATGTGCGCTGCCCGTCGCCGTACGCGTCGATGCGGGCACGCAGGTGGGGCCGGACCGGCTGGTGAACACCGTCGCGGGATTCGACCTGTACGGCGGTGACCTGATTGTCGTGGATTTTGGGACGGCGACGACCTTTGACGTGGTCGCGGGTGACGGCGCATATGAGGGCGGCGTGATCGCCCCCGGCGTGAACCTGTCATTGCTGGCGCTGCATCAGGCTGCGGCAGCGTTGCCACATGTGGACATCACCAAACCGCAAAGCGTCATCGGCACCAACACCGTCGCCTGCATGCAATCGGGCATCTTCTGGGGGTACGTCGGCCTCGTGAAAGAGATCTGCGCCCGGATCCAGGCCGAACGCGGCGTGCCAATGCAGATTATTTCGACCGGGGGCCTTGCGCCTTTGTTCCAACAGACCGAAGAGCTGTTTGACGATTTCAAAGATGACCTGACGATGCACGGTTTGACCGTGATCCATACATACAACAAGACCAAAGGATAATTCATGAGCACTGAGCGTATCATCTACCTCCCACTCGGCGGGGCCGGGGAGATCGGCATGAACGCCTATGTCTACGGCTATGGCAAACCGGATCAGGAACGCCTGATCCTGGTCGATCTGGGCGTGACGTTTCCGGACATGGACGGCACACCCGGTGTCGATCTGATCCTGCCGGACATCACCTGGCTGAAGGAACGCCGCGACAGGCTGGACGCGATCTTCATCACCCATGCGCACGAGGATCATGTCGGCGCCATCGGGCATTTCTGGGAACAGCTTGGCGCGCCGATCTACGCACGCCCCTTTACCGCCAATATCGCGCGCCACAAGATGGCCGAACATGGCCATTCGGACAAGACGGTCAAGGTCGTCTCGCCCTGGCCGGAAACCACGACCGCGGGGCCGTTCACCGTTGGCTATCTGCCGATTTCCCATTCCATTCCAGAAGCCTCGGCGCTGGTCATCGACACGCCGCAGGGGCGGCTGGTGCATACGGGCGACTTCAAGCTCGACTTCACACCGATCGTCGGCGAAGCCTATGATCCGGATCTTTGGGCCGAAGTGTCCAGAAATGGCGTCAAGGCGCTGATCTGCGATTCCACCAATGTGTTCAGCCCCCATGCGGGCCGCTCAGAAGTGACGGTCGGACCCGAGATTGAAAAGCTGGTCGCAGGCGCCAAGGGCATGGTCGTGGCCACAACCTTTGCGTCCAACGTGGCACGGGTCAAGACCCTGGCCGAGGCGGGCGAAAGGGCAGGGCGTTCCATTGTCCTGCTGGGCCGTGCCATGCGCCGGATGATCGAGGCGGCCACCGAAACCGGCGTATTAAAGGGGTTTCCACGCGTCATGTCGCCCGAGGATGCCGTATCGGTCCCGCGCGAAAACCTGATGCTGCTGGTCACCGGCTCGCAGGGTGAACGCCGCGCGGCCAGTGCGCAGCTTGCCCGGGGCAAATACCAGGGGATCACGATGAAAGAGGGCGATCTTTTCCTCTTCTCCTCAAAGACCATTCCCGGCAACGAACGCGGCGTCATCCGCATCATGAACCAGTTTTCCGAACTTGGCGTGGATGTGGTGGACGATTCAGACGGCCTTTACCATGTGTCAGGCCATGCCAACCGTCCCGATCTTGAGGCGATGCATGACATCGTGAAACCCCAGTTCGTAATTCCGATGCACGGCGAACACCGCCATTTGCGCGAACACGTCAAGCTGGCGCAAAGCAAGGGACGCAAGGGCGTGCTGGCGGTAAACGGCATGATGATCGACTTGTCCGGTAACGAACCCGCCGTCGTCGAATATATCGAAACCGGGCGCACCTATGTTGACGGATCGGTGCAGATCGGCGCGATGGACGGGGTGGTGCGCGACCGAATCCGCATGGCCTTGAACGGGCATCTGACAGTGACGGTGATCATCGACGAGGACGGCAAGCCGCTGGGCGATCCGTGGTGCGACATCATGGGCTTGCCAGAACAGGGCAAGAGCCATGTGCCGCTGGTTGATGTGCTCGAAGAAGACCTTAGCCAGTTTCTTGGCCGGACCGGCATCAAGACAATCCGCGACGACGACAAGCTCGAAGAGGGGCTGAAACGGGTGGCGCGCCAGTCTGCCATGTCCGAGATCGGCAAGAAGCCCGAAGTGACGATCGTGGTCAGCCGTCTGAGCTGATCGCGCCGGATCATTAAAAGAAAAACGCCGCGTTCCCCCAAGGAGCGCGGCGTTTTCGTTTGCTTTTCGTTCAGGCCAGTCACCGCGCGGGGCGGCAAACCTCAGCCGGTGCGACGCTCGTCAAAGCTGAGCGCGATGAAGCTGGGCAGATGGTCGCCCATGCCGACCACCTTGCTGTCACCGCCGCGGCCGCGTTGGTATCCGCGATCCCGCGCGCCGGTGTCGCGCTGCTGGGACTGTTCGCGCATCCGTTCAGGCTGGCGCGACTCGGCGTGTGTTTCGGGGGCGGCAGGTGTTTGCGATGCCACTTGCGCAGATTGCGGCGCTGCGTCCGCGGGTTTTGTCTGCGGCGCTGTATCCACTGGTTCCGCTTGCGGTGCTGGATCCACCGGCGCCGTTTGCGGCGCTGTATCTACTGGCGCCTTTTGCGGCGCTGCGACCTCTGGCGCGTCGGCTTCTGGCTCTGGCGTCACAGGCTTGCTGCGCGACCGGGTGCGGGCGCGGCGCGGCTTGGGCCCGGAATCGGTTTCCATCGCGGCGTCGACCTCATCACCGGCAGGCGGGGCCTTGATCGGAGACTCGAGACGCGGAATGCTGTTCTGCAAAAGCTTTTCGATCGCGTCGAGGTTCTTTTCATCCTTGGGCACGCAGATCATCATCGCCTTGCCGTCGCGCCCGGCGCGGCCGGTGCGGCCGATCCGGTGAATGTAATCCTCGGCATGGCTGGGCACATCGAAGTTGAACACGTGGCTGACGCTGGGTACATCAAGCCCGCGCGCGGCCACATCAGAGGCCACAAGAAAACGCAGGTCGCCGCTGCGGAACCCGTCCAGCGTGCGCGTGCGCTGCGACTGGTCCAGATCGCCGTGGATCGGCGCGGCGTCATAGCCATATTTCTTGAGCGATTTTGCGACCACGTCCACGTCCATCTTGCGGTTGCAGAAGATGATGGCGTTGGTGCATTTTGCGCCCTCGGCTTCGATCATGGCCCGCAGCATATCGCGCTTTTCGCTGGCCTCGCGGTCTTTGCGCGACGGCTTGAACACCACGACACCCTGTTCGATGGTTTCCGACGCGCTCGATTGGCGGGCGACCTCGATCCGGGCGGGGTTGGACAGGAAGGTGTTGGTGATCCGCTCGATCTCGGGCGCCATGGTGGCGGAAAAGAACAGCGTCTGACGGGTAAAGGGTGTCAGGCCAAAGATCTTTTCGATATCGGGAATGAACCCCATGTCCAGCATCCGGTCGGCCTCGTCCACCACCATCACCTTGACATCCGACAGGATCAGCTTGCCGCGTTCGAAATGGTCCAGCAGGCGGCCCGGCGTGGCGATCAGCACGTCCACGCCCTTGTCGATCAGCGTGTCCTGTTCCTTGAAACTGACGCCGCCGATCAGCAGGGCCTTGGTCAGGTTGACATATTTGGAATAGGTGTCAAAGTTTTCTGCCACTTGCGCGGCGAGTTCCCGCGTGGGGCACAGCACAAGACTGCGCGGCATCCGGGCGCGGGCGCGACCGCGGGCGAGCATTGTGATCATCGGCAGAACAAAGCCCGCGGTCTTGCCGGTTCCGGTCTGGGCAATGCCCAGAACGTCGCGCCCTTCAAGAGCAGGCGGGATCGCGCCGGCCTGGATCGGAGTCGGCGTTTCATAGCCGGCCTCTTCGATGGCTTTCATGACCTTGGGGTTCAGGTTCAGATCAGAGAATTTTGTCATAGGTATCCGATATTTACGGACACAATATGGCCCGTGCGTCTGGTGCGTGTGTCAGACCCTTACGGCCTTGTGGTTCTCCACATCTGTGACCCACGCGCGGCTTGTACAGAAAACGGGCGCAGTGGTCAATGTCGGCCGGACAATGGCGTGCCAATCAGTGCCTCTGTCGGCAGGTCTGACACAAATCAGCCTGTTTGAGCGGATTGTCCGGCAGGTCAGATGTTGTCCAGACCGATCCGCGCCCGGTAAAATGCCCGGGAAAATGCCGGTCGCAACGGCGCGCGAGGTCCAGATCGTATTGCCGCAAAAGCCCGTGCACCTGCAATCGCTGACACAGATCGGGTGTTGCCGTGCAGACTTCGTCATAAAAAGCACGCAGGCCGGGCTCGCCTCGCTCCGCCTCGATCGCGGTGAACAGATCGTTCAGGTTCGGCATGGCGGTTCCGGCGCGCGCCTGCGCCCTGAGATCGGCTCGGTAAGATCCATGCGACAGGCGGAACCGGTAGGCGCTCAGGAACTGGTCCCAGCTTTTTGCGTGCATGTGCGCCAGTTCGATGTCCGCAATCGAAACCTGGCCGGGGTTCATCACGTCCCCCAGAACGACGTTGTGGATCTTGATCTGAAGCTCTCGCAGGCCGGTGCGAAAGAACAGTTTGCCCGCGACATGGCTGAGAAAGCCGCCCGACAGGACCGCGCCCCAGGTTGGAAAACACGCCTCCGATGCGGCCTGCCGCATGACCTGGTCAAGGTGGAACGCCTTGAACGCGGTCTGCGGTGCCGCATCGATGGGCGCCAGCGCCTCGATCGGGCGCACCCGCGCACAAAGGGCGCTGTCGGGCAGGGCGGCCAGACGCGCGGCAATCGGGGTTGCGGGTATCAGGAATTCATCGACGTCGATATGGGCCAGCCAGTCGACCTCGGGCCGCCCCTGGCCATCGGTGCGGTTGTTCGCGTGTCTTGCGTTCAGCGACTGGCGAACCTGGTGGCGGTCCGGGCGCCCCTTGCGTTTCGCCCACCACCCCGCGTCGGTGTGCACGGCCGTTACGGCGCGATGCGCGTTCAGAACGGCCAGGGTGTCGGGTACGTCGTCGTCGAGATAAAGATAGAACCGCGCGGCCCCCTGATCGAGGTGCCAGGACACAAAATCAAGGATATCGGACAGCGGCGCGCGCATCGTGGACACAATCCCCCAAGTGGTCACGGCAGTTCCCCGAAGACCCGCAGCACGGCCGCATCGGGATCAAGCGGATGGGTCAGCAGCATGCCCTGCGCCGCCAGCCGGGCGCGCAGCTCTGGCGTGTCCAGCGCCACCTCGTCGAAAAGGGCGCGCAGGCCCGGCTCGCCCTCGCTCTCGGCAAGAAAGGCGATGATGTGCGACAGGTCGAGCCGTCCGTTTTCTGACCGGGGCCGGTAGGAGCCGCGCCTGCGCCGAAATTCGAAATGCTCGCGGAAAAAGCTCCAGCTTGGGGCGTGCAGATGGCCCAGATGCACACCGGGTAAAGTGGCCGTGTTTGTTGCATCCTCGCCCATGTATTTCAGCGTATGGATTCCAAGCCGGGTGCCGGGAATACCGGTGCGGGCAAAGACCTTGCCGATGGTATGGCTGAGGAAGCCGCCATAAAGATGCAGGCCAAAGGTCGGATAGACGTACTGAAGGGTGGCCTTGGCCACGCCGGCGCCCTTGTGGGTCAGCTTGAAATGCCGCGGTCGGTCCGCGGCGGTGTCCGAGGCCAGAACCTCGGTCGGGGTCAGCCGCGCGACGGCGGCGTCAGGCGAAATCTGCGCGAGCGCCGTCGCAAGCGGTGCGGCGCCCAGCAGGAATTCATCGACGTCAATATGGCCGAGCCAGTCCAGATCTTCGCTGACGCTGCGAAGCGTGCGTGTGGCATTGAAGGCCTGGCGCTGTTGATGCGCGTCCATCCGGGCCTTGCCCGAGGCGCGCCAATAGGCGTCGTCGCACTGGATGACATTAAGGCGCGGATGGCGGCCCAGAAAGGCGGCGGCAGCGGGGTCGGACTGGTCCAGGTGGATGTGCAGCGCTTCGGCGCCAATTTCAAGATGATGCGCAGCAAAGCGGGCGATCTGGAGCAAGGGCGCGCGGATCGTGCTGACCAGCCCCCAGCGCAGTTCCGACGCACCAAGGACCGGACGGTCGGCGGCTACGGGGGCGATGTTGGACTGTATCACCGGTTTGCGGGGTATGGCCGCGTCGCGCCGGGATTTGCGCTGGCGCATGATCATCAGGCGGCGAAACAGCGTCCGGTCGTCATGGATCAGACGGTCCAGCAGATGCTGCGCCAGCGGCGCGATCACAGGGTCAGTCCCGGCCTCCTGCCACAGACGCCCGATCATGTTGACGTCCAGCCCGCCTGCGGTGATCGAATACGCGTCCATCTCGACCGGCAGCTTCGCCTTGACCTTGGCGTCGAGCGCAAAGGCCCTGTCCGGCGGCAGTCCGGAATAGAGCCGCTCGGTTTCATAAAGCTTCATCGTCCCGAACAGCACCGTCAGCGCCAGACCGACGCTGCGCTGCGCGGCGGTCTGGCCATGGTCGCCAAAGGTGGTGACCGACGAGACCAGCCAGCGCGCGTTGAGCGTGCTGCATAGAAAGCCGCCCTGTTCGGCCCAGAGCCGATGGAAAAGCGCGGGGGCATGGACAGGAAAGTCGCGCTTGCGCAGATGCGCGATGAGCAGCCCGTTCAGAAAGCAGATCTCGGACGCTCCGGTGAATTCCTGCCGCAGGGCAAAGCGCTTTCGATGGTAAGAAGAGCGAACCTTGTCGTTTTCCGCAGGGTCCCGCGCCGGCTCGGTGACGGTTTTCGCAAGCAGCGGCACAAGGTCGGTATCCAGGCAAGGCAGGGCTTCGCCGGGCGCGAAGGAAAAGCCATCGCGCCGTCCCTCCATCTGGGACAGCACGGCATGTATGCCGCCGGGATAGGTGGGCGTCCTGGCGCCCGTGTCACTGCTCATGAAGCCAGAGTGACGCGTGTCGAGCCCGTGTGCAATCTCCTCGTGCCGCGCGTCCTGATCCTGCGGAGCGCGCGTGCCGCGCGCGCATCATCTCTCGTCTTCCGCCTGCGGCGTCATCCTCGGGCCGCGCCTCTCAGCTCTTGCTCAGGGCCTTTTCATGACGCCGCATGTTGCGGGCCAACGCCTCCGGCGGGGATATTTGAAACCCGAAGAAGCCTGGGTCGGAGTCCAGCTTCTTCGGGTCGCAAATATCCCGGGGGGTTCGGGGGGCTGGCCCCCCGAGCGTACCGCCTAGACCATCATTTCCTTTGTCGCGGAGAGGGTCACATCCGGATAATCCCGCGCCACGCGGTCGATGTCCCACTGCAGGCGGGTGAGGTAGACCACATCGCCATCGTTGTCGTGTCCGATGTGCTGCTTGTTCGCAGCAATGAAAGCGTCGACCTTGTCCCGGTTGCCGTGGACCCAGCGGGCAGAGGTGAATTGCGAACCCTCGAAACGCACCGGCAACCCGTATTCAAGCTCGATTCTCGAGCCCAGAACCTCGAACTGCAACGCGCCAACCACGCCGACGATAAAGCCCGACCCGAAGGCGGGTTTGAACACCTTTGCAGCGCCTTCCTCGGCGAACTGCATCAGAGCCTTTTCCAGGTGCTTGGATTTCAGCGGGTCGCCCGCCCGGACGGTTTGCAGCAATTCCGGCGCGAAGGACGGGATGCCCGAGACGCGCAGCATCTCGCCCTCGGTCAGCGTGTCGCCGATCCGCAACTGGCCGTGGTTGGGGATGCCGATGATGTCGCCGGCCCATGCCTCTTCCGCCAGTTCGCGGTCGGCAGCCAGAAACAGCACCGGGTTGGTGATGGCCATCGGTTTTTTCGACCGCACATGGGTCAGTTTCATGCCGCGTTCGAAATGGCCCGAGGCGAGGCGGACAAACGCGACGCGGTCGCGGTGCTTGGGGTCCATGTTGGCCTGCACCTTGAACACAAAGCCGGTGACCTTTTCCTCTTCCGGGGCGATCTTGCGCGGGGTGGCGTTCTGGATCTGTGGTTCCGGTCCATAGGTGCCTATGCCGTCCATCAGTTCCTTTACGCCAAAGGAGTTGATGGCAGAGCCGAACCATATCGGCGTCATGTGGCCTTCGATTACCGATTGCGGGTTGAGTGCGGGCAGCAGTTCGCGCGCCATCTCGACCTCTTCGCGCAGGCGGGCCAGCTGTTCGGCGGGCACGTGTCTGTCCAGCAGCGGATCGTCGAGACCGTTCATTTCGATCGTCGCCGCCACCTTGTTGCGGTCGGCGCGGTCCATCAGTTCCAGCCGGTCGCGCAGCATGTCGTAGCAGCCCAGAAAATCGCGGCCCATGCCGATGGGCCAACTGGCCGGCGTCACGTCGATGGCGAGGTTTTCCTGGATTTCGTCGATGATGTCGAAGGTGTCGCGCGCCTCGCGGTCCATCTTGTTGCAGAAGGTCAGGATCGGCAGGTCGCGCAGGCGGCAGACTTCGAAAAGCTTTCGGGTCTGGGATTCAACACCCTTGGCGCCGTCGATGACCATCACGGCCGCATCCACTGCCGTCAGCGTGCGGTAGGTGTCTTCGGAAAAGTCCGAGTGGCCGGGCGTGTCGACAAGATTGAAGCGGAAATTGCCGTAATCAAACGACATGGCCGAGGCCGAGACCGAGATGCCGCGATCTTTTTCCATCTGCATGAAGTCGGATCGCGTGCGCCGTGCCTCGCCTTTGGCGCGGACCTGTCCGGCCATCTGGATCGCGCCGCCATACAGCAGGAACTTTTCCGTCAGCGTGGTCTTGCCCGCATCCGGGTGAGAGATGATCGCAAAGGTCCTCCGCCGCGCGATTTCCGTCGGCAGGTCGGGGCGGTTTGCGGGCTTTGCGGGCTTTGCGGGCAGGGTTGACAGTGTATCGGGCATGGACGCGCGTATAGGGCCGCACGGCGCGCTTGGCAA
>JAGXGV010000115.1 GCA_024636635.1 Puniceibacterium sp.
CTGGCGGGGCGCAAGATCCGCGCCAAGGCGCAGATGATCGCGGCCTACCTGCTCGAGGTACATGACAACGATGTGGAATTCGACGTCGACCGTTTTGTGGTCAAGGGTGCGCCGGAACGGTTCAAGACGATGAAGGACATCGCCTATGCCGCCTACAATCAGCCCATTCCCGGCATCGAACCGGGGCTTGAGGCGGTCAGCTATTACGATCCGCCCAACATGACCTATCCCTTCGGGGCCTATATCTGCGTCATGGACGTGGATGTGGACACCGGAGAGGCCGAGGTGCGGCAGGTCTATGCCCTGGACGATTGCGGCACCCGCATCAACCCCATGGTGATCGAGGGGCAGGTGCATGGCGGCCTGACCGAGGCCTTTGCCATCGCGTTGGGCCAAGAGATTGCCTATGACGAAATGGGCAATTGCAAGACCGGCACGCTGATGGATTTCTTCCTGCCCACCATGGTCGAGACGCCGCATTACACCACCGATTTCACCGAAACGCCCAGCCCCCACCATCCCATCGGGGCCAAGGGCGTGGGCGAAAGCCCGAATGTCGGCGGTGTGCCGATGTTCTCGAATGCCGTTCACGATGCCTTTCGCGCCTTTGGCCTGAAACAAAGCCACATGCCGCACGATCACTGGCGGATCTGGCGCATCGCGGACGAACTTGGCCTGCACGGGTAGTCCGCAATGACCTGGCGGGAACTTCAGACGGACATGGTGGGGGAAGGCTATGTCGCGTCTGATGATCTGGCGATGGCGACGCACCTCGCGCTGTCGCTGGGCAGACCCCTGCTGCTCGAAGGGGCGGCAGGGGTCGGCAAGACCGAAGTGGCCCGCGTGCTGGCGGCGGTGAAATCAACGCAACTGATCCGGCTGCAATGTTACGAAGGGCTGGATGCGGGGCAGGCGATCTATGAATGGAACTACCAGCGCCAGTTGCTGGCCATCCGCGCCGCCGCCGAGGATGGCGAGACGGGGCGCGATGTCGAGGCGCGGATCTTTTCCGAGACCTACCTGCTGGAACGGCCCCTGCTGAAGGCGATCCGCCAGCCCGTGGCCCCCGTGCTGCTGATCGACGAGATTGACCGAGCGGACGAGGAATTTGAGGCCTATCTGCTTGAGGTGCTGTCGGATTTCCAGATTTCGATCCCCGAACTTGGCACGATCACGGCCACCACGCGGCCCATGGTGATCCTGACCGCGAACGGCACGCGCGACCTGTCGGATGCGCTGCGGCGGCGGTGCCTGTATGCGCATGTGGATTATCCCGACCGGGAGACGGGACTGGCGATCCTGCGCGCGCGCATCCCCGGTGTGCAGGATCTGCTGGCGGAGCAGATCATCGGCTTTGTGCAGGCCCTGCGCCGCGAAGAACTGGAAAAGATTCCCGGCGTGGCCGAGATGCTGGATTTCGCCGCCGCACTGTCGGGTCTTGGCATCGCGGATCTGAGTGACGATCCGGCGGTGTTGCAGGCGACGCTGGCGACCCTTCTCAAGACGCGCCGCGACCGGGATGCGGTCCCGACAGAGGTGGCGCAGCGGCTGGCGGGGCGGGCCGCATGACCCGCGTGACCCGCTTTGCCGGGCGCGATCCGGGGCCGGATGCCCGTGTTGCGGGGTTCATGGCGCATCTGCGCGATCACGGCCTGCGGCTGGGCGTGGCGGAAACCGCGCTGGCGGTCAGGGCGCTGAGCCATGTCAACGCCGCCGATCCCACAGAGGCGCGACTGACCCTTCAGGCAGTCTGTACAGGCTCCGCCGATGATGTCGCGCGGTTCGGTGACCTGTTTGACGCCTACTGGCGCAATGACGGCCGGGTGCGCAACAAGGTCGTGCCATCCCAGAAGGCCCGGACAGAGCACATGCGCAATTCCCGCTCGGCCCACGGCCCGGAATCTGATGGCGGTGGCCGGATGGACGGCCCGGATGACGCCGGACAGGACAGCGAAATCATGGTCGGGGGCGAGGGGCGGCTGGTGGGGTCGCGCCTTGCAAACCTGATGAAAACCGATCTGCGCGATCTGGTCAGCCCAGAGGATATCCGTGCCGCTGAAACCGTTGCCCGAAGGCTGGCGCTGGCGATCCGGGACCGGCGGTCGCGGCGCAGGCGCGCGGCGCGCAAGGGGGCGCATCTGGACATGCGGCGGGTGCTGCGACACAGCCTGGCGACCGGGGGCGAACCCCTGCGCCTGCCGCGCAGGCAACGGCCCGACCGCCCGGTGCGGATCGTGGCGCTGTGCGATGTGTCAGGGTCGATGACGGTCTATGCGCGGGTTTTTCTGGCCTTTCTGGCCGGTCTCATGCGCGCGGACGGCGCGACGGATGCCTACCTGTTTCACACCCGCCTTGTGCGCATCACCGAGGCGCTGCGCGACGACGATGCCTTGCGCGCGCTGAACCGGCTGACCCTGCTGGCGGACGGCTTTGGCGGGGGATCGAAGATCGGCGCGGCGCTCGAACATTTTGCCGCCACCCATGCGCGGGCCTGCGTCAACGGGCGCAGCGTGGTGCTGATCCTGTCGGACGGGTACGACACCGATCCGCCCGAACGGCTGGGCGCGGCGCTGGAACGGCTGCGGCGGCGGGGCGGGCGGATCGTCTGGCTGAACCCTCTCAAGGGATGGGCCGGTTATGCGCCCGTTGCGGCCGGCATGGCCGCCGCCCTGCCGCATCTGGATCATTTCGCCGCCGCCGGAACGCTCGCAGACCTTGCCGCGCTGGAACAGGAGCTTGGGAAGTTGTGATCGACGTGACCCCATTGGACACCGAAATGACCCGGCTGGCCGAGGCGTTGCGCGCCGCCGGGACCCCCTTTGCCATGGCAACGGTGGTGCGCACGGTGGGCGCCACGGCGGCAAAACCCGGCGCGCGCGCGCTGATTCAGAGCGACGGCACCATCGGGGGCGGCTGGATCGGCGGCGGCTGCGTGCGCGCAGCACTTGGTCGCGCCGCGCAGGAGGCGCTGTCGGACGGGCAGCCCAAGTTCCTGTCCCTGATGCACGAAGACCTGCTGGCCGGGCGCGGCGTCGTCGCGGGCAGCGCGTTCGAGGGCGTGCGCTTCGCGCGCAACGGTTGCCCCAGCAAGGGGTCGATGGATGTGTTTGTCGAACCGCACCTGCCGCAGCCGGAACTGGTCGTGCTCGGCGGCTCTCCGGTGGCGGTGGCTTTGGTGCGGCTGGCGGCGGGCTTTGGCTTGCGGTTGAACGCAGTGCCGGTGGCGGGGCCGCTGGACCCTGCCCGGCCGGGCGCGCAACGTCTGGTGGTGGTGGCGACGCAGGGCAAGGGCGATCTGGACGGGCTGCGGACGGCGCTGTCGGCGGGGGCCGTGTTCGTGGCCTTCGTCGGGTCGCGGCGCAAGTTCGCGGCGCTCTCGGACACGCTTTTGGCCGAAGGGGTTGCGGCGCAGGATCTGGCCCGCGTACAGGCGCCGGCCGGGCTTGATATTCACGCGCTGACCCCGGACGAGATTGCGCTGTCGATCCTGGCGCAGGTCATCGCCATCCGCCGCAGCGGTCAGCGGCACGGGGCGCAGGTGTCCGGCGTCTAGCGCAACAAAGGACAGAGCGGGCCGTCAGGCGCTGTTGAACAGATCCCCGAACCGGTCGCGCAGGGCGTTCTTCTGCACCTTGCCCATGGTATTGCGGGGCAGTTCGGGCAGGATCACGAGCTTGCGCGGATGCTTGAACCGGGCCAGCGAAGTGGTGATCTGCGTCTGGATCGCGTCAAGATCGGGTTGACCACCCGGCGTGGGCACCAGCACGCCGACAACGGTTTCTCCGAAATCCGGATGCGGCACGCCGATCACCGCGGATTCCAGCACGCCGGGCTGGTCATCCAGAAACATTTCGATTTCCTTGGGGTAGATGTTGTAGCCGCCGGAAATGATAAGATCCTTGTTGCGCCCGACGATGCTGACATATCCATCCGCATCCACCTGCCCAAGGTCGCCGGTGATGAAAAAGCCATCCGACCGCAGCTCTTCGGCGGTCTTTTCCGGCATCTGCCAGTACCCTTTGAAGACGTTCGGCCCGCGCACCTCGATCTGGCCGATCTCGCCCTGGGGCAGGGTCGCGCCGGTGGCGGGGTCGGTGATGCGCAGGTCGATGCCGGGCAGGGCAAAGCCCACGGTACCGGCCCGGCGTTCACCGTCATAGGGGTTCGAGGTGTTCATATTGGTTTCGGTCATGCCGTAGCGTTCGAGGATGCGATGGCCGGTGCGTTCCTCGAACCGCACATGGGTTTCGGCCAGCAGCGGGGCAGAGCCGGACACGAACAGGCGCATGTGCCGTGTCAGCGCCCGGTCGAAACGCGGATCGTCCAGCAGGCGGGTGTAGAAGGTCGGCACCCCCATCATGCTGGTCGCCTGCGGCATCCGCGCGATCATCCGGTCAAGATCGAATTTCGGCAGAAAGATCATCGAACCGCCCGCCACCAGCAGGGTGTTGGTGGCCACGAACAGCCCGTGCGTGTGAAAGATCGGCAGCGCATGCAACAGCACGTCGTCGGCGGTTAACTTCCAGTATGCCGCCAGCGTCCGCGCGTTGGACAGCAGATTGTTCTGCGTCAGCATCGCCCCCTTGGACCGCCCGGTGGTTCCCGATGTGTAAAGAAAGGCGGCAAGGTCTTCGGTATCACAGGGAACCGTGTCGAAACTGTCAGGCATCGTCGCCGCCCGGTCCGTGAACGACCCGCTGCCATCGGCATTCAGCGTCTCGATCCCGGCGCCACAGGCCGCGGCGACCGGGGCCAGCGTGTCGGACCTGGAGGCGTCGGCAAGCAGCAGCCGTGCGCCGGAGTTTTCGACGAAATAACGGATTTCTTCGGCCATGTAGCCGGTGTTGAGCGGCAGGAACACGACGCCGGCCTGCACGCAGGCGGCGTACAGCGCCAGCGCCGCGGGCGATTTTTCGATCTGGGCGGCAAGGCGGTCGCCGGGTTCAAGACCCAGATCCTTCAGCGCATGGGCCATGCGGGCCGCGCGGCGCAGAAAGGCGTCATGGCTCAGCGTGCCGCCGTCCGGCAGGTGCAGGAATACCGTATCCTGTCCGGCATGGCGGCCAAAAAGGGTGTCGTACAGGGGGTTGGCCATGGTCCGGTCCTTCATGCGTCCTGAAGTGCCACGGCACCCGCGAGGCTGCGCACCTCGGACGAGGCGGCCACAGTGCCGGAGGTGGCGAATTTTTCGTGGTTCTGCGTGATCTGGGCAAGATCGTAAAGGTAATTCACCATCACGCCGCCCGACTGGCGGATGCCGTTTTCTGACGTATCGGCCCCCGCATGCACCGCATGGACCAGCGCGCCGTTGTTGAGGTGAAAACGACCCACCGGGTCCACCGGGCCGCCATCGGGGCGTTTGGCATGCACAAGGTAATGCGCGGTGATCTGACGCTGGGCAAGCGGGTCCAGCGGCATGGTGCGGCCCTGTTTTTCCAGCCACCGGGTCAGGCCGGGGATCGGCGACAGGGTGACAAAGGTCTTCAACCCGTCCAGTTCGCGCGACAGGTCCGCGACCACCTGCTTGATCAGCGAATTGCCGAACGAGATGCCCGCAAGCCCCGCCTGACAGTTCGAGATCGAATAGAACACCGCCGTATCGGCATCCTGCGCCCGCAGCGGCGCGCGCCCGTCGGCCAGCAGCGCCTGCACCGAATCCGGCACACCCTGCGTCAGGGCGACCTCGACAAAGATCAGCGGTTCGTTCGGCATCGCGGGGTGGAACAGCGCGAAACAGCGCCGGTCGGCGGGTTGCAGGCGACGGCGCAGGTCGTCCCAGCTGTGGATGGCATGCACCGCCTCGTAGGCGATGATCTTTTCCAGAATCTCGGCCGGGGTTTCCCAGCTGATCGGACGCAGCACCAGAAAGCCGCGGTTGAACCAGGACGAAAACAGGTGGCGCAGATCCAGGTCCAGCATCTCGAATTCCGGGTTGTGGTCGGTCATGCGCAACAGGTCCGCGCGCATCTCGACAAGCTGTCCGGTCGCGCCCGGCACCTGGTTGAGACGGCGGGCGATTTCCTGTCGCGGCGGCTCGGCCAGATCCATCAGCGTCCGGTAGCTGGCCTTGCCCGGGTTCTGTTCGAATCCGTCCAGTGCGGCGCGCATGGCGGCGGTGTCGATGCCCTGATCCTGGGTCAGATGGGCAAAGAAGGCGCGCTTTTCCTCCCATTCCATCGCGGCGTAGCGGTCAAGGATCAGCCGCGCCAGCGCCATGCCCGACACTTCGCCCGCGTTGCTGATAAGGTCGGTGCACAGTTCTTCGATGCTGCGGTTCTTGCGGTCGGGTTCTGTGGCGCCGCGGTAGCGGCGGTCGAACACGGTCGAGAGGAGATCGGCGAAAAGGCTCATATCTTCGGTCCCATCACATAATCCGGCAGCCAGGTGGCGATTCCCGGAAAGAGGCAGAGCAGCACGATGGCCAGCACCATGCAGGCGACATAGGGCAACGACCCGAGCAGGATGGTCTTGAGCGAGATGTCGGGCGCGATACCGTTGATGACATAAAGGTTGAGCCCGACCGGGGGCGAGATCAAGCCGATCTCCATGTTGATGGTCAGGATCACAGCGAACCAGATCGGATCAAAGCCGGCGGTGGTGATGACCGGCAACAATATGGGCGCCGCCATGAGGATCACGGCGACCGGCGGCAGGAAAAACCCCGCGACCAGCAGGAACAAGTTGATCATCGCCATCAGCACCCAGCGGTTCACGTCCAGCGTGCCGATCCATTCCGCGATGCTCTGGGTGATGAACAGGCTTGAAAGCATGTAGGAAAACACGCCCGCCGCGCCGATGATGAACAGGATCATCACCGATTCGCGCGTGCTGTCGCGCAGGACCACCCACAGGTCGCGCGGGTGCCACAGCCGGTAGATCAGCACGGCGATCACGATGCAGAGCAATGCGCCCACGGCTGCCGTCTCCGATGGCGTCGCGATGCCGCCGTACATGGCGTAAAGCACGCCGAGAATGATGAACAGGAACGGCAGGACCTTGGGCAGGATCTCGAATTTCTGCTTCCAGGTGTAGTTGCTCGAGGCAAGGACGCGCGCATCGCCTGACCGCCATGTGGCATAGATCGACCAGGCCATGAACAGGACCACCAGCAGGACACCGGGCAGGACACCCGCCAGGAACAGCCGCCCGATCGACGATTCGGTGGCGATGCCATAGACGATCATCGTGACCGAGGGCGGGATCAGGATGCCCAGCGTGCCGCCCGCCGCGATGGACCCCGCCGCAACGCCGTCGGGATAGCCGCGCTTGCGCATTTCGGGGATGCCCATCTTGCCGATGGCGGCGCAGGTGGCAGGGCTTGACCCCGACATGGCCGCAAACAGCGCACAGGCGCCAAGGTTCGATATGACAAGCCCGCCGGGCACCCGGGTCAGCCAGCGTTCCAGCGCCTCGTAAAGATCGGCGCCCGCGCGGGTCGAGGCGATGGAGGCGCCCATGATGATGAACATCGGGATCGACAGCAGGGCAAAACTGTTGAGTTCGGCAAAGAACAGGTCAGGCAGGGATTGAAGCGATCGTGCTCCGTCAAACACCAGCAGAAAGCCGGTCGCCACGATCAGCAATCCTGAGGCGACCGAGATGCCCGAGAACAGCACCACGATGGTGATGATCCCGACCATCAGGGCAAGCGTGAGCGGATCCATCAGTGGCCCCCTTCTTCGGTCAGCACGTCCGGTACGATGGACGGGGCCAGCGGATTGTCCCGCCCGGTGATTGTCATCCACAGATCGGCCGCCAGTTGCAGGAAGAACAGTGCAAAGCCCAGTGGTACCATGCCGTAGGGGATCCAGAGCGGAAAGGCCCAGACGGTTTCGGATTTCCAGTTGCGCGACCAGGCAAGGTGAAAGGTGTCAAACCCGTGGTAGATCATCACTCCCGCCATCAGCAGCGTCATTGCCAGCACGAACAGCGCCAGCACCCGCCGCGCGCCCGGCGGCATCAGCCCCGGCACAAGGTCCACGCCCACATGCCCGCGCAGGCGTTGCACGTAACACAGCCCCAGCAGGGTCGCCGCGATGACAAGGTAGATCACCGCCTCGGTCTGCCAGAAGGTGGACTGGTTCAGGATCAGCCGGACAAAAATCATCTGGCAGGTGATGAACACCGACAGCAGGATCATCAGGGATGCGATCACGCCGCAGAATTCCGATATCCGGCGCATGGCCCGCACAGGGACAGGCACTGCGCCGGGCGGGGCAGGGTGGGTCATGGACAATGGCTCCGGTCAGCAAGGGGGGCGCCCACCCCGCAGGGCAGGCGCGGGTCTGTCACTCGACGGCAAGCGCCATGTCGAGAAGTTCCTGACCGTTGGGGGTCTCTTCGACAAAGATCGGAAAGGCGGTTGTCTTGGCCAGTTCCAGCCACTTGTCGAAATCTTCGGGCGTCATTTCCGCGATCTCGACACCGGCATCGGCAAAGGTCTGACGCGCCACGTCGTCGCCCTTCTTGCCCTCTTCGAGGTAAAAGTCTTCTGCCCTGGCGGCGGCCTCGGTCAGGGCGGTCTGTTGTTCGGGGTTCAGCGATTCAAAGGCTGTCTTGTTGATCAGCATCGGCTGGTACATGAACCACAGCGCGGTGTCGCCTGCGGGGGTGTAACACTCAAGCTGCTCGTAAAGACGGTAGCTGACAAAGCTTTCGGACGAGGTGTTGGTGGCATCCAGCACGCCGGTCTGAAGCGCCGGATAAATCTCGGATGACGCCATCGAGGAAATCGATGCCCCGGCACCGGCCAGCATTTCCTCGAACGACTTGCCCGCGGCGCGGATGCTTACGCCGTTCACGTCCTCGGGTTTGGTGATGCAGCCCTTGTTGGACCCGAAACCGCCAGCCAGATAGCCGTGCACCAGCACCATCACGTCATCTTCGGCCATAATCTCGGACAGCTTGTCCATGAAGGGCGAATGGGACAGCCGGTCACCGTGATCGAGGTTCTTCACCAGACCCGGCATCAGGGTCAGGTTATAGGCCGGCTGCTGCCCGCCCGCGTAGGACAGCGGCAGCACGGTCATGTCAAGCTGGCCGCGCGACAGCGGCGTGTATTGCTCGCGCGCCTTGAACAGCGATTGTGATCCGAACACCTTGATGGTGAGGTCGACATTGGCGGCGGCGACATCCTCGGCCATCATTTCGGCGATCTTGTTGCGCACGTCGTTGCCGGACCACTGGTGCGACAGACGCAGTTCGGTGGCCTGTGCAGTGCTGCCAAGCGCGGCCAGAACCAGCGCGGCCACGGTGGATTTCAGAAGACGGTTCATGTGTTCCTCCCAGAAACGCCCGACCCTCCCCGGTCGGACTTTATCGAAAGAAGGTGCGGGATGACGCACACAGAGTCAATCACCTTGTATACAAGAAATTGCTTCTTGCCGACAATCACCGGCCCACGTATCGTTTCGCCATGGACAGGATGCGCCCGAACGACATTGCCGACGCACTCGAGGAGTTGGTCTTTACCGGTGAATTCCGCGATGGCGACCGGCTGGACGAAATCACCCTGGCGGCCCGGTTCGGCGTGTCGCGCACGCCGATCCGAGAGGCGCTGCAACGGCTTGTGGTGTCGGGGCTGGCCGAACAGCTGCCCCGGCGCGGCGTATTCATCCGCCAGCCCGGGCCGGTGGACCTGATGGAGATGTTCGAAACCATGGCCGAGATCGAGGCCGCCTGCGGGCGCCTTGCCGCGCTAAGGATCACCGATGCCGCGCTGGCCAGCCTGCAACAGGCCAATGCGCGTTGTCTGGCGGCGGTCACGGCGGGGGATGCCGATGGCTATTACCGGGAAAACCAGACCTTTCACCACGTGATCTACCATGAAACCGGCAACAGCTTTCTTGAACAGGAGGCGCTGCGCCTGAACCGTCGGCTCAGCCCGTTCCGGCGGGTGCAACTGCGCTGGCGCGGACGGATGGCACAATCGATGGCCGAACATGAAACGGTTGTGGCGGCGCTGCGCGACGGCGATTCGGTGCGCGCGGCCGACACCCTGCGCGCCCATGTGGCGGTGCAGGGCGAAAAGTTTCATCAGCTGATCGCAAGTCTGCGGCTGGCGGCGCAATAAAGCCGTGCCGGTGCTTGTGCCGACCGCCGCCGCATGGCCCAACAGGGCGAAAGGAGACCCCCGATGCCCCTGACCGACCATGGCCGCTATGGCTTTAGCCCGATCCCGCAGCGCCCGGATTTCGACTGGCCCGGTGGCGCGCGGCTGGCGGTCTACATCGGCATGAACCTCGAGGTCTTCGATTTCGGCAAGGGACTGGGCGCGGAGCTGGCGCCGGGCGGACCGCAGCCCGATGTGCTGAACTACGCCTGGCGCGACTACGGCAACCGGGTGGGTGTCTGGCGGATGCTTGACCTGTTCGACAGGCTGGACCTGCCCTGCACCGCGCTGGCCAACAGCGCGCTTTACGACGCCGCCCCCGGCGTGATCGAAGCCTTCCGCGCCCGCGGTGACGAAATCGCGGGCCATGGCCGCACCAATTCCGAACGCCAGGGCACGCTGGACGAGGCCGCAGAGGCCGCGCTGATCGCTCAGGCCACCGCCCGGATCACGCAGGAAGAGGGGCACGCGCCGAAAGGATGGCTTGGCCCCTGGATTTCCCAAAGCGCGCTGACGCCGGACCTGCTGGCCGAGGCGGGTTATGACTACCTTCTTGACTGGTGCCATGATGACCAGCCGGTGTGGATGCGGACCCGGGGCGGGCGCATCCTGTCGGTGCCCTATCCGCAAGAGTTGAACGACATTCCCCAGATCGTCGGGCGCAAACGCGAAGGTGTCGACTTTGCCGACATGATCCTGGATGCCTTTGACGTGATGCTGGCGGAAAGCGCGCGGCGCCCGCTGGTGATGGGGATCGCGCTGCACGCCTATCTCATGGGGCATCCGCACCGGATGAAACACCTTGACCGGGCGCTCTCCGGGCTGAAGTCCCGGGCAGACGGCCGGGTGTGGTTCACCACCGCCGGGGCGATCAGCGACCACTACCGGTCGCTGGGGCTATGACGCGTTTTGGCTTTGACAGGGGCAGGGCGCGCCGGATGAAGTCCCCGACCAAAGCCTATGGCCGCGCCCCGCACCGTTTCATGACGTGTTGCGTTTGAGCGGATTCATCTCAACGCAACACGCCCTAGCCGATCACCAGCCGGATGGCATAGGCCACAACCGCAAGCGCCGCGACACTGGCCAGCCATATGGCGGCAAACCACAAAAGCCGCGCGCCCCGACCGTTGCGCGCCATCAGTGGTACCCCGCATCCGGGTCGATCTTGCCGCGGAATACCCAGTAGGAATAGGCGGTGTAGGCTAGGATCAGCGGCACAAGGATGACCGCGCCCACCAGAGCGAACTTGAGACTGCTTTCGGGCGCCGCCGCCTGCCAGATTGTCAACTCCGGCGGCACAATGTGGGGATAAAAACTGACCCCGATGCCCACGAAGCTGATCCCGAACAGCGACAGCGCCGAAAGGAATGGCGTGATGTCGTGGTGATCGCGCAGTCCGGTGAACAGCTTCCACGTTGTCAGCGCCAGCAGGAGCGGCATGACCAGACTGAATGCGAGGCCCGGCAACGCGAACCAGCGCTGGAAGTACACGATGTCTAGGAACGGCGTCAGAAGGCTGACCACCCCGATCAGCGCCAGCGTGGCAATGGCCAGCACCCGGGCATATCTGCGCATGTGCGCCTGCACCTCCCCCTCGAGCTTCATGTTCAGCCATGTGGCGCCCAACAGGGCATAGCCCACCACCACGGCGATCCCGGTCAGCACGGAAAACGGCGTGAACCAGTCCCACCAGCCGCCGGCATAGGCGCGGTTTTCCACTTCGATGCCTTGCACCAGCGCGCCCAGCGCGATGCCCTGCATGAACGCGGCCAGGGTCGAGCCGCCGAAAAACGCCATGTCCCAGACCCGTTTCCACCGCTGCGTGCGCCAGCGGTATTCAAAGGCGACGCCGCGAAAGACCAGCGCCAGCAACATCAGGGTGATCGGCATGTAGAGCGCCGGCATGATGACCGCATAGGCCAGCGGAAAGACCGCGAACAGCCCGCCGCCCCCCAGCACCAGCCAGGTTTCGTTCCCGTCCCAGATCGGCGCGATCGAGTTCATCATCAGGTCGCGGTCCGATTCGGACCGGCCCGACGGGAACAGGATGCCGACCCCAAGGTCGAAACCGTCAAGCACAACGTAGGTCAGCACGGCAAAGGCGATGATTCCCGCCCAGATGAAGGCATAGTCGATTTCCATGGCGTGCTCCTTATTCCGCGGGGTTGGTGCGGTTGGGGGTCTGCTGTACCGGCGTGGTGCCGGCGGTCCGGATCGGACCGTCGTTCAGGCCCAGCCGTACGGTGCCCGGCACCTTGGCCATCATGCGCAGGATATAATAAGTTCCTGCCCCGAAGACGAAGAAATAGACCACGATGAAGGCGATCAGCGATGCCGCAACGGCAGGGGCCGCGATGGGGGCAAGGCTGTCGCTGGTGCGCAGCATCCCGTAGACCGTGAAGGGCTGGCGCCCGACTTCGGTGGTGATCCATCCGGCCAGCACGGCGACAAATCCCATCGGCCCCATCACAAACGCGGCCCGGTGCAGCCACCGGTCGTGGAAAAGCTTGCCCCGCACACGCTGCACCAGCCCCCAGAGACCGATGCCCAGCATCGCAAAGCCAATGGCGATCATCACACGGAAGCTCCAGAACACGATGGCGACCGGCGGCTGGTCGGCCTCGGGTATCGTGTCCAGACCATCCAGCGGCGCGTTCAGGTCATGCTTGAGGATCAGGCTCGACAGTTTCGGGATCTGCACCGCATAGTCGATGCGCTTTTCCTCGGAATTCGGGATGCCGAACAGGATCAGCGGCGCGCCCTCGGGGTGGCTGTCGTAATGCCCCTCCATCGCCATGATCTTGGCGGGCTGGTGTTCCAACGTGTTCAGCCCGTGAAAGTCGCCTGCCACGATCTGCATCGGGGTGACGATGACCGCCATCCACAACGCCATCGAGAACATGCGCCGGGTCGGCGCCCCCGCCGTGCCGCGCAGGAAATGCCAGCCCGCCACACCCGCGACGACAAATGCGGTGGTCAGGTAGGCCGCCAGCGTCATGTGCACCAGACGATAGGGAAACGACGGGTTGAAGACGATGGCCCACCAGTCCTCGGGGACGAACTGGCCGACCTCGTTGATCGAATAGCCGGCAGGCGTGTGCATCCAGGAATTGACCGACAGGATCCATGTCGCGGACATCAGCGTGCCGACAGCCACAACCGCAGTGGCGAACATGTGCAGCCCGTTGCCGACCTTTTCCCGCCCGAACAGCATGATCCCAAGGAACCCGGCCTCGAGAAAGAAGGCCGACAGGATCTCATAGGCCATGAGCGGGCCCAGCACCGGGCCGGTCTTGTCGGAAAACACGCTCCAGTTCGTGCCGAACTGGTAGGACATGACGATGCCTGAAACGACGCCCATGCCAAAGGCGACGGCAAAGATCTTTTTCCAATAGTCGAACAGCAGGCGATAGGTTTCATCCCCCGTCCGCAGCCACTGGGCATTCAGCACCGCCAGAAAGCTGGCCAACCCGATCGAGAATGCCGGAAAGATGATGTGAAATGACACGGTGAATGCGAATTGCGACCGGGCGAGTATTTCTGCGGTCAAACCATACGGCATGGCTCATGCTCCCTTGTGTCTGCCGTTCCGGAGCTCTGCGGGCTCGTCAAGAGATCAGATAGTCTCGGTATCCTGACAGGCGAAGGACAACTCGGCAAATGTGCGGACTTGCCGCGGCACCGCTCTGGAACTGGCCTGCTCTGGTGCTGGCCTGCTGCGGGACTGGCCCGGTGCGCCATAGACGCCGCACCGAATGTCAGGCGGCGGAAGGCGACGCTGCCATGGGCCCCGCGCCATCCGGTCCATGGTTACGCAAGATGATTGCGGCGGCGGCGCTGCGATCTTCGGGCGGCAGCGCCCGGAATCGACCCGGGACGTGACGCGCCGCCTCTTGCAAATGCCTGACCCGGCTTGCAGACAGGGAACACCATACGGGGAAGTCGATCCATGCTCAAAGGATACCTGGCCGATCGCGTCCTCGGCGTCCTGCTGACGGTGATCACGGTGCTGGTCATTTGCCGCGAATGGGGCCTCGTCAACTGGACAGGTGCGCTCAAACCCTGGCTGGTCCTGATCGTCATCGCGATCTTTGCCGTGCAGGTCCGCGCCTCGCGGCTGGCGTTTATTGCCGTGGCGGCCGCGCTGACGCTTGCCCTGGCCCTCACGCAGGACGACTGGCCCGCCACCATGATCAGGGCGCTGGACTCCGCCGCCTTCATCGCCGCCTTCTTTTGCGCCCTCTCGACCCTGCGAAATGTCGCGCAGACCTCTGCGGGCATCCAGAAGGCCGGGCGGTTCCTGTCAGAACAGCCGCCCGGTCGGCGCTATGCCGCGCTGACCGTCGGCGGTCAGGGCTTTGCCCTGTTGCTGAGCTATGGCGCCATCCAGCTTCTGGGCGCGCTCGCCGTCGCAAATGCCAAGAGCGAACCGAATGCAGAGATCCGCGGCCACCGGATCCGGCGAATGCTGCTGGCAATCCAGCGCGGCTTTATCTCGACCCTGGCATGGTCGCCGCTGTCCTTTGCGGTCGCCATTTCGACCACGGTGGTGCCGGAAACCTCCTGGGCCGGGGCGGTTCTGCCGGGGCTTGTGACCTCGGCGCTGGTGGCGGGAATCGGCTGGGGTCTGGACACGGCGTTCAAACCCAATCTGTCGCGGCCGCGCCCGGCGCGCGTTCCGCCCACGGGCAACTGGGCCACGATGATCCCGTTGCTGATCCTGCTGGGCATCCTGGTCAGTAGTGTTGCGATTCTCTATGTTCTGACGAATGTCCGGGTGATCGGGCTGGTTGCGGTGATCGTGCCGGTGATCGCGCTTGTCTGGCTGGTCATCCAGAACCGCGGCCCCGGCGGCGCGGCCACCGTCGCGGCGCGGGCGCGGGGATATGTGACCGTCGAACTGCCGGGGTACCGGTCCGAACTCACGCTGCTGATGATGGCGGGCTACATCGGCACTGTGGGATCGGCGCTTCTGGTGCCGCTGATCGCGCGCGCGGGCCTTGATGTGGCGGCGCTGCCGACATGGCTGATACTGGTGTCCTTTGTCTGGATCATCCCGCTGGCGGGGCAGGCGGGCATGAACCCGATCCTTGCGGTCACGCTTCTGGCGCCGCTCATTCCCGCGGCGGAAACGCTGGGCGTCGCGCCCGTGGCGCTGGTGGTGGCGATCACCGCGGGCTGGACGCTGAGCGGCGCCAGTTCGCCCTATACCGCGACGACCCTGCTGATCGGCTCTTTCGCCGGGATCAGCGCGCAGCGTGTCGGACTGGTCTGGAACGGCGCCTATACGCTGATCTGCGCCGTGGTGCTGTCGGGCTGGGTGGTGGTCCATGCCTTCGTGTTCTGATCCCGTCGACCTCGTGATCTTCGACTGCGACGGGGTGCTGGTCGACAGCGAGATGCTGAGCGCCGAGGTGCTGATCGCCGAACTGGCGCCGCTCGGGCTTCATCTGGACCAGCCCTACATCCGCAGGCATTTCCTTGGCCGCAGCTTTCCCACCGTGGCCCGCGCCATCGCCCAGGAGTTCCGCATCGCCCTGCCCGCAGGATTCGAGGCAGGCTACCGCGCGGCCCTTCTGAAGCGGTTCGAAACGGAATTGCGTCCGACGCCGGGGATCGGCGCGGTGCTGTCCCGGCTGACCTGCGCCGCCTGCGTCGCAACAAGCTCGAGCCCGCAACGCGTCCGCAGCTCTCTTGAGATCACCGGCCTTGCCCGGCATTTCGGACAACATGTGTTCACCGCCTCGCAGGTCGAACGGGGCAAACCCGCGCCCGACCTTTTTCTGTTTGCCGCCAGTCAGATGCAGGTTCCGCACGAACGCGTTCTGGTGATCGAGGACAGCCGCCCGGGCATGGCCGCAGCCCTTGCCGCCGGTATGCGGGTGCTGCGATACACCGGGGGCGCGCACCTTGCCGGACATGTGCGCGGACCGGATGATCCCGTCTCATGTTTTGACAGTTGGGCGAAATTCCCGCAGAACCTGCTTTCATCTTAATGAGCAAGGAGTGGTCGCGGTGACCCTGGGACGCATCACGCCGGAAACCTCACGTCTGGACGATGCGGCGCGGGCAGGGTGGCTCTATTACGTTGCCGGCAATACCCAGGACGAGATCGCGCGCAAGCTGGGCGTGTCGCGCCAGTCTGCGCAGCGTCTGGTGTCGCTGGCCATGTCCGAAGGGCTGGTGAAGGTCCGCATCGACCATCCCATTGCGGCCTGCATGGACCTGTCCAAGTCCCTGACGGACCGCTACGGCCTGCGCTTCTGCGAGGTGGTGCCCTCGGACCCCGATGCGCCTGACCTGCTGACCGGCGTGGCCATCGCCGCCGCTGCCGAACTGGAACGGCGGCTAAAGCTGACCGAACCGCAGATCATCGCGCTGGGCACGGGGCGCGCGCTCAAGGCCTGCGTGGAACAGCTGCCGCGCATGTCCTGCCCGCAGCACCGCATCGTGTCTCTGCTGGGCAACATGATGACCGATGGTTCAGCCACGCCATACAACGCGACGATCCGCATGGCCGACCGCGTGGGCGCGATGCACTATCCCTATCCGCTCCCCGTGCTGGCCCGCGACCGCAAAGAACTGCGCCTGCTTCAGGGACAGGAGGCGGTGCGCCATACTCTTGAACTTTGCAAGCGGGCCGATCTGACCGTGGTGGGGATCGGCAACATGGGGCGATCGGCGCCGCTTTATGTCGACGGGTTCATCTCGGACGCCGAGATGGACATCCTCGAAGCTGCCGGCGCCACAGGAGAGATCACCAGCTGGATCTATGACGCGACCGGCACCCGGATCGAGACCGAATTCAACAGCCGCGTGGCCAGCGCCCCCCTGCCCGAGGCAAGCAACCGCGATGTGGTCGGTGTCGCCGTGGGCCGCGCCAAGGTCGCCGCGATCCGCGCCGCTCTGGTGGGGGGGCTGATCAACGGCCTCGTCACCAATGAATCGACCGCGACCCGCCTGCTGGCGTGAAAATTCCGTTACTTATTGCGGGATTTCAGAAGATTGCCCGAAATTGGTGCGACTTGCGAAAGCGGCGCTTGACAGACTCGCTCTGCTGCGCGAACATTTGCCCATACGTTAAGCATTTGCCCATAAGGGCAATAGGGAGGAACCATGACAATTCGACCAAGCACCCTTCTGGGTGCAACTGCCCTGTGTGCCGTAGCGGGTTTCGCATCCGCCCAAGGCACGTCCATCACCATCGCGACCGTGAACAACGGCGACATGGTGCGGATGCAACAGCTGGCGCCGCAGTGGGAAGAGGCGACAGGAAACACCATCAACTGGGTCGTGCTGGAAGAGAACGTGCTGCGCCAGAACGTCACGACAGATATTTCGACCGGCGGCGGTCAATATGATGTCATGACCATCGGGACATACGAGGCGCCGATCTGGGCCAACAACGATTGGCTCGTGTCGCTGGACGAAGGCATGGCCGACGACTGGAACGCCGATGACCTGCTGCCTGCAATTCGTGGCGGCCTGTCCGTCGACGGCACCCTTTACGCGGCACCCTTTTATGGCGAAAGCTCGATGGTGATGTACCGCACGGACCTGATGGAGGCTGCCGGGCTTGAAATGCCGGAGGCGCCCACCTGGGACTTCATCCGCGAAGCAGCCGCCAAGATGACTGACCGCGATGCCGAGATCAACGGCATCTGCGCCCGTGGCAAGGCCGGCTGGGGCGAAAACATGGCCTTCCTGACCGCCATGTCCAACTCTTTCGGCGCACGCTGGTTCGACATGGACTGGAACGCGCAGTTCGACAGCGAAGAATGGTCGAACACGCTTAACTTCTATCTCGACATGATGGAGGAATCCGGCCCGGCCAGCGCCGCCAACAACGGCTTCAACGAGAATCTGACGTTGTTCCAGCAAGGCAAGTGCGGCATATGGATCGACGCCACCGTGGCGGCATCCTTCGTGACCAATCCCGACGATTCAGAGGTTGCGGACAAGGTCGGCTTTGCCCTCGCACCCGATACGGGTCTGGCCAAGCGCGGCAACTGGCTCTGGGCCTGGAGCCTGGCGATCCCGTCGTCTTCGGACAACCAGGACGTGGCAAAGGACTTCATCAGCTGGGCCACCAGCACGTCCTACACCGAACTGGTCGCAGAAAACGAAGGCTGGGCCAACGTTCCTCCGGGCACGCGCACATCGCTGTACGAGAACGAGGACTATCTTGCCGCGGCGCCATTTGCCGAGATGACCCTGCAATCGATCAATTCTGCCGATCCGCAGAATCCGTCGGTTCAGGAAGTCCCTTACACGGGTGTGCAGTTTGTCGCGATCCCGGAATTCGCGGGTATCGCAAGCCAGGTCGGCCAGCAATTCTCGAACGCGCTGGCGGGAAACCTGAGCGCCGAAGAGGCTCTGTCGAACGCACAATCGATCACCATCGAGGAAATGGAAGCCGCAGGCTACTGATCCTTCCCGCGGGGTGGGCCACGACGCGGCCCACCCCGCCTTCATCGTCCCAAAGCGTAGCTCAGATCTGTGGTCACCCCGCGCCGGTTCCGGTGACCAGGGGACAGCAACACAGCTGATCCTTTCCCGAACTGCCCAGCAGGAGGTTTCCAATGGCCACGCAGCACTCTAGATCCGCCGCCCGCCTCATGATCGCGCCCGCCGTGTTCGTGCTGCTGGTGTGGATGCTGATCCCGCTCTGCATGACGCTGTATTTCTCGTTCGCGGATTACCGCCCCATGCGCGCCACGTTCGAACCATGGATCGGCTTCGACAACTATGCGTCCTTCCTCACCTCGTCGTCCTTTCTGTCGTCCGTGGTGACGACGCTCTGGATGGTGGCGGGAATCCTGTCGATCACTATCTGCGGCGGCGTCGCACTGGCGCTGCTGCTGGATCAGCCGATGTTCGGACAGGGGATCGTGCGGATCCTCGTGATTGCGCCGTTCTTCGTGATGCCGACCGTGTCGGCGCTTGTCTGGAAGAACATGTTCTTCAATGTCGACAACGGGCTGTTTTCCTATCTGTTCAAGTTCTTCGGCGCACAGCCCTATGACTTTCTCAGTCAGTCGCCGCTGTTGTCGATCATCGTCATCGTCGCCTGGCAATGGCTGCCGTTCGCCACCCTGATCCTGCTGACCGCGGTACAGTCCCTGTCAAGCGAACAGCTCGAAGCGGCCGAAATGGACGGAGCGCCCGCGTACAGCCGGTTCTGGTATATCATACTGCCGCACCTTAGCCGTGCGATCACTGTGGTCATCCTGATCCAGACGATCTTTCTGCTGTCGATCTTTGCGGAAATCTTTGTGACCACCAACGGCGCCTTTGGCACCCGGACCCTGACCTACCTTGTCTATCAGCGCGTGCTGGAAAGCCAGAACATCGGCCTTGGGTCTGCCGGTGGCATCGTCGCGGTCATTCTGGCCAACATCGTCGCGATCTTCCTGATGCGGATCGTCGGCAAGAATCTCGACGCCTGAAGGGGACAGATCATGGCACGTGCTATCACCACGCAGAAGAAAGTCATGTGGACCGCCCTAGCCTGGGGTATCGGACTGCTGATCTTCTTTCCGATCCTCTGGACGGTGCTGACCAGCTTCAAGTCCGAAGCCACAGCCATCGCCGATCCGCCGGTCTGGTTCTTCTTCGACTGGACGCTGGAAAACTATCAGGCGGTGCAGGGCCGGTCGAACTATCCGCTGGCGCTGACCAATTCGATCATCATCGCCGTCGGGTCCACCTTCCTTGGCATCCTGATCGCGGTACCGGCCGCCTGGGCCATGGCCTTTGTCCCCGGTCGACGCACCAAAGACCTGCTGATGTGGATGCTGTCGACCAAGATGATGCCAGCGGTCGGCGTGCTGATCCCGATGTATCTGATCTTCCAGCGCACCGGACTGTTTGACACCCGTACCGGGCTTATTCTGGCGC
>JAGXGV010000116.1 GCA_024636635.1 Puniceibacterium sp.
GTTGCCGCCCTGCTTGGCGGGCGGGATCAGAAGGGAAACAATCGCCCATTCCTCGTCCGTCAGATCACTGGGGTAGCGCAGTCCGCTGCGATCATAACGACTGCGGTTCTCGTTCGTCCACATCCCGAAGCTCCTGCAAAAAATGCCTCCGCCAAGGATTCACAAGTGATTCCAAAAATTCAAGATGTTCTCGGACGGACACTCAGGCCTTCAGCACCAGTTGCGGCGCTGTGACGTCGATGCCCAAAGCGCGGCCCACGGCGTAATAGGTGAGCTTGCCCGCATGGACGTTCAGCCCGTTCAGCAGGTGCGCATCATCCGTGCAGGCCTGCCGCCAGCCCTTGTCAGCCAGCGCGAGCATGAACGGCATCGTCGCATTGCCAAGCGCGATGGTCGAGGTGCGCGCCACGGCGCCGGGCATGTTGGCCACGCAATAGTGCATGATGCCGTCCACATCATAGATCGGATCCTGATGCGTGGTGGCGCGCGAGGTTTCGAAACAGCCGCCCTGATCGATGGCGACATCGACGATCGCCGCGCCGGGCTTCATCGTCGAAAGCTGTTCGCGGCTGACCAGAGTGGGCGCGGCGGCACCGGGGATCAGAACGGCACCGATCACCATGTCGGCTTGCGCCACCAGTTCGGCGGTGCTGGCCGCGCTGGCATAGACCGTGCGGAACACGCCGCCGAAGATGTCGTCAAGATAGCGCATCCGGTTCAGCGACCGGTCGAGCACCGTGACATGGGCGCCCATGCCGGACGCGACCCGCGCCGCATGTGTGCCCACAACGCCGCCGCCGATGACCACGACGCGGGCGGGAAAGACACCCGGCACGCCGCCCATCAGCACGCCGCGTCCGCCATTGGCCTTCTGCAACGTCCATGCCCCGACCTGCGGCGCCAGCTTGCCCGCGACTTCGGACATCGGAGCCAGCAGCGGCAGGCCGCCGCGGTCGTCCGTCACCGTCTCGTAGGCGATGCAGGTCGCACCGGATGCCATCAGGTCCCGGGTCTGTTCGGGATCAGGGGCAAGGTGCAGATAGGTGAACAGCACTTGGCCTTCGCGCAGCATCCTGCGTTCGCCCGCCTGCGGTTCCTTGACCTTTACGATCATGTCGGATTCGGCAAACACCTCCTGGGCCGTGTCGACCATCCGGGCCCCGGCGCCGGTGTAATCCGCATCCTCGAAACCCGCGCCCCGCCCGGCACCGGACTGGATCAGGACCTCATGGCCGTGCGCCACCGCCTCGTACGCGGCATTCGGGGTGATCCCGACCCTGAATTCCTGCGGCTTGATCTCTGTCGGACACCCGATCTTCATGATTCTCTCCCTAGTTTCATGACAGGAGCCTGCGCTTATCGCCTTGCAATTTCCCTGCAGATTTGATGCGGTGATAGCGAAAACATGGCAAGGATCTTCGATCTTTTGTCGCAATCGCGAAAGGATCCGGTTGGTGAGCCTTGATGACATGGACCGCCGCGTGCTGCGCGCGCTGCAAAAGCGGGGCCGGATATCGAACGCGGATCTGGCCGACGCCGTGAACCTGTCGGCCTCGGCGTGCCACCGTCGGGTGCAACGGCTGGAAGAGGCGGGATATATCCGCGACTACGTGGCGCTTCTGGACGAGCGCAAGCTCGGCTTGCCGACAACGGTCTTTGTCGAAATCAAGCTGAGCGCGCAGGCCGACGACGTTCTCGCAGCCTTCGAAACCGCCATAGCGCGGGTGCCTGACGTGCTTGAATGTCATCTGATGGCAGGCACGGCGGACTACCTGCTGAAGATCGTGGCTGAAGATACCGAGGATTTTGCCCGTATCCACCGCCAGCACCTGACGCGCCTGCCCGGGGTGGCGCAGATGCAGTCGAGCTTTTCCCTGCGCACGGTGGTCCGGACAACTGCGCTGCCGGTTTGACCGGGCGCGACCCAAATTTTTTCAGAAAAAATTTGCCAAAAATCTTTTCAAGATTTTTTTGCGTTGGCCCTGAAACGACAAACCCCCGAAGCAAAAGCCCGGGGGTCGTCTGACTGTCTGTCTCTAGTGGGGAAAACAGCTCTCAGAGCATGCCTTCGCGTTGCGCTTTCTTGCGTGCCAGCTTGCGGGCACGGCGGACCGCTTCGGCCTTTTCGCGCGCTTTCTTCTCGGACGGTTTCTCGAATTGCTGCTTGAGCTTCATTTCACGAAACACGCCTTCGCGCTGGAGCTTTTTCTTCAGAGCCCGGAGGGCCTGATCAACATTGTTTTCGCGAACACTAACCTGCATGTGGTTTTCACCACCTTTCTGGTTGGAGTTGCAAGGATTTGCAGGAGCGAAGCGCATAACAACGCCGTGCCCATTTGTCCACACCTTACTGCCGTGCCGTTGCGGGGATCTGTCGCTGGTCAAATCTGTCAAAACCCTTAGGTTCGGTACAGAAGCCGACAGGAGTTTTATCCGTGACATCCGACCATGACCCGACCGAAACCGCCTTGCTCGATGCGGCATTGCTGAATGTGCCCTTTGATGGCTGGACCGAAACCACCTTCAGGGCGGCCATCGCCGAGTCCGGCGTAGACCCCGTTGTGGCGCGCGCACTTTATCCGCGCGGTGCTCTGGATCTGGCGATCGCCCATCATCGCCTTGGGGACGACGAGATGGTGCGTCGCCTCAATTCCACCGATATGTCCGACATGAAGTTCCGCGACAAGATCGCCCTGGCTGTACGCCTGCGACTGGAATCGGTGCAGGACCGGGAGGTGGTGCGCCGGGGCACCACCCTGTTCGCCCTGCCGATCCATGCGGCAGAGGGTGCCAAGATGATCTGGGGCACGGCCGACCGAATCTGGACCGCGCTTGGGGACACTTCGCAGGATGTGAACTGGTACACCAAGCGGGCGACCCTCAGCGGGGTCTATTCCTCGACCGTGCTTTACTGGCTGGGTGACGATTCGGCGGATCATCGGGCCACGTGGGATTTCCTGGACCGGCGCATCGGTGATGTGATGCAGATCGAGAAGGTCAAGGCGCGGTTGCGTGGCAATGCAATGCTCGGCAGGGTTTTCGCCGGGCCCGCCTGGGTGCTAAGCAAGGTCAGGGCGCCCGCTGCGGCGCGCGATGACCTGCCGGGCCGCAGGACGACACCGCACTGACGGCCCCCGAAAGACAAGGATCCGACCCAATGACCCAGACCATGCGCGTGGTAGAGATCACCGAACCCGGTGGCCCTGACGTTCTGAAACCGGCCGAGCGGCCGGTGCCGCAACCGGGGCCGGGGCAGGTGGTGATCCGTGTCGCCTATGCCGGGGTGAACCGCCCGGATGCGCTCCAGCGGGCCGGTGCTTATGCGCCGCCGCCGGGGGCCAGCGACCTGCCCGGGCTGGAAGCGTCGGGCGAGGTCTTTGCCATCGGTGAGGGTGTCACGGATCTGTCGGTGGGCGACGCGGTCTGTGCCCTTTTGCCGGGCGGCGGCTACGCCGAATATGTGGCGACCCCGGCCGCCCATTGCCTGCCTGTACCGGACGGCATGGGACTGAAAGAGGCGGCGTGCCTGCCTGAAACCTATTTTACCGTCTGGACTAACGTCTTCATGCGCGGTGCGCTACAGGCGGGCGAGCGGTTTCTTGTGCATGGCGGTTCGTCCGGCATCGGCACGACGGCAATCCAGCTTGCACATTATTTTGGCGCCCGGGTCTTTGCCACTGCCGGATCGGCCGAGAAATGCAAGGTCTGCGCCGACCTGGGCGCAGAGGTGGCGATAAATTACCGCGAAACGGATTTTGTCGAGGTTCTAAGGGACCAGGGCGGAGCCGACCTGATCCTTGACATGGTGGGGGGCGATTACCTGCCGCGCAACGTCAAGGCCCTGGCAGACGAAGGGCGGCTGGTGCAGATCGCCTTTCTTCAGGGGCCAAAGGTCGAGCTGAACTTTGCCCAGGTGATGATGCGCCGCCTGACGATCACCGGCAGCACCCTGCGCCCGCAAAGCGATCTTGCCAAGGCGCGCATCGCTGAGGAACTGCGCGCCCGGGTCTGGCCGCTGCTGTCTGCGGGACGGATCGCACCGGTGATGGATTCCGAATTTCCGTTGGACAAGGCGAACGAGGCACATGCCCGGATGGAAAGCTCGGGGCATATCGGCAAGATCGTTCTCAAGGTCGGCTGAGGCGATGGTGACCGGGGGCGGGCGTGGTGCCTTCGCCCCCCCCGGTCACCGCCGGTTCACCCCGAAATCACCCGGATCAGCCAACCGCGCGGCGGTAGAGATGCCAGGTCGCATGGCCCAGCACCGGCAGCACCACGATCAGCCCCAGCAACATCGGCACCGCGCCGAGCGCCAGACCAAAGGCGACCACAGCCCCCCAGGTCAGCACCACGCGCGGATTGCGGCGCAGCACCTCGACCGAGGTGGCGATGGCGACAGGCACGCCCACATGCCGGTCAAGCAGCAGCGGAAAGGACACGACCGAAATCGCCAGTGCCGCGACGGCAAAGACGAACCCCACGCCGCAGCCCAGAACGATCATCACCCAGCCGCCGGTGGTGCCCAGCACCTGCGTGACAAAGGCCGACAGGCTGGCCGGGCGGTCTCGCCCAGCGTGAACTTGTGGATCGCCGCGGCCACCAGCATCCAGACCAGGAACAGCGCGGTGAGGTAGAAGGCCATCACCAGCACCGCGCCGAAGCTGGGCGATTCCACCACGCCAAGCGCGTCGAACCAGCGGGGGTCGTCGCCGCGTTCCCGACGGCGGCTGATTTCGTACAGGCCCACCGCCGCGACCGGTCCCAGCAGGGCAAAGCCCGCCAGCAGCGGGAACAGCAGCGGCAGCATCGACATCTGCAACCCCATGCCGATCAGCACAAGGCCGATCACCGGATAGATCAGGACGATGAACATCACGTCAGACCGCGAGGCGGTGAAATCGTCCCAGCCATCTGCAAGTGACGCGCGAATGTCGGCGGTGCTCAGCGTGCGGACCTCTGGCGGGGCATCGGACCGCCCAAGTTCGCGGGCCGACGCAGCCAGATGGTTGCCGGAACGGGTCAGAGCCTGAGCACTCCAGGAGAGAGGATTTCCGATTGTTCGAGGCACGGTCACAGTCCTTTCGCAACGCGGCGGATGACGTTTCCCGATCTGACCCTGCCGCAGTTGTGGTCAGACCGATCAGCAGCACCTATGAACGGAACGGTAACACAGAATCGCGCCAATGCCGATCACGCTTTGCCGAGCGGACCATCGGCGCCGCAGGAGAGAGATCACATGACCGTCACAGCCAGAACCGCCGTCATCGCCGAACACGGCGGACCAGAGCAGTTCAGGATCGAGGACCGCCCCGTCGGCGATCCCGGCAAGGGCGAAATCCGCATCCGCCACGCCGCCTGCGGTCTGAACTTCATCGACGTCTACCAGCGGAGCGGGCTTTATCCGATGCAACTGCCCCAGGCGCTGGGCATGGAGGCCGCCGGCACGGTCGAGGCAGTGGGCGAGGGTGTGACGCATCTGCGCGTCGGGGACCGCGCGGCCTATGCCGCCCAGCCCCCCGGCGCCTATACAGAGGCGCGGGTGATGCCCGCCGCGCAGGTCTGCCCGCTGCCCGATGGCATCTCGTTCGAGGAAGGCGCGGCCATGATGCTGCAAGGGCTGACGGTGCAGTACCTGTTCCACCGCACGACGCCGATCAAACGCGGCGATACGGTGCTGTTCCACGCGGCAGCGGGCGGGGTCGGCCTGATCGCCTGCCAGTGGGCGCGGTCCGAAGGGATCACGCTGATCGGCACGGCCGGCACGGATGAAAAATGCCGTCTCGCGATTGACCAAGGGGCCAGCCACTGCATCAACTACCGCAACGCCGACTGGGTGTCCGAGATAAAGGCGCTGACCGGGGACGCCGGCGTCGATGTGGTGATGGACGCGGTGGGCGCGGATACGTTCGACGGCTCGCTCGACTGTCTCAAGCCGCTGGGCATGATGATCTCTTTCGGCAATGCCTCGGGTCCGGTGCCTCCCTTCAACCTTGGCATCCTCGGGCAGAAGGGATCGCTTCGGCTAACCCGGCCGACGCTGTTTACCCATATCGCCCGGCACGACACCTGTCAGGAGATGGCGCAGATGCTGTTCGCCAAGGTTCTTGCGGGGGATGTGAAGATCCGCATCGATCAGACCTTTCCGCTGGAAGAGGTCGCCGAAGCGCATCGCACGCTTGAGGCGCGCAAGACGACGGGCAGCACGATCCTGACGCTCTGAACTCTGCGTGCCCCTTGCTGTGGGGCTTTGGGGCGGAGGGGGGCTGTGTCGGCGTGTAGGGTGCGGGAACACCCCTTCCGCCGCCACACAGGGCCAGGGCAAAGGTGGCTCGGTTCGTGATCGGCTTGCAGGTCGGTGCCCGGCCGGGCGACTTCACGCAGTGGGCGAAATCGCTGAGCTGTTTGCGCGCCGCCCTGTCCTGCGGGGCGGCGAAACTGGTGGCGCCGCTCAGCCAGATCAGCCATCGCATTTTCTCTTTCCTCTTGTGGTCGGGGCGACTATAAGGCGGCCAAGTTCCCCGACAACGGTAACCTGTTCCGGCCCAGTCCGGAACCGCCTGGACCCCCGGGCGCCAGCGAAGCTTTGCGTCGGGACAACATGCGCGGTGACAATTGCGCGAACACGACACGCGTAAGGAGACGTGGAATGGGTAAACCGATCATGGCACGCGCCACCGCCGTCTGGCTGGTGGACAACACGACCCTGACCTTCAAGCAGATTGCGGATTTCAGCGGCATGCACGAACTCGAGGTGCAGGGCATCGCTGACGGCGATGTGGCCACCGGCGTCAAGGGGTTCGATCCCATCGCCAACAACCAGCTGGATCAGGCAGATATCGACAAGGGCGAAAAGGATCCGACCTACAAGCTCAAGCTGAAATACAACGCCGCAGCCGTGGGCGAGGAAAAGCGGCGGGGCCCGCGCTACACCCCGCTGTCCAAACGCCAGGACCGCCCGGCCTCGATCCTGTGGCTGGTCAAGTTCCACCCGGAACTGACCGACGGGCAGATCAGCAAGCTGGTCGGCACCACCAAGCCGACGATCCAGGCGATCCGGGAACGCACCCACTGGAACATCGGCAACATCCAGCCCATCGACCCGGTGGCGCTGGGTCTTTGCAAGCAGTCCGAACTGGACGCCGCCGTGCAGAAGGCGTCGAAAAAGCCCGACGTGCTGAGCGACGACGAACGTCGCAAGCTGGTCAGCACCGAGCAGAGCCTTGGCATGGACGACGAACCGCGCCTGCCGACAGCAATAGAGGGACTCGAGTCCTTCAGCCTTTCCGACCCGCGCGACAGCGCCAGCGACGGCGAGGACAAGCGTTCGGACAAGGATTTCGCCGACGCGGACAGCTTCTTCAATCTGCCGGAGCCGGAAGACGACGACGGGGACGATGATGACGACGACAGCGACGATCCGCGCCGCTGAAGCCCGCCCTCCTTTCACCGGCCCCCGACCAAAAAAAGGACCCGCAGCGCGCTGCGGGTCCTTTTATTTTCTGGGTCCTGAAAGCTGACGCAGCGGCAGGGATCTGCATCCCCCCGGTTGGGCGTTCTAGTCGATCCGCTTGCGCGCGTTCAGCGCCGCGGTGATGGTGCCATCGTCAAGATAGTCCAGCTCTCCGCCGATGGGCACCCCTTGCGCAAGCGAGCTGAGCATCACGCGCCCCTCAAGCTGGTCTGCGATGTAATGCGCGGTGGTCTGCCCTTCGACCGTGACGTTAAGCGCGAGGATAACCTCGGTGATGTGCTCGGCCTCCATGCGGGCGATCAGGCGGGGGATGCGCAGTTCGTCCGGGCCGATGGAATCGAGCGCCGAAAGTGTGCCGCCCAGCACATGGTAGCGGCCGCGAAAGGTACCGGAACGTTCCATCGCCCAAAGGTCGGCCACATCCTCGACCACGCAGAGCAGGCCGTTGGCGCGCCGTTCGTCGGCGCAGATGGTGCAGACCTCGGCGGTGCCGATGTTGCCGCAGTTGAGACATTCGCGCGCGGTGGCGGCGACGGTCTGCATGAGATCGGCCAGAGGCGACAGCAGGCGGGCACGCTTGCGGATCAGGTGCAGCACGGCCCGGCGCGCGGAACGCGGGCCGAGACCGGGCAGGCGGGCCATCAGCTCGATCAGGGCATCGATGTCGGTGCGGTCGGACATGGCCTGCGGCGCCTAGCGGACCGCCGGGTGCGGGTCATCGCAGGTCTGGCTTGCACACCCGTTCTGTCCGCACGGCTTGGTTTTTGAAATCAAAACGGCAGCTTCATGTCCGCGGGCAGGCCCATCGCCTCGGTCAGTTTGGACATTTCCTGCTGCGCCCGGTCCGAAGCCTTGCCCTGAGCGTCCTTGATGGCGGCCAGGATCAGATCCTCGACCACTTCCTTTTCGTCCTTGTTGAAGATCGACGGGTCGATATCCAGGCCTTTGAGTTCGCCCTTGGCGCTGCACGTCGCCGTGACCAGGCCGGCACCGGATTCACCGGTGACCATGATGCTGTGCATCTCTTCCTGCAGCGCGGTCATCTTGGTCTGCATTTCCTGCGCGGTCTTCATCATCTTGGCCATGTCGCCAAGTCCGCCAATTCCCTTGAGCATGTCTTTCTCCTGTCCTCTGGGTTGGCACTAGAGATACGCGCGGGGCGGGCGCGTCACAAGGGCACGCGCTGCGGAACGGTCGCATTTGTCGCTGCGCGGGCTGGCGCGACTATCTTGCGCGGGCTGGCGCAACTGTCCCTGCGCGGAATAGTCAGCCGTCCTCGAACGGGTCCCATTCATCTTCGACTTCTGGAAGAGCCTCGGCCTGCGCCTCGTTCGCAAGGGATTCAAGGCTGCGGATGTCGCGGATGCTGGCCTTTGGAAAGGCGGCAAGGGCGGCCATGACCAGCGGGTGTTCGCTGGCCTGCGCGCGCAGGGCGATGTCGGACGCATCGCGCTTTTCGGCAATTGTGGCTGTTTCGCAGCCGTTGACCAGGGTCACCGCCCAGCGGTTGCCGCTCCAGCGTTGCAAGGCGGCGCCAAGTTTCTGCGCAAGGTCTGGCGGCGCGTTGCCTGCAGGGGTGAATTCGACCCGCCCCGGCTGATAGGCGGCAAGACGGACGCCGGTTTCCACATCGACCAGCAATTTCACGTCGCGGTTTGCGCGGATCAATTCGACCACGTGTTCGAAGGTCGGAAAGCGGGCAAGGGCGGCATCGGCGGCAAGTGCCTGGACCGGCTGTCCGCCCGATCCGCCGCCCCCCCCGGTACGCTGGCCCGACACGCCCTGCGCGCCGTGGCCCCCGGCCTGGTCGGCTCCGCCCTGCGCGCCGTGGCCCCCGGCTAACCCGCCGGCCTGAGCGACCCCCGGGCCGGGCGGCGGCGGTGCGCTGCTCTGAAGCTTGCGCACCAGATCCTCGGGCGAGGGCAGTTCCGATACGTGGGTCAGCCGGATCACCGCCATTTCGGCGGCCATCATCGCGTTCGGGGCCGATGCGACCTCGTCCAGCGCCTTGAGCAGCATCTGCCACATCCGGGTCAGGGGCCGCATCCCCAGGCGCTGCGCCATCGACTGGCCACGCGTGCGTTCGTCCGGGCCGATGGTCGGGTCATCTGCGGCCTCTGGCGTGATCTTCACGACTGAAATCCAGTGCGTGACCTCGGCCAGATCGCGCAGCACGGCCATCGGGTCTGCGCCTTCACAATATTGCGCCGACAGTTCCGTCAGCGCGCCCGCCGCATCGCCCTGCATGATCATGTCGAACAGGTCCATGACGCGGCCGCGATCGGCAAGTCCCAGCATGGCGCGGACCTGTCCGGCGGTGGTTTCGCCCGCGCCGTGGCTGATCGCCTGATCCAGCAGCGATGTGGCATCGCGGGCAGAACCTTCGGCGGCGCGGGTGATCAGGGCAAGGGCGTCGTCATTGATCTGCGCCTGTTCCCCCGCCGCGATCCTTTTGAGCAGGGCAATCATCACCTCGGGTTCGATGCGGCGCAGATCGAACCGCTGGCAGCGTGACAGGACGGTGACCGGCACCTTGCGGATCTCTGTCGTGGCAAAGATGAATTTCACATGTGCGGGCGGCTCTTCCAGCGTCTTCAGCAGCGCGTTGAACGCGCCGGTGCTGAGCATGTGGACCTCGTCGACGATGTAGACCTTGTAGCGGGCCGAAGCGGCGCGGTAATGCACCGAATCGATGATCTCGCGGATGTTGGCGACGCCGGTATTCGATGCCGCGTCCATTTCGATCACGTCGACATGGCGGCCTTCCATGATCGCGGTGCAGTGTTCGCACTGGCCGCAGGGTTCGGTCGTCGGGCCGCCATTGCCGTCCGGACCGATGCAGTTCATGCCCTTGGCGATGATGCGCGCGGTGGTTGTCTTGCCGGTGCCCCGGATGCCGGTCATGATGAAGGCTTGGGCAATGCGGTCGGCGGCGAAGGCGTTCCTGAGCGTGCGCACCATCGCATCCTGACCGACAAGATCGGCAAAGGTTTCGGGGCGGTACTTGCGGGCAAGAACCTGGTATTTCGGCGCGTCGGACATTCTGGGCCTCTTTGCGGAGTCGCTGGCAAACTAGGGGCTGTGGCACGGCGCGTCCACCGCAGATGCGCGGGCTTGCGCCTCGCCGCGCGCAGGGCCTATGTTGACGACAGGTTCCGGGGCAGGGGCCACCTGATCCGCGGCAGGCGCCCTTCACCGGCCTTGCGACACGAAGGACCGCAATTTCCGGGACTTCCTGTGCCGGGCCAGCAGCGGAGCCCCGGGCAGCGATATTAGGAACCTGACATGGCCCTTGCCGACGATCTCACGCTCGATTCCCTGCGCCGCGACGCCAGGGCGCTGAAGACCGCAGATGGCGCACTTGCGCCCGAGGCGCGCGCGCGGATCAAGACGCATTTGCCGGGCCGGGATCAGACGGCGCTACAACAGGCCGATTATCTGCATGTCATCGCCTGCGAGCATGGATTCGAAAGCTGGCCCCGGCTGAAGCTAGCGGTCGAGACTCGGGGCCTTGACCGTGCCGCGCGTCAGCAGCGTCTGACCCAGGCGCTGTTTCACGGGCATGGCTGGGTGGCTGCGCAACTGCTGGCCGACACGCCGGATCTGGCTGAGGATTCGTTCGGGCTGCAATGCGCGCTTTATGACCGCGCGGCGGTAGAGGCGGCGCTGGCCCGCGATCCTGGGCTGGCGGTGCAGACCTGCGGGACGCGTCGGCCAATCCTGCACCTGGCCTTTTCCGGATGGTTCCGGCAGCGCCCCGAGCTTGAGTCGGACATGATCGCCGTGGCCGCGGCGCTGGTCGCGGCGGGCGCGGATGTGAACGACAGCTATCCGGAGGGGCCGGAGTCGCAAACCATGCTGTCAGCGTTGTACGGTGCCATCGGCCATGCCGGAAATATGGTGCTGGGGCGCTGGCTGCTTGAACAGGGGGCCGACCCGAACGACGGAGAATCGCTTTATCATGCGACCGAACTTGGCGATCACGACGGGCTGCGCCTGCTGCTGTCGTCCGGCGCGGACCCGAGGGGCACCAATGCGCTGCTGCGGGCGATGGATTTCGACGATGTGGGCGCGGTGCGTCTGCTGCTGGATCACGGCGCAGTGCCCGACGATTTTGACGCGGACGCCGACGGCGATGGGCAGCCCTGGGTCGTTCCCGCCCTGCATCAGGCAGCCCGGCGCGGTGTCGGCGCCGACATGGTGCAGCTTTTGCTGGATCACGGGGCCGATCCGGCCCGCCTGCATGACGGGGTAAGCGCCTATTCCCGCGCCCGCGTCTTCGGCAACCGCGCGCTTGCGCAGGAGATCGAGGCGCGCGGCCTTGCCGTGCCGCTGAGTTACGAAGAAAGGCTTCTGGCGCAGGCGGCAGAGGGCACGCTGCGCCCCGGCGTTCTCATCGACCCCGAAAAGCTGCCCCAAGCCTACCAAACGCTTCTGCGGCAGGTCATGCACCTGCCGGACCGGCTGGCGCATATCCGCCGGCTTGTGGATCTGGGCATGGAACATGACGGCACCGATTCCGAAGGGCTGACGCCGGTGCAGGTGGCCGGCTGGGAAGGCCTGCCGGAGGTGCTGGCCTATCTGCTGACCCTTGGCCCGGACCTGAGCCATGTGAACGGCTACGGCGGCACCCTGCTGGACACGATCATTCACGGATCGCAGCACCATCCGGCCCGGGCCGAACGCGATCACCTGACCTGTCTGGAACTGGTGCTGGAACAGCATGTGCCGCTGCCGCAGGATGCCGCTCAAAGGGCCGGGCGCGAGGATGTCGCGGCCCTGCTGAGCGCCTGGGAAGAGACGCATCCGGCGCAGGTGGTCTGAGGCGCGCCCGGCCCGAAGTCCGCCCTGCGACATCTGGTTCCCGGTCTCTGGCCCCCCGGTCTCTGGCCCCCGGTCTCTGGCCCCCGGACTCCCGCCTGCGGCAAAGGGGGCGGAGCCGCTGCCGGTCTGCGATCGCGCCGGTTCCTGTTTACCGCAAATGCGGGACGTGTATCATCGCGGGCACCGGCCACGCGTGGGTCGGCGGATCAGGGAGAAGCGGGATGCGTCTTGGGGGAGTGCGCGGCAGTCGCAACGTAGAGGACCGCCGCAGGATGGGCAGGGGCGGCAAGGCCGGGATCGGCGGTGTCGGACTGCTTGTGGTTCTGGCGATCGGCTATTTCACCGGCATCGATGTCACGCCGATCCTGAATCAGGTGCCGCAGGAAAGTTCCGCGCCCCGCGACATCAGCCCCGCCGAAGAGCGGGCGGCGGAATTTACCGCCCGCGTGCTGGCCACGACCGAAACGGTCTGGGGCCAGGTGTTCCCCGAACAGGTCGGGAGCGATTATACGCCGCCGGTCATGGTGCTTTATTCCGGGGTCACGCAATCGCCCTGCGGCGGGGCAAGCGGGGCGACAGGTCCGTTCTACTGCCCGCTGGACAGCAAGGCCTATCTGGACACCGACTTTTTCGCCATGCTTGAGCAACAGCTCGGGGCCGAGGGCGATTTCGCAGCGGCCTATGTGATCGCCCATGAGGTGGCGCATCATGTGCAGAACGAACTGGGAATACTCGGCAAGATGAACGAGATGCGGCAGTCCGCGACCGAAACCGACTCCAACGCCCTGACCGTGCGGCTGGAACTTCAGGCTGACTGCCTTTCGGGCGTCTGGGCGCAGTCGGTCGAGGGCATGCTGGAACCCGGGGATCTGGACGAGGCGCTGACCGCCGCCCGGCGCATCGGCGACGATTACCTGCAAAAGCGGGCGGGCCGTGTGCCGCAGCCGCACACCTTCACGCATGGCACGTCCGAACAGCGGTCTTCATGGTTCGCCAAAGGCTACGAAAGCGGGCAGATGCAGTCCTGCGACACCTTTGGCGCGGCAGAGTTGTGACGGCCACGGCGGCAATCCACGCGGTGACTGTGGGTGGCGGGATCCTTGCCATCGCGCCGATGCCGGGGGCCTCGGGCGATTATGGTGGCGATCTTGAGCATATCCGGGGCTGGGCGCCGTCGATCGCGATTTCGCTGACCACCGAGATTGAGATGATCTCGGCCGTGGCGCGGCATCTGGGTGCGCAGCTTCAGGACATGGGCACCCGCTGGATGCATCTGCCGGTCGAGGATTTCAGTGCCCCCGGCACCGATTTCGCCAAAGTCTGGCCCGCAACCTCGACCCAGGTGCTGCGGGCGCTGGCAGGCGGCGGGCGCGTGCTGGTGCATTGCCGGGGCGGGTGCGGGCGGTCCGGCATGGTGGCGCTGCGGTTGATGATAGAGGCGGGCGAGGCACCGGACGAGGCGCTGTCGCGCCTGCGGCATGTGCGTCCCTGCGCGATCGAGACAGAGGCGCAGATGGCCTGGGCCATGGCTGCGGTGCGCGCGCCTGCGGTATTCATGCGGCGTCCGGAGTAACGTTTTCAGGGTTTTTTTCAGGTGTGGTTTCCAGGGTCGTGCCGTAAATGTCACCCGCGTCCGAGTGCGATTTATCAGGGCACGGCCCAATCAGGCAAAGCGCTGCATTAACTGCGTTTAATACGACTGCCGCCATCACATGCATATCGCCGTGCGGCCTGCAACGTGGGTGAGAGGTTGACAACGACCCAAGCGGGGCTCGTTACGGCTGCTTCCTTCCGGATCTGACCGGGTTGGCGAGGCGCCTGCCCGCGCCAACCCCTCAAGTCAGTAGATAAGAGATGCGAACCGGATTCGCAACCCGGCTTGCAGCGTGTTTCGCTTGGAAAGCCTCATTCATGCTTTGCAGCGTTCGATCTACTACCCGAATGTCTTGGTGCGCAAACTGGCCCAAAGACCTGCGGCCCGGGCCCCGTCAAGCAGGCTGGCCGCGACGTAATGCGCATGTTGACCGGCAGTCGGCAGGATGTCGGGGATCTGCACCACGCGCATGCCCGCTGTATGTGCCGCCTCGGCGCCGGTGTCGCTGTCCTCGAACACGAGGCAGCGGGCGGGGGGCACGTCCAGACGCCGTGCCGCCAGCAGATAGGCGTCGGGCGCGGGTTTGGCGCGCTGGACGCAGTTGACCGTGACCACGGTCGTGAAATAATGATCAAGCCCGCACAGCGACAGCTTTTCCCGCGCCGAATGTGCCTGCGACGACGTGACGATGGCACAGGGCAGCGCGCGCGCCGCGAGGTCGTCCAGAAGGCTGCGGACCCCGGGCTTGAGCTCGATCCCCTCCTGCTGGAGACGGCTGGCCGCGAGGCTCCAGTGATGATCGAGCGCGTCGAGGTCGAGATCCGGCATATGGGTTCGCAGGATCGCGCCGCCGCTGTCGCGGTCCTTGCCGATCAGCTGGTGCAGGAACGCCGGTTCGATGTCGTGGCCCAGCGCGGCAAGGGCGGCCTGGCCGGCGGCAAGGCCAAGCCGTTCGGTGTCGATAAGCGTGCCGTCGAGGTCGAAGAACACGGCGCTGTAGGGCAGGGCGGCGGTCATTGCGGCGCAAATCCGCCCGGGCAGGCAAAGGTGGTGAACGCCCCGTAACAGGTGGCGCGGCGGTCGAAGCCCGCGACGCTGAACACGCTGTAGAAGATCCGGTCCTCAAAGTTTGTGTCCAGTCCCGCGCGGATAAGGTCGTAACAGCCTTCGGGGTTCAGGCGGCAGCCCATGAGTGCGGCGGCGCCGATGGCATCCTGCCCGTCCAGATCCTGGGTCGCGAGTGTCTCAAGGATCGTGGCGCGCATCTCTGCGCGGGCCTGATCCTCGTCCGGACGGGTCAGCCAGGCCCCCAACAGGCCAAGAGCGATAAGCAGGACGAGAAGTCGCAGCATGGGGCATCCTTTGAAACGAATTGTCCGGATGCATAAATCATGCGCCCCGGACAAAGTCGAGACGGCCGCGGTTCCGGCCCGCAGGATGACCTTTCCATAGCGTGTCGCGTTTGACCGGATTCAGTGCATTCAACGGCTTCCCCGGGGCAGCGTTTGTTTCCCAACGCCTTCGGGGTGGCAGATGAATTCAATTCAACGAAACACGCTAAAGCAGGATGCGGAACCGGGCAAAGCCTTCGGCGGTGTCGCCCGCATCCTCGAGCGTGAGGCCCGCAATCCCGTCGGCATAGTCACGCGCCTTTGGTCCCGTCTCGAACAGGACAGAGGTGCCGGGCAGGGGCGCAAACGACCAGTTGGCATTGGCCGAGGGGTTGATGGTGCCCTGTTCCACGATGTACCGCACAATCACGTCGCGGTTGGTGTCGGGCCCCTCGAACACGATGGTGTCACCCAGCGCACCGGGAAAGGCCCCGCCGCCGCCCGCGCGGTAATTGTTCGTGGCAATGATAAAGCTTTGGGCGGGTTCAACCGGCGCGCCGTTGTGGGCAAGGTTGACGATCCGCTGCGCCTCGGGGTTCAGGATCTTGCCCGTGGGGTCGAATTTCGAAGGTTGCGACAGGTCGATCTGATAATTCACCCCGTCGATCACATCGAAATTGTAGCTTGGGAAATCCGGGTTCAGCAGGGTCTGATCGGCCCGGCCCGCCGTCACCTGGTTGAAAATGCCGGCCGAGCGTTCAAGCCAGTCTTTCAGCTCGGCACCTTTCACTTTCACCGCCCGTACGGTGTTGGGATAAAGATAAAGGTCGGCGACGTTCTTGATCGCGACAGCGCCCGCCGGAACGTCGGTGTAATAATCCGGGCCACCCCGCCCGCCGGCCTTGAAGGGCGCCGCGGCGGACAGGATCGGCAGGCCCTCGTGTTCTGTGCCGCTCATCATCTGGGCGATGTACCAGGTCTGGGCGATCGACACGATCTGGACCGAGGGATCGTCGGCCACCAGCGCGAAATAGGAATGCAGCGGCGCCGTGGTCTTGCCCACGGGGCGGCGGATGTAGGCAAGCGTTTCGGCATGTGCCTGTTCGGTCGCGGCAAGCACGGCGGCATCGCTGTCCACCAGCGCCGTGACCGTACGGTCCTCGTTGCGCTGCGATATGGGGCGCGCCTCGGAGGTGGTCGACAGCACGCGCCACAGGTTGCCGTCGCGTTCCAGCAACAGGTCGATGACACCCAGATGGCTGCCCCAGAACCCGCCCATGACGGCGGGCTTGCCGTGGATCGTGCCGCCTGCCACGTCGACGCCCGCGAAACCGTCGAAGGTGGGCGAGGGAAAGACAAGATGGGAATGGCCGGTCATCACCGCGTCGATCCCGTCAACGGCGGCAACGGGCACGCTGGCATTTTCCATCCCGTCGCTGGCCTGCGCGGCCCCGATGCCGGAATGGGACAGGGCGATGATGATGTCGCAGCCCGCTTCCTTCATCTCGGGCACAAACGCTTCGGCGGTGGTCACGATGTCGCGGGCGGTCACCTTGCCTTCGAGGTTCTTGCGGTCCCAGTTCATGACCTGCGGCGGGGTGAAGCCGATCACGCCGACCCGGATCGGATGGCTGTTGCCGGCCCCGTCGGTCACGGTGCGGTCAAGGATCGTATAGGGTCTGAACAGGGTGGTGTCATTGCGCGCGCCCGCGCCGGAACGTGTCGCTATGTTGGCAAGAACGATGGGGAACTGCGCCCCGGCGGCCGACTTCATCAGGAAATCAAGGCCGTAGTTGAATTCGTGGTTGCCGATGGTGGCGGCGTCGTAGCCCACTGTGTTCATCGCGGCGATGACCGGGTGCAGATCGCCGTCCTTCATCCCCCGTTCGTAGGCGAGGTAGTCGCCCAGCGGGTTGCCCTGAAGGAAATCGCCGTTGTCCAGCAGCAGACTGTTCGCCGCTTCGGCCCGGATGTGGTTGATGATGCTTGCGGTGCGGGCAAGCCCCACGGTTTCGACGGCAGTGTCGGCGTAGTAGTCGTAGGGAAAGACATGCACATGCAGATCGGTTGTTTCCAGCAACCGCAGATGGGCCTGACCCGAACCGGCGAATGCGGAGTAGGGATGCACTGCGATCAAGGCGCTGCCTGCAACTGTGACCGCCAGAAAGGCGCGGCGGGTGACGGGGTGATGCTGCGACTCTGCCATGCCGGCCTCTCTGGTCGTTGCCCCGGGCAGAATACCAAGATCTGGAACTCCCGTGACCAATTTTTGCTGACCCAGGGTCAGACGATTACTTTTTTAAAAGCCTCGGCCAGACACCGGATACGCAAACAATTCTCAGTTGCGGCGATTAATTGCCGATGCCGCAATTTTGTCAACTTTGAAAGCCATTTGCCACGCCTCCGGCGACGTGCAATGGGATTTGCGCAACAGCAACGCAAAGGCGGGGACGGCATGCGACATGCAGAAAGGGTGACATTCGGCGGTTCGGCGTTTGACCGGGCGGGCGAACTGCGCGGCGATATTCCGGCCCTTGCAGCGGCGTTGCAGGCTGCGGACACGCGCACCGTGCTGCTCTGGCGGGGCAAGCCGCTGGTCACGGGCAGCGCGGATGCGCCCGACCTTGTGCGGCTGCCCCTGACGCATCCGCTGCTGGCCGAATGCCGCGCCGCGCCGATCCTGATGGGGCGCGAGGATGGCGCGGTGCGTTTTGCCCACGACATTTCCGCCTGGGCGCCGGAAGGCCAGGACCTGAGCCAGCTTGGCGGGTTCACCGATGCCAGCGAACAGGTGCATCCCGCCTGTGACCGCGGTCATAGATTTGCCGAACTGCGCCGTCTGATGACCACCCTGGCCCCGCGCGACGCGGAACTGGCGGCCAGCGCCAAGGCGATCTTCGGCTGGCACGCCGGGCACGGGTTCTGCGCGCGTTGCGGCGTGGCCTCTGACGTGGCGCTGGCGGGCTGGCAGCGGATTTGCCCGGCTTGCGGGGCGCATCATTTCCCGCGCACCGATCCGGTTGTGATCATGCTGATCCTGCGGGGAAATTCGGTCCTTCTGGGCCGGTCGCCCGGTTGGCCGAAGGGCATGTATTCCTGCCTTGCCGGTTTTGTCGAACCCGGCGAGACGATCGAGGCCGCAGTGCGGCGCGAAGTGTTCGAAGAGTCAGGGATCAAGGTCGGCGCGGTCGAGTATCTGGCCAGCCAGCCCTGGCCGTTTCCGGCGTCGCTGATGATCGGTTGCCGGGGCGAGGCTCAAAGCGAGGCGATCACCATCGACCCGACCGAGATCGAAGAGGCGCGCTGGGTCACCCGCGAGGAACTGGCCGTCGCCTTTGCCGGGCAGCATCCGGACATCCAGCCCGCCCGAAAGGGTGCGATTGCCCATTTCCTGCTGCGCAACTGGCTTGCGGATACGCTGGATTGAGGCAAGACTGCACCGCAAGGGCAGGCGAAAACAAGAAACGGAAAATTGGGCAAGGGCTTTATGGATTTCACCGCAACCGAAGATATCGAGGCGCCACTGGATCAGGTCTTTGCCGAGGTCAGCGATTTTGCGACCATCGAACGGTCGATCATGCGCCACGGCGTCGAGCTGCAGCGCAAGGACGCAGGCGACACGCCCGGTGTGGGCACGACATGGCATGCGGACTTCAGGTTCCGCGGCAAGAAGCGCGAAGCGGTCGTGACGCTGACGGAATACGAGCCGCCGCAGGCGATGGTCTTCCGGACCGTCTCGGCCGGGCTGGAGGCGCAGACGCGGATGGATCTTGTCGCGCTGTCGCGCAGCCGCACGCGGATCAGCGTTGCGGTCGATCTGCAACCCAAGACACTTTCGGCGCGGCTGATGGTGCAGTCGATGAAGCTGGCCCGGGGCAACCTGACCAAGAAATTCCAGCTGCGCGCGGCGGAATATGCCAGGATGCTTGAGGATCGGCTTAAACGCAGCGCGTGAACCGACGCCCGGGCGGTCGCTGCGCCGATTGAAGTTGCGCCATTTCCGTTTAGTGTTGCCCGCAACCAATTGCACGCAACTCCGTGCCCGCAACCAATTGCACGCAACCCAGTAAAGGAGCCCCAAGCGCATGAGATTTCTGAGATACGGACTCGCAGGGATTGAGAAGCCCGGGATGCTGGACGCGGACGATCGGCTGCGCGACCTGTCCGCCTATGTCGAGGATCTGTCCGGCCCTTTCCTGAGCCCCGAAAACCTCGGCGCGCTGGCGGCGCTGAACGCCGAGGATCTGCCGCTGGTCACCGGCACGCCCCGCATCGGGCCCTGCGTCGGGGCCGTGGGCAAGTTTCTTGCCATCGGTCTGAACTATGCCGACCACGCCGCGGAATCCGGCATGGATCTGCCGCAGGAGCCAATACTGTTCACCAAGGCCACATCCTGCATCATCGGTCCCGATGACGACGTGGAAATTCCGCGCAATTCGAAAGCCACCGACTGGGAGGTCGAACTGGGCGTCGTGATCGGCACCACCGCGAAATACGTCAGCGAAGAACAGGCGCTGGACCATGTGGCCGGCTATTGCGTCATAAACGACGTGAGCGAGCGCGATTTCCAGATCCGCCGGTCGGGACAGTGGGTCAAGGGCAAGTCGGCGGACACCTTCGGCCCCATCGGCCCCTGGCTGGTCACCCCGGACGAAGTCGGCGATCCGCAGAACCTTGCGCTCTGGCTGTCGGTGAACGGAGAGCGGCGGCAGGACGGCACCACCGCAACCATGCATTTTTCCGTCGCGCAGATCATCGCGCATCTGTCGCAGTTCATGTCGCTGCATCCCGGGGACGTGATCGCCACCGGCACCCCGCCCGGCGTGGGGATGGGGATGAAGCCCCCGGTCTATCTGAAACCCGGCGATGTGATGGAACTGGGTGTTGCGGGCCTTGGCGTGCAGCGCCAGAGGGTCAAGGCGGCGGAGCCGGCCATTTGATCACCGCGAAACCCATGTTCCGGGCCGCGACCGTCGCGCTGGCGCTGATCGCTGCGGGGCCTGCCCTGTCGCATGAATTCTGGATCTCGCCGGTGCGCTATCAGGTGCCGGAGGGTTCCGAGCTTGCTGCGGACCTGCGGGTTGGCGAGGGGTTCGAAGGCGCGGCCTATCCCTATGTCCCGGCCAATTTCACCCGGTTCGAGGTTGCGCAGGGTGCCACGGTCCTGCCTGTCGAGGGGCGCGCGGGCGACCGTCCGGCGCTGAACATGCCTGCCGTTGGCGAAGGGCTGGCCGTGGTGGTGCATGTGACGCGCGGCTATGCGCTGACCTATCCCAAGTGGGACACCTTCGTCGAATTCACGCAGCACAAGGATCTTGTCTGGGCACAGGCGCGGCACCTTGAACGCGGGTTGACGCAGGACAGGGTGCGCGAACGCTATACCCGCTATGCCAAAAGCCTGATCGGCGTTGGCGCGGCGGAAGGCGCCGACCGCGAAATGGGCCTGCTGACCGAAATCGTGGCCGCAACCAACCCCTATATCGATGACCTGTCCGGCGGGTTCACCGTCCAGGTGCTTTATGACGGCAAGCCCCGCGCGGACGTGCAGGTCGAACTGTTCGACAAGGCCCCCGAAAAGGCCCGCGGCGTTTCGAGCTTTCACCGCACCGACGCACAGGGGCGTGTTACCCTGCCGGTTGTGGCGGGGCACGAATATCTGGTGGATTCGGTGGTGTTCAACGAACTCGATCCGGAGGCCGGTGAGGGTCATGAATGGGAATCGCTCTGGGCTTCGCTGACGTTCAGGGCACCGAAGGAATGACCGATATCACCGCAACGCTCCGGCGTGCGCTGGGCGACGGCGCGGTGCTGACCGGGGCCGATGCCGCGCCGTGGTCGCAGGACTGGACCGGCGCGTATCACTGGACACCGCTGTGCGTCGTGCGGCCAAGGTCGACCGAAGAGGTGTCGGTCGTGATGCGACTGGCGCATGGGACGCGCACGCCGGTCGTGCCTGTGTCGGGCAACACCGGCCTTGCCGGGGGCACGGTGGGCGAAGGCGCGATCATGCTGTCGCTCGACCGGATGAATCGGGTACGCGAGATCCGGCCAGAGGCGCGGCTTGCCGTGGTCGAGGCGGGCGTGGTCCTGTCGGCGCTGCATACCGCTGTGCTGGAGCGGGATCTGGTGTTCCCGCTGACCTTTGGCGCGCGCGGCTCCTGCATGGTGGGCGGATTCCTGAGCACCAATGCGGGCGGGTCCAACGTGCTGCGTCATGGCAACACACGCGATCTGGTGCTGGGGATCGAGGTGGTGATGGCGGATGGGCAGGTGATGAACCTGATGTCGCAGTTGCACAAGGACAACTCGGGCCTGAACCTGCGCCACCTGATGATCGGGGCAGAGGGCACGCTGGGCGTGATCACGCAGGCGGTGCTGAAGCTGGTGCCGAAACCCGTCGCCACGGCGACGGCGATGGTGGCGGTGCCCACGCTTGACGACGCGCTCGCGCTGCTGCGCGCGCTTCAGGCGGCGACCGGCGGCGCGGTCGAGGCGTTCGAATACATGCCGCGCTTTTATCTTGAGGAATATGCCCGGCGATTTCCGGACACGCGCCCGCCCTTTGCCGAACCCTACGAAGTCACCGTTCTGGTCGAGGTTGCAACCTCTGCGCCACGCGACGCTGCACCGGGACCGGACGGGGTGGTGCCGCTGGTCGGGCATCTTGAATCCGTGCTGGGCAGGATGCTGGAAAGCGGCGCGGTGCTGGATGCGGTGGTGGCGCAGAACGAGGCGCAGCGCGCCGAAATCTGGGCACGGCGCGAGGCGGCGGGACCGCTGTCGCTGAGCCACGCGCCAATGGTCAACAACGACATCGCCGTGCCGGTGGACAAGGTGTCCGTATTCCTCGAACAGATGGGCGCACGTCTGGCCGTACTCGACCCCGGCGCGGTATTGCTGGTGGTATCGCACCTGGGCGACGGCAACGTGCATTACACCGTCTGGCCCTCGGACCCCGACCCGGGGCATTGCGACACCATCATGGAGGCGGTCGAGGACGAGGTGCTGGCGCTGGGCGGTTCGTTTTCCGCAGAACACGGCATCGGCCTGACCAAACGCCCCAGCATGGCGCGGCGCAAGGACAAGGTGGCGGTGGCGGCGATGAAAGCGATCAAGGCCGCGCTGGACCCGCGCGGCATCCTCAACCCCGGCAAGGTCTTTCCCGACTGAATCCGGCTCGTGCCAACACCAACACCGGTCCGGGCCGCCGCCTGCCCAAGGCGCGGCCGCTTGCGGGGCCGGTTCAGACCTTGGGCGCGCCGCTGTGCCAGTCGAAAAAGCCCGGTCCGGCGATGCCCAGAAGTTCTGCCGCAAGGTCGCGGCCCATCCCGGCGCCATCCGCGATCGCCCCTTCGCGCTGCCCGGCATGGGCAACGGACCCGTCCGGGCGCAGCACCTCGCCGCGCAGGATCAGGGACGTGCCGTCAAGTTCGGCAAGGCCGGCAATCGGCGTCTCGCAGGATCCGTCGAGACCGGCCAGAAACGCGCGTTCCGCCGCAAGGCGCTGGCCGGTGGGGGTGTGGTGGATCGCCGCCAGCATCCCGGCCACACGGTCATCCGCCTGGCGCCGTTCGATGCCGATGGCGCCCTGTGCCACGGCGGGCAGCATGTCGTCGGTGGCGATGGGGGTGTGCGGCACATCCGGAATCCGCATCCGGTTGAGGCCCGCCATGGCAAGGAACGTGCAGCTTGCCACGCCGTCGGCAAGCTTTTTCAGCCGGGTCTGCATGTTGCCGCGGAATTCCACCACCGCCAAATCCGGGCGCCGGTTGAGCAATTGCGCGCGGCGGCGCAGCGACGAAGTGCCGACCACGGCGCCGGGCGCCAGTTGCCCAATCCCGCCGAATTCGGGCGAGATGAAGGCGTCGCGCACATCCTCGCGCGGCAGATAGGTGTCGAGCGTCAGCCCGTCTGGCTGGAGCACCGGCATGTCCTTCATCGAATGGACCGCGATGTCGATGGCGCCCGACAGCAGCGCCTCTTCTATCTCGCGGGTGAACAGGCCCTTGCCGCCGATCTCTTTCAGCGGACGGTCGAGGATGCGATCCCCGGTGGTCTTGATCACGACGATCGAAAACGCCTCGTGCGGCAGATCGAAGGCTTCGGCAAGCCGGTCGCGGGTCTCGTTCGCCAGGGCCAGCGCCAGCGGCGATCCGCGGGTGCCGATCTTCAGGGGGGCGGCGGGTGTGGGTAAATCTGATCTCATGGCGACAGGCTTAGCCGCGTCAACTTGCCCTGACAATCCTCCTCGTGTCTTGACATATCGGTGCCGACGTCCGACCAACCTGTAAACCGAGGAGGACAGATCCGAATGACCAAGACCATCCTGCGCGCACTTGCCGGCGAAACCCTGCCCACGCCGCCCATCTGGATGATGCGCCAGGCCGGCCGCTATCTGCCCGAATACAAGGCGACGCGCGCCCAGGCCGGCGATTTCCTGTCGCTGTGCTATAACCCGGAACTGGCCGCCGAGGTGACGTTGCAGCCGATCCGCCGCTACGGATTCGACGGTGCCATCCTGTTTGCCGACATCCTTCTGCTGCCGCAGGCGCTGGGCGCGGATCTGTGGTTTGTCACCGGCGAAGGGCCGCGCCTGTCCACCATCACGTCCGAGGATGATTTTGCGCGGCTGAATCCCGTACATGCCATCGACGACACGCTGGCACCGATCTACGAGACGATCAGGATTGTGCGCCGCGAATTGCCTGAACAGACAACGCTGATCGGATTCGCCGGGGCGCCCTGGACCGTGGCGACCTACATGATCGCCGGGCAGGGCACGCCGGATCAGGCACCGGCCCATGCGCTGATGCAGGGCAACAGGCCGTTGTTCGAACAGTTGCTGGGCAAGATCACCGAAGGCACCATCGAATACCTGTCGCGCCAGATCGACGCCGGGGCCGAGGTGGTCAAGATCTTTGACAGCTGGGCCGGATCGCTGAAAGGCGAGGATTTTGTGAAATACGCGCAAGAGCCGGCGCGCATCATCACCGAGGCGCTCAAGCGGCGGCATCCGGGTATTCCGGTCATCGCCTTTCCGCGCCAGGCCGGGCAGGGGTATGTCGGCTTTCACGCCGCGACGGGGGCGGATTGCGTGGCGGTGGATGATTCGGTGACGCCGGAATGGGCCGCCGAACATGTGCAGGTGGCGGGCTGCGTGCAGGGCAACCTTGCCTCGTCGCACATGGTCACCGGCGGGGACGCGCTGGTGAGCGAGACACGGCGCGTGGTGAAGGCGTTTTCCAAGGGGCCGCATATCTTCAACATTGGCCACGGGATCACGCCCGACGCCGACCCCGAGAATGTGCAACTGATGATCGACACTGTGCGCGGGGCCTGATCCCGCCTGGCGCCGCCGTCCCACGGTCCTGTCCCACGGCCCTGCGCAAATGCACGGCGCACAGGGGGGTCTGCCGGTTTGCACATTGCGTTCCGAACCGTTCAGTCTAGATTGCGCGCCAAACTTGGAGGTGCACAATGGCAGCTATCGTTGAGATCGAAGACGTGAAAAAGGTCTATGACGGCGGGTTCGCAGCCCTGAAGGGTGTCACGCTGAACATCGAGGAAGGCGAGATCCTTGCCCTTCTCGGACCGAACGGCGCGGGCAAGACGACCCTGATTTCGACAATCTGCGGCATTTCGCGGCCATCCTCGGGGGCGATTCGGGTGGGTGGACACGACACGGTCAGCGATTTTCGCGCCGCGCGCAGCCTTGTCGGGCTGGTCCCGCAAGAGGTGAACCTTGAACCGTTCGAAACCGTCTGGCGCACGGTGCGGTTTTCGCGCGGGCTGTTCGGCAAGCCAAAGGACGACACCCTGATCGAAAAGATCCTGCGCCAGCTGTCGCTTTGGGACAAGAAGGACACCGCTATCCGCGCGCTGTCGGGCGGCATGAAGCGGCGCGTGCTGATCGCCAAGGCGCTGAGCCACGAACCGCGCGTGCTGTTCCTGGACGAACCGACCGCCGGGGTCGATGTGGAACTGCGCCGCGACATGTGGGAGATTGTGGCCGGGCTGAAGGCCGACGGCGTCACCATCATCCTGACCACGCATTACATCGAAGAGGCCGAGGCCATCGCCGACCGCGTGGGCGTCATCAACAACGGCAAGCTTCTGCTGGTCGAGGACAAGGACGCTCTGATGACCCGCATGGGGCAAAAGCAGCTGCGTATCGATTTGCAGGACCGGATTGCCACGGTCCCGCCGGCGCTGCACGGTTTCGATCTGGAACTGGCCGAAGACGGCGGATCGCTGATCTATCGCTATGACACGCGGGCGGACCGGACCGGCATCGCCAAGCTGATGGCGGCGATGAGCGAGGAAGGTCTGGTGCTGCGCGATCTGCAAACCAGCCAGAACTCGCTCGAGGATATCTTTGTCGGCCTCGTGCATGAACCGGAGGCGGCAGCATGAACTGGCAGGCGGTCAAAGCGATCTACATCTTTGAAATGGCGCGGTTCTTCCGGACGCTGATGCAGAGCTTCATTTCTCCGGTCATATCCACTTCATTGTACTTCGTGGTCTTCGGTGCGGCCATCGGCAGCCGGATCGAAGAGGTCGAGGGCGTGTCTTATGGTGCCTTCATCGTGCCCGGTCTGATCATGCTCAGCGTCATCACTCAGGCGATTTCCAACGCCTCGTTCGGGATCTACTTCCCGAAATTCATCGGCACGATCTACGAACTGCTGTCGGCGCCGATCAATTTCCTTGAGATCGTGATGGGCTATGTGGGCGCTGCGGCGACCAAGGCGATGTTCATCGGGCTGGTGATCCTGGGCACCGCGGCGCTGTTTGTTGATCTGAGCATCCAGCACCCCATCGCCATGCTGGCCTTTATGGTTCTGACCTGTCTCAGCCTTTCGCTGTTCGGCTTCATCATTGGCATCTGGGCGGGAAATTTCGAACAGTTGCAACTGGTGCCGCTGCTGATTGTCACGCCGCTGGTGTTCCTGGGCGGGTCGTTCTATTCGATCTCGATGCTGCCCGAGGGCTGGCAGACCGTGGCGCTGTTCAACCCGGTGGTCTATCTGATTTCCGGTTTCCGCTGGGCGTTCTTCGGCATGGCGGACGTGCCCATCGGCCTCAGCCTGCTGGCCATCGCTGTGTTCACCGGGCTGTGCCTTGGCGCGATCTGGTGGATCTTCAAATCCGGCTGGAAGATCCGCAACTAAGGCTTTGACGGGGCGGCGGCGGTCCGCGCCGCCGTCCCGTCACCCTATGAGTTGTCGATCCTTGGCAGGAACCAGGCCAGCAGCCCCGCCAAAGGCAGGAACGAACAGATGCGGTACACAGTCTCGACCCCGTAGCTTTCGGCAAGTACGCCCAGCAACGCCGCCGCGATACCGCCAAGCCCGAAATTCAGCCCGTAGAACAGCCCGCCGATCAGCCCGATCCGGTCGGGCAGCAGGTCCATCGCATAGATCAGGATCGACGCAAAGGCGCTGGCCATGATCAGGTTGATCATGATCGTCAGCATGCCGGTCCAGAACAGGTCCACATAAGGCAGCATCAGCGTCAGCGGCAGCGGCCCCAGAACCGAGAACCAGATGATCCGGTAGCGTCCGATCCGGTCGCCCACGACCCCGCCAATCAGAACCCCCACAGCCGACGCCATCAGGAACACGAACAGCATCAGTTGCGACGCCGGGATCGTCAGGCCGAAGCGTTCGATCAGGTAAAAGGTGTAGAACGAACGGAAACTTTCGCCGTAGGCATTCTTGGTGAACATCAGCAGGGTCAGCACGACAAGGCCGATGCCGATGGTCATCGGGGCATGTCGGGGCGTGTCAACATCCTTCTTGCGCCGGGCGCGCATTGCGGCGAATTCGGCGCTGATCTGGCGCTGCTTGCTGCCGATCCAGGTCAGCAGCATCATCGCCAGCAGGGCGATGAGCGCGAACCAGGCCAGGCTCGGCTGGCCCCAGGGCACGATGATCAGCGCGGCGAACACCGGTCCAAGCGCGCCACCGGCCTGCCCGCCGACCTGAAAGATGCCCTGCGCAAGGCCCTGTCGCCCGCCGGCGGCATAGCGCGCCATCCGCGTCGCTTCGGGGTGGAAGATTGACGATCCGATGCCGATCAGCGCGACCGAGACAAGGATCATCGCGTAGCTGAGCGCGAAGGCCAGGCAGACCAGCCCGGACAGGGTGAACATCATGCCCACCACAGGGGAATAGGGCGCGGGATGGCGGTCCGTCACCATGCCGATGACCGGTTGCAACATGGCCCCCGCCACCTGAAAGGTCAGGGTGATCATGCCGATCTGGATAAAATCCAGCGCATAAGCCTGTTTCAGGATCGGATAGGCTGCCGGGATCAGCGATTGCATCAGGTCGTTCAGCAGATGGGTCAGACCCAGTACCGCAAGCACGGTCAGATGGGTTCCGGATCGGGCCATTGTTGTCATATGCGCAGTCTTGCCGTTCAGGGTTTGAGGCGGGAACAGGCACAATTGGTCATACCGCGCCGCCAGCCGCAAGGGGGCTGGTCTGCTGCGGCGCGCAACCTTGTCAGTGGGGCTTTGCAATGGCCCGCGCCCCGGATCAGCTGGCCGCACAGGACGGTACCGGGATGGCGTTGCCAGAACAGGATCACCCGCGCCATGAGGCAGGACCGCAGATTTCGGGTCATGTGATCGCATTGGCGATGGCTTGCGGCGCGCCCTGTTCCAAGTGTAAACCCGGTCCGAGATATGGCGGCTGATCGACCGCACCGGAAATTTGTACCCTTAACGGGGGGAAAAGGCGCAGCTATGACAACCTTTACGGCACTCACAACCCTGGCGGGCAAGGATGCGGCAGAGGCTCTGGGCGAGGCGATGGAAGTGCTCTGGCCAGAACCCACCGGCGTCGGCGTCTTCGAGATTGAGGACGGATCGGGCCTGTGGGAGGTCGGCGGCTATTTCGAGGCGCAGCCAGACGACACCGAACTTGCGCTGCTGGCGGCAGCCTATGGCGCACGGCCCTTTGCGGTGTCCGAGATCCCCGAAACCGACTGGGTGGCCAAGGTGCGCCGCGAACTGGTTCCGGTCGCGGCGGGGCGGTTCTTTGTCTATGGCAGCCACGATGCGGACAAGGTGCCCGAAGGGTGCGAGCCGCTGCTGATCGAGGCGGCGATGGCTTTTGGCACCGGGCACCACGGCACGACGCTGGGCTGTCTGCGGGCGCTGGATGCTCTGGCGACCGACGGCTTTGTCGGGCACAGCGTCGTGGACGTCGGTTGCGGCACGGCGGTTCTGGCGATGGGGGCCGCGCGGATCTGGCCCGGCACAGTGCTGGCAAGCGACATCGACGAAGTGGCGGTCGAGGTGGCCGAGGCAAATGTGTCCGCAAATGGTCTGACCGGACGCGTGAAATGTGTCGAAGCCGCCGGTTTCGCCCATCCGGATCTTGCGGCGGCTGCGCCTTTCGATCTGGTCTTTGCCAACATTCTCAAGGCACCCCTGATCGAACTTGCTCCAGAGATGGCGCGTCATCTTACCCCCGGCGGATATGCGATTCTTTCAGGAATTCTTAACGAACAGGCTGACGACGTCATATCTGAGTACATGCAAAACGGTATTGGCCTTACCAAGCGTCAAGAGATAGGCGAGTGGACCACGCTCACCCTGCAAAAAGGCTGACATATTGTTGCACAATTTGATGCCCAATTCGCTCAAACTGGACAGAACTGCCTAAAAGTCGCCACATTTCGCGGATACAAATTGTTTGTCGGTTGGGGGCCGGGTGTAGGTTTTGAGGCCGCTATGGACAACGCTATCCGCAATTTCGAGAAACGCCATAAGTCGATCACCAGAAAGCACCAGAGACTGGCACGCGGATATGTGACCAAGCTTGGCAAGAACGGTCTGATCGAACACCAGCCGATGCGCCACCTTCCCCGGCTGTCCTTTGGAACCTTGTTTTTGTTCGTGGCGGGATTTGTCGGGTTCAAGACCCTCCTGTTGCTCAAGCTTGGCGAGGACGACTACATCACCCGTGTCGACACGCTTGGACAGGGCGGCGGGATCGAAAGGTTCGGCGCCTGGCTGATGCAGATAGATCCGCTGACTGTCTGGAGCCTGACAAACGTCGCGCCGATCTTTGGCTGAGGGCGGAAACCGGCGGTAAGGTTTTGTGATGTAAATGGTAGCTGCACGTCGCCCCCGCGGGCGGCGTGTTTTTTTTGCCTGGTCCGGTTTGGCGCAGCGATACGCGCAAACGCAAATAAGGCCGCGTTCCGGTGTCGGAACGCGGCCTTATCGTGTTGCCCGACAGACAGATGTCAGTAGCGGGAAACCGTTTCGATGTCGGCACGGGTCAGGCCGATATCGTCAAGCTCGCGGTCCGACAGGCGCGACAGGCTCTTGCGGGTGATGCGGGCATCGTTCCAGGCGCTGACCGCACCGAAAGCCGATGCGACAAGGCCAGAGATCTGGCCACCGAAGGTTGTACCCGACCGGCTGCGCGGCGTATCGAGTGCGGATACGAAGATGTTTCCGATCAGACCAGCATGGCCAAATGTGCCCATCGGGCGCGTCGTGTCAAAAGCAGCCATTGTTTTGATCCTTCTCATAAAGCGGGCAATACGTTTTGTTACCGCTCATCTAGTAGGCGTTCTGAAAACAAACAAGAGGCCATCACTGCATGGGTCACATGCAATGGCTGCATGACTGTATCTGCTGTTAACTTACCGTAATGTTTACGAAAATCAGGACGCCACGCTTGTCGCACAACGGATGTATACAGACGATTTCAGCCCTTGCACCCGGGTCTGTCCCGAAATCCGTCCTGTCGGGGACGACTGCAACAGGGCTTGGCGCATGTTCGCGTTTCGTGCTAACCGTGTCGGCAAAACAACAAGAGGCGGCAGGCATGCGGGTATTGGGCATTGATCCGGGGTTGCGCAACCTCGGCTGGGGCGTGATCGACGTCGACGGCAGTCGGCTGCGGCACGTGGCCAACGGAGTGTGCACCAGCGCCGGTCCCGAACTTGCGCCGCGCCTGCTGTCGCTGCATTTCCAGCTGACCGAGGTTCTGCGCCGTTATGCACCAGAAGTGGCGGCGGTCGAGCTGACATTCGTGAACAAGGATGCTGTCGCGACGCTGAAACTGGGGCAGGCGCGGGCGATTGCGCTGCTGGTGCCGGCGCAGTTTGGCCTTGAGGTCGGGGAATACGCACCCAACAAGGTCAAGAAGACGGTGGTGGGCGTGGGGCACGCGGACAAGGCGCAGGTGCTGCACATGGTGCAGATGCAACTGAAGGACGCAGAAATCCACGGACCCGACGCGGCGGATGCGCTGGCAATCGCGATCTGCCATGCACACCACGCCCGCGTGCCCGCCCTGCGGGAGTTGCGCGCATGATCGGACGCATCGCCGGACGTGTGGAATACAAGGGCGAGGATCACGTCCTGATCGACGTGCGCGGGGTTGGATACATCGTCTATTGTTCGGACCGAACGCTGGCGGCCCTGCCTGGACCCGGAGAGGCGGCAGCGTTGTTCACCGATCTGCTGGTCCGCGAGGATCTCTTGCAGCTTTTCGGGTTTCTGTCGCTGGTGGAAAAGGAATGGCACCGGTTGCTGATGACGGTGCAGGGGGTGGGCGCGAAGGCGTCGCTTGCCATACTCGGAACGCTCGGTCCGGACGGGGTGAGCCGGGCCATTGCGCTGGGCGACATCAATGCCGTGAAGGCGGCGAGGGGGATCGGCCCCAAGACGGCGCAGCGCGTGGTTCTGGAACTGAAGGACAAGGCGCCGGTGGTGATGGCGATGGGGGCGGCGGTGGCGCCGTCGCCCGCGCAGGACATCGGCGAAGTGATCGAGGGCATCATACCCGGGCCACAGGCCGCCCCGGCGCCCCGCGCGGCACCCTCGGCGCAGGCCGAGGCCCTTTCGGCGCTGGGCAACCTGGGCTATGGCATGGGCGAAGCGGCAGGCGCAGTTGCGCAGGCGGCGGGCGACCTGCCGGAGGCGGGCACCTCCGAGCTGATCCGGGCCGCCCTGCGGCTGCTGGCGCCGAAGGGATGAACATGGAGCGTATCTGCCAAGGCCCTCGCGGTCCCTGTGATGGCACCGGAGTGAGCCATGCAGCCTGATCAGACCCTGCGTCCCGACCCGCAGCCCGAGGATTTTGACCGCGCCCTGCGCCCGCAGATGCTGGACGACTTTGTCGGGCAGGCCGAAGCCAAGGCGAACCTGCGGGTGTTCATCCAGTCCGCCCGGATGCGCGGCGAGGCGATGGATCACACGCTGTTCCACGGCCCGCCGGGGCTGGGCAAGACGACGCTGGCGCAGATCATGGCGCGCGAACTGGGCGTCGGATTCCGCATGACATCGGGCCCCGTGCTGGCCAAGGCCGGCGATCTGGCGGCGATTCTGACCAATCTCGAATCGCGCGATGTGCTGTTCATCGACGAGATCCATCGGCTGAATCCGGCGGTCGAAGAGGTGCTGTATCCCGCGCTTGAGGATTACGAGCTGGATCTGGTGATCGGCGAAGGGCCTGCGGCGCGCACGGTGCGGATAGAATTGCAGCCCTTCACGCTGGTCGGGGCGACGACGCGGCTGGGGCTGCTGACCACGCCGCTGCGCGACCGGTTCGGGATTCCCACCCGGCTCGAGTTCTACACGGTCGAGGAGTTGCATTTGATCGTCACGCGCAACGCGATCAAGCTGGGCGTGCCGGCCGAAGATGGTGGCGCCCGCGAGATCGCGCGCCGGGCGCGCGGCACCCCGCGCATCGCGGGCCGCCTGCTGCGCCGCGTGGTGGATTTCGCCGTGGTCGAAGGGGATGGGGTGGTGACCAAGGACCTTGCCGATTCGTCGCTGACGCGGCTGGGCGTGGACCATCTGGGGCTGGATGGGGCCGACCGGCGCTATCTGACGCTCATCGCCGAGAATTATGCCGGGGGTCCGGTTGGGATCGAAACCCTGAGCGCGGCGCTGTCCGAAAGCCGCGATGCGCTGGAGGAAGTGATCGAACCTTTCCTGCTTCAGCAGGGGCTGATCCAGCGCACGCCGCGCGGGCGGATGCTGGCGCAGAAGGCATGGGACCATCTGGGGTTGCCGATGCCCAAACCGGCCGGACAGAGCGACCTGTTCGGCTGACGTCGCGCCTGCGGGGATGCAGGCGATATGGGTATTTTTGAAAAGAAGAAGCGGGACGGAGCCTTGTGCCTTTGGGCCGCAGTGCGTCACGGCCGCCCCCGCAGGGCAAAGAACAAGATGGTGTGAGTGCATATTGCGACATTGGCGCAAAAGGGGGGCAGCCACGTCTGGCTGCATTTTGACGCCGGTTCGATACGAATCGACGACATATCCGTGCGGCAGCTTGGCTCTGACGATTTTACATTCTAAAGACAGCCGCCTTTGCGATCAGGCCCACCGCGATCGGTGTGGTGGCGAAGTTTATGACCGCGGTCATAAATCCGGGCACGCGGCCGAGAGGGCCGCAACCGGCCCCGGCATGGAGCATGTGGCCGAGGGGCCGGGCGTCAGATCACCAGTACCGGAATGTCCGTCAGACTGGTCACCTTGTGGCTGACCGATCCCAGCATGTAGCCTTCGGACGACCCCAGCCCGCGCGAGCCGAGCACGATCAGATCGCATTGTTTTTCGGCTGCGAAGGTGACGATGGTGCGCGCCGAAGGTCCGCTTTTGATGAAGGCGCTGACACGGCGCACGCCACGTTCGGTGGCGCGGGCCTTGGCCTCTTCTGCGGCGTCGCGCGACACCTTGCGCATCACGTCGTCGAGGTTGCGGTTTGGCTCGCCCCCGCCGCGCATCATGGACAGCGACGCCTCGAGCATCGAGTGATGCCGGTACACGGTCAGAACGACGATTTCGGCATCGGTCAGGAGCGCAAGTTCGGCGGCCTTTTCCAGCGCGGCCCAGGCGCCGTTGGAACCGTCATATGCGGCGAGGATGGTATTGAACATTGGCTCCCCTGCTCATTTTGCAAACGCGAGGTCGCGCAGGAACAGCGCGATCTGCGGAAAGAAGATCAGCAACACCGCCACCGACAGCAGCATGAAGATGAATGGCGGCGTGCCCCGGATCACTTCGGCATAGGGCCGCTTGAACACGGCGATGGCGGTGAAGATGTCGCAGCCGAAGGGGGGCGTGGCGCTGCCGATGGCGACCTGAAGCGTGATGATCGTGCCCACAAGCACCGGGTCGAGCCCCGACGCATTCACCACCGGCGCGAAGATCGGGACAAGGATCAGGATGACGACGATCGGATCGACGAACATGCAGCCGATGAAGAAGGCGATCGAGATGGTGAACAGGATGCCGTATTGCCCCATCTCGTCGATGCCGATGGCGCCAAGGATCTCTTGCGGGATCTGCGCAAAACTGATGACATAGGAAAACGCCGCCCCGGCGCCGACAAGGATGAACACCACCGCCGTGATCAGGCCGGTGGATTTGGCGGTGGCGTAGAGCTGTTTCAGGCTCATCTCGCGGAAGACGATCATTTCCAGGATCAGCGCGTAGAGGACGCAGGCCGCCGCTGCCTCGGTCGGGGAAAAGATGCCGCCGTAGATGCCGCCCACGATGATCACCGGAAAGCCCAGCGGCCAGAGCGCGCGCCGCACGGCACGGCCACGTTCGGCCCAGGTGAATTTCGCCTCGGTCGGGACGTTGTGGCGTTTTGCGTAGATGTAGGAATAGACCGAGAACATGAACAGGATCAGCAGGCCCGGCCCGATTCCCGCGATGAACAGTTCCGAAATCGAGGTGCCGGACACGACGCCGTAGATGATCATGCCGATGGATGGCGGGATCAGAAAGGCGATGTCGGATGCGTTCACGATCAGCGCCAGCACGAAGCTGTCCTTGTAGCCCGCCTTCAGCATTCTTGGGCGCAGCGGCCCGCTCACGGCAACAACCGTTGCCTGCGTCGAACCGGACACCGCGCCGAACAGCGTGCAGGCCGTGGCGGTGGACACGGCAAGACCGCCCTTGAGATGGCCGACAAAGGCCATGACAAGGTCGATCAGCCGGCTGGCGGACTGGCCGCGCGTCATGATGTCGGCGGCAAAGATGAACATCGGCACCGCAATCAGGCTGGCCGGACGGATGCCGCCCAGGATCTGCTGCACCATCGTGTCAAGCTGCCCGAAGCCGCCAAACAGGCCGACAAAGCCGATCAGCGACCCCGCAATCAGCGGGATCATCATCGGAAAGCCCAGCAGCAGAAGGAAGATCATCGTGCCGAAAATCATCGTGCTCATGGCTCAGACCTCTTCTTCGGCAGTGTTGTCGTAGCCTTCCATCGTGCTGGTCGACAGCCAGATGTCCTTGTCGATGATGTTCTTGATCGCAGTCAGAGTGTATTGCACCCCGGTCAGGAAGAACCCCAGCGGCACCCAGACGATGATCCACCAGACCGGGATCTGAAGCGACGGAAGCAACCGCCCGCGCGACGCCTGCGTCATCACGTATTCCACCGAATACCAGGTCAGCAGGAACATCGTGGCCGCAGTCACCAGGGCAATCACGATCATCAGCGGTTTGCGCAAAGCGGGCGTCAGCGCATCGAAAATGGCCGACATGCGGATATGCCGCCCGTGTCGCGCGGCATAGGAGATGCCGGCAAAAGTGATCAGGATGATCAGCGCGCGGTTCAACTCCTCGCTGAAAAAAATGCTCTGGCCCAGCAGGAAGCGGCCGAACACGTTGGCCATGGTGTTCAGCGCCATGAGCAGCACACCGGTTGCCAGCAGGATCGCCTCGATCCGGGCGACGGCCACATCGATCACGCCCAGAAAGCCGGGCAGGCCCGAGACGTACCGGGAATCGTCGATGTCGTCATCGGGCACGGCCACCTGGGCCGCGGCAGCCATGTCCGGATCGCGCGTGGATCGATGATCCTGGTCTGGCTTCATGGTCGCTGTCCTTGATGAGTTCTGGAAAAGGATGAGTTCGGGAAATGGATGGGGTCGGGAAGGCAATGCTGCCCCGGGTCGGGCCGCCCGACGGCGGCCCGACCCTGAAAGCCAGAACGCGACGCTGTGCCGGTCAGCTTTCGGCGGCTGCGGCTTCGAGGTCGGCCTTCAGCTGGTCGAGGATCTCCTGCGCCTGATCGCCGCCGATCTCGAGGAATTCGGCCTCGACGTCATCGGCCGTTTCCATGAACGGCTGGCGCTGTTTTTCGGTCAGCGTGGTGATGGTCATCGAAGGCTTGGCCTCCATGATCTTTTCAAGCGACTCTTCGGTCAGGCCCTGCTGATATTCGATGATGTAGTCAAAAGCGACATTTATGGCGTCGTCGATCAGCGTCTGATCCTCTTCGCCCAGACCCTCGTAGAAATCGAGGTTGGCCATCACCGCGGTGGTGAAGTTGTTGTGGCCCAGCCGGGTGATGTGATCGGTCACTTCATACATCTTGGTTGATTCGATGAAGAAGGCCGGGTTTTCCTGACCCTGGATGATGCCGGTCTGGAGCGCGCCGTAAACCTCGCCCCAGGGCAGGGGTGTCGGTGTCGCGCCGAACGCCTGGTAGCTTTCTACCAGCAGCGGGTTGGTCATCACGCGGAACTTGACCTCGTTCAGATCCGTAGGTTCTGTCACCGGTTCGGTTGTGGTCATCATGACCTCGCCCTCGGGGAACATGGTCAGCAGCTTGAGGCCCTGTTCTTCGTAGAGCGGCGGAAACATCTCGTTGATCGCCTTGGAGTTCTTGAAGAAGCTGGCCAGCTGCTCTTCGTCCTGTGGCAGCAGGTAGGGGACAAAGAACACCTGCGCCTCGGGGATCAGCGCGCCGGTAAAGCCGGGTGACTGGTCGACGAATTGCAGGATGCCGGATTGCGCCTGTTCCATCGTGTCGGCGGATTCGCCCAGCGTGCCAAAGGGGAAAAGCTGGATCTCGTGATCGGAATTGGCCTCGATCTCTTCCTTGAACTTCTGGGCAAACTTGCCCTGTACCTCTTCCATCGCCTCTTCGAACGCATAGCGCCAGGTATCCGCGCTGGCGGCACTGGCACCGGCAATAAGGGCAAGCGCACTTGCCGTGATCAGGTTGCGGTAGGTCATGGGTTTCTTCTCCCTGGTTCGAACATCAGCGCCCCTAAAGACGGGGCGGAACGCTTCGTTGCATTTGACAGGGCAAAACCCCGCCAGAGGATGCCCCTAGGGTCCGGGCGCTCTGGCCGGGAGTCAATATTAATCTTTGCTTGAGAATTCAGCGAAGTGGATCTACCAGCGCGGTCGCCGTCGAATCAGGCGCAACCGGGTTGATTCGGGGGGAGTTGTTGGGCGGTATGACGCGGTATGGTTGTTGCGTGAGCTTGGGCCTTTGGTGTCGCACCCATCGGTGGCGGCTGGTCCGGACCGGAACCGGTGCCGCGCGGCAGACCCGCGGGGTGTTGCAAGCCATTGGTGGCAAAAGGACTTTGAACGCCGCCGTTTGCCTCCGGACGCGCGTTCTTTGGTCAAGGCGCGGGCGGGGTACAGACGCCACGCTGTCGGCCGTACCCCTGTCCGCAGGCCCGTTCAGACCAGGGTGCGCGGGATCGTCACGTCCCAGTCCCGGTCCCGTATCCGGGTGTCGCCCTCCCACGCCTGCAACCGGGCCGTGATGCGAAAAGAGTCGCTGTCGGCGGTCAGCCGGGTCGTGGTCAGCGTGCGGACGGACCATCCGTCGCGGCGCATGACGTGGGTCCAGCTCACCTCTCCCTCGGCCGATGTCGGATCGTCGGGCGACAGGCTATAGCGTTCCTGCCCCTCGGCGGAATGGTAAAAGCCGTGCGTGTCGATGTGCGCCCCACCTTCGTGGTCGCGGGTTTCGATGGTGATGCGCCCGGTGTCGCGATCCTCGGTCACTGTCCATTCCGCCTGCGGCGACTCTGAATAGGTCACGTCCAGCGGCATACCGGCGCGCGGCGTGCCAAGGTCGCGCACGGCGGTGTCGTCGGTACCGCGCACCGGCAGGTCAAGGTGGGACTGGCCGGTGTGAACAGTCAGCGTGACCGGTTCCGGTGTCGTCCAGGCGATGGGAAAGTAACTGGTCGACAGGGCCAGGCGGATGCGGTGACCGGCGCGAAAGGTCTGGGCGACATGCTTGAACGGCACCTCGACGGTATAGGTGCGTCCGGGGTCCAGCGGTTCGGGGTGTTCGTGGCTGTCGTGGTGCGTGAGGTTGAGAAGGCCATAGCTGACCCGCGTCGCCGCGCCGTCGGGGGCTACGTCCACCAGCCGCGCGGCAACCTGCGCCACCGGGCGGTCGACCTGCAAGGTCAGGATCAGGCAGGCATCGCCAGCGATGTCCAGATCGGCCTCAAGCGGGGCGGTGTCAAAGACAAGGCTGCCGGCATCTTCGCGGCGCTGATCGCCCGGCTGATCGCCGGCATGGGCGTAGGAACACCATTTGCCCGCCTGCGTGCCGACCCAGAGCGGCGAGCGGATGGACAGCGCGGCGTCGCCCTGTCCGCCAAGACGCCCGTCCGCGCCAAGCGCCAGCGCGGTGCGGGTGACATTGGGCGAAGGCCAGGCCGGTTCGGTGATCCAGCGCCCATCGCGGTGGGCATAGTGGCTTTGTGGTGCGGCGTGGTCCTGAAGATACAACCGCAGCGGCGGTTCGTCCATGATGCCGGTCGCGTGTCCCTTCAGCCAGTGATCCCACCAGCGGGTTTCTTCTGTCAGCCAGTCGATGGCGGGGCCGGGGGCGCCCAGATGGGGGTATCTGTGCGACCAGGGACCGACGATGCCCTTGACGGGGCCGGGCAGGTTTTCGACCAGTCGGAACACGGACCGGCAATAGCCGTCGGCCCAGCCGCTGACCGCATAGACCGGCACGGTGATATCCGCAAAATTCTCGCACACGGAACCGTGTTTCCAGAAATCGTCGCGGGTCTGGTGGCGCAGCCATTTCTCAAGCCACAGGCCCGAACCGTCCAGCCGTTCCTCCCACATCGCGCGCCAGCGATCCCCCACATGGGTGGGGTCGGGGGGCAAGGTATTGATGCCGAACATCACCGAGGCCCAGGACAGGTGGTCACCCAGCAGCGCGCCGCCCATGTAGTGGATGTCGTCGGCATAGCGGTCGTCGGTGGAACAGATCGTCACAACCGCCTTCAGCGCGGGGGGGCGCAGGGCGGCCAGTTGCAGTCCGTTGAAACCGCCCCAGGAAATCCCGACGATCCCGACGCCGCCGTCACACCAGCCCTGATCCGCGATCCAGGCAATCACGTCACAGCCGTCCTGCAATTCGGTCGGGGTGTATTCGTCCACCATCACGCCTTCGGAATCGCCGGTGCCGCGCAGATCGACGCGCACATAGGCATAGCCCTGCGCCGCCATCCAGGGCGCGCGGGCGTGGTCGCGTTCCAGTGTCTTGTCGTTCTTGCGGTAGGGGATGTATTCGAGGATCGCCGGGACGGGCGCGGCCCCGGCGTCCTCGGGCATCCAGATCCGCGCGGCAAGGCGCGTGCCGTCACGCATCGCGATCTCGACATGTTCAAGTTCCCGCACGGGGCAGGGCAAGGGCGTTTCGATCTTCATGGGGTCACTCGTTCCGGTCAAAGAAGGGTTTTAGGCAGCCGGTATCGGACCCGGGCCGTGGGAAGTCCAGCCGCGAGCGGACTATTCCACGATGTCTGTGAATTCGTAGTTCAGCTTTTTCATCACCTGTTCATAGTTCCACAGCAGCTTGGACTGCTTGCTGGCCCCCATCCAGACCGAGGCGACGGCAAAGCTGTAGGCATCCTGTTCGGGCAGTTCGGACAGCCTTGAATTCCGGCTTGCATAGGAACTGATGCGGGTGCCGTCGACCTGTTCCTCTGCCACCGCGATTTCCGCCTTCGAGGGCACGCGGGAAACCGTGGCATCGTTGAAGAACACCCGGTAGAAGAATTCGCCCGCCACGTTCTGGGGGCCTTCGCCCTGCGGCATGTCGGGGCGCCGCCCAAGGCCGAGGTCGATAGTGACCTGCTGGTGGCTCACGCCGTCGACCATCTCGAACAGGTCGCAATGTGACTGTGCAATACGGGTGTTGATTTCGAGCAGCCAGATCTTGTTGGACACCTCGTCCCAGTAATATTCGATGTTGAAGCCTGCATTGTCATAACCGATGTGGGCCATGATCCTGCGGGTGATGTCATTCATCGTGTCCTGGATGCGCGTGGGCAGGGTCGAGGGGTAGAGATAGTAGAAAAAGCTCAGCACCTGGGGATAGCGGATAGAATCGACCGTACCGTAGGGCACGACTTCGCCGTTATAAACATAGCCTTCGACCGTACATTGCCGCCCGCCGATGACCTGTTCGGCCATGCAGTAATGGCCTTCGACCGCGCGGATGTCGTCGGGCATGTCGGCCTGGGCCAGCACATGGTCGAAGGGTTCCCCGATCGAGCGGATCTCGGCGCGCAGCTTTTGGGTGGCGTAGTCGAAATCCTCGGGGGAATCGATGCGGAAGCCCAGCCGCGACCCCGAGGATTTGATCGGCTTCACGAAAAAGGGAAAGCGCAGGTCGGCCTCGCCTATGCGGGACAGGGCGTCGTCGTCAAAGGGATCGAAGGCGGTGAATTTCGGGATGTGGTCGGGGATCACCTCGGCCATGACCTTGCGCGACCAGAACTTGTGCTCGCATTTCAGCAGGCTTTCGAGCGACGCATTGGGTGTGCCGTATTTCTTGCACAGCAGCGGCAGCATGGTGGAAACGGGAAAGTCGATGTAGCCGACGATGGCGTCGATGGACCCGTCAAAGGCATCCAGCGTCTCCTCTGCCTCGGCCAGCATGGCGGGGATGTCGAAATCCTGCGTCTCTGACACCTGCGCCGGAGTCAGGAGCGGGTGAAACACCACATCCCCGACCCCGCGCAGGCGCCTCAGCCGGTCGGCGTTCAGGTCGTTCAACCCGATGACGAATACGTTTCTGGTCATGCTCTGTCCTTCCGGTGGGGTGCGGTCCGGGCGGCCCCGCACATCGGGGCCGCCGTCCGCACCGTCGGTCATTGTGGTGCGTTCAGGCCTGGGCGATCTCTGCCTGAGAGGAATAGGTCCGCCCCTTGAGCCGCTCTGTCGTGCCCTCGATGTCGTCGACCAGCAGCAGCAGGAAATCGCCCGGCTTTGCCAGGCCGATGGCCTTGGCCACGGCCTCCTGTTCGCTCATGATCATTTCGACCTGCGCGCCGGTCCCGGCCGAAACGGCGCCGTCGTGGATCAGCTTTGCCGTCTCGCCCGGTTCGCGTCCGCGGGCGTCGGTTTCATAGACGTGGACCAGATCGCACATCCGGGCGAGTTGCGCGCCAAGCGCCGCCAGATCCTCGTCCCGGCGGTTGCCGGGGGCGGTGGCGACAGCGATCTTGCGCTGGGTGGCAAGCCCGCTGACCAGCGGTTGCAGCGCGATCAGCGCGGGCACGTTATGGCCGTAGTCGATCAGGCATTTCACGCCGTCCGCCTCGAAGTAGTTGGTACGGCCCGGCATTTGCGCCGGCGTCGGGTGGAAGGTCAGCAGCCCGGCGCGGATATCGTCGATCTCGACCCCGTGGGCGATGGCTGCCGCCGCCGCAGCCATGGCGTTCTGCACGTTGAAGGGCGCATGGCCTTCAAAGGCGATGGGCACGTCGTTCACCTCGACGATCTCGACGGTGACCTTGCCGCGCCGCAGGACGATCTTGCCCTGTCGGACGGTCAGCACCATGCCAAGGTCCGCGAGATGCCCGGCCAAGGCCGGATTGTCGGGGTTCATGGTGAAATAGATGATTTCGCCCCGCGCCCAGTAGGTGCCATGCTCCATCACCAGCGGGTCGTCGGCGTTCAGCACGCAGAATCCGCCGTCCTTTTTCACCGCGTCCACAACCACGGTCTTGCAGCGCGCCAGTTCGTCAAGCGTGTGGATGTCGCGTTCGCCCAGATGATCCGACGCGATGTTAAGCAGCACGCCGACGTCACATTCGTCAAAGCCAAGGCCGCGGCGCATGATGCCGCCGCGCGCAACCTCAAGCACGGCGTGTTCCACGGTGGGTTCGCGCAGGACGGCCTGCGCCGCCGCCGGGCCGGAATAGTCGCCGCGCAGGATCACGTTGTTGTCGATCTCGACCGTGCCGGTGCAGCCCATGCCGACCGAATGGCCGGCCTGGCGCAGGATGTGCGTGGTCAGACGCGTGGTCGTGGTCTTGCCGTTGGTGCCCGTGATGGCGGTGATCGGGATGCGGCCGTTGTCGGTGGGGTCGGGGAACAGCATCTCGACCACATTTTCGCCAACGGGGCGGGGGCTACCGTGGGTGGGGGCCATGTGCATCCGGAAACCGGGGCCGGCGTTCACCTCGACCACACCCGCCGATTGCTGGTCCAGCGGCACGGACAGGTTTTCGGCCAGCAGGTCGATGCCGATGATATCAAGGCCGACCAGTCGTCCGATACGCTCCATCGCGAACTTGACCTCGGGGTGGACCTCGTCCGTCAGATCGGTCGCGGTGCCCCCGGTCGAGATGTTGGCGGTGGATTTGAGGTAGGCGATTTCGCCCTTTGGCAGAACCGTGTCAAGCGTGTGGCCCGCCTGGTCCAGCATCCGTTCCGTCTGAACGTCGACATGGATCTGGGTCAGCAGGTTTTCATGTCCGACACCACGGCGCGGATCGGAATTTTCGACGTCGATCAGCTGCTGGATCGTTTGGCTGCCGTCGCCGGTCACATGGGCCGGGCGTCGGCGCGCGGCGGCGACCAGCTTACCGCCGATCACCAGCATGCGGTGATCTTCGCCCTTGATGTAGCTTTCGACGATCACCGCGCCGGAATCGTCGCGCACGCGCGCAAGGGCGGCGTCGAATCCGGCCTGCAAGTCGTCGGCATTGGCGATGTCGGTGGTGACGCCGCGCCCGTGGTTGCCCGACAGCGGCTTTGTCACCACCGGCCAGCCGATCCAGGCGGCGGCCTGCTGCGCCTCTTCGAAGGAATAGCAGACCTGTCCTCGCGGCACCGGCACGCCGGATTCGTCAAGGATCTGCTTGGTCCATTCCTTGTCGTCGGCGATCGAATGGCCGATGATGCCGCTGGCGTCCGTCACCGTCGCCTGGAACCGCCTTTGCCGGATGCCCTGGCCAAGCTGGGTATAGCTTGTGCCGCTGGTCAGGTTGTAGGCGGGAATGTTGCGCTCGCGCGCGGCATTGACGATGGACCCGGTCGAGGGGCCAAGCGCATTGGCATCGCGCACTTTTTTCAGATGGGCGATGATGGGGGCCAGATCGACCTCTGCGCCATCGTAAAGTTTCTGTACGATGTCCACCGCCGCCTCGCCGGCGGCCAGGCCGCTGGCCTCGTCCCGGTAGCGGAAGACGATGTTGTAGATACCCTTTTCATAGCTGTCGACGGTCTTGCCGTAGCCGACCGAAAAGCCGATCATGTTCTGAAGTTCCAGCGCCACATGTTCGACCATGTGACCCGCCCAGGTGCCGCTGCTCACCCGTTGCAGAAATCCGCCCGCGGTTCCGACGGAACAGCGGTGATCGTAGATCGTGGGAATCAGGCCGTTCAGTGCATCCGCGATGCCCGGCACCTTGTCGCTTGGGCGATCTTCCAGTTCGGCGATGTCGAGGCGCATGAAGATCGCCTGATAGCGACTGTAGTAGTTGGGACCACGCAGCGCACGGTGTTCAAGTATATGCAATTGAATGCTCCAGGTTTCCGGCCCGCAGATCTTCCGGGCTTAGGACCCGCCGATCCGCTATGCTGTAGGCATAACCGTCGACCAGCGCGTGCATTATGACATTGTGGACAGTGACGGCTTCACCATCCTCGAGGTCGAACACATTCGATCCGGTTATCTGCGAACTGTCAACCAGGATCACGTGGCCCGGCCCGAAGGCGCGGATCAGATCGCCATCGA
>JAGXGV010000117.1 GCA_024636635.1 Puniceibacterium sp.
CGACGTCGTCGGTATCTTCCCCAACGATGACGCCATCATCCGGCTTGTTGGGGCAATCATGCTGGAGACCAACGACGAATGGACGGTCGCGCGCCGGTACATGAGTCTTGAAACTCTCGCCCGCGTGAACGACAATCCCAACGTCAGGTTGCCCGCTGTGGCGTCCTGATCAGAACCTGGGCCTTTCCGAAGGTCGGCGTTCTTACACCATGCCGTGGGACACTATCACTGGCAGGGTCGTGAACATCCTTGCCATCCTGTGCGTGCGCAACGAAGGCGCCTTCCTGCTGGACTGGCTGGCGCATCATCTGGCGTGCGGTGTCAGCCATGTGCTGGTCCTGTCCAACGATTACGACGATGGCAGCGATGCGATGCTGGACCGGCTGGCCGTGCTGGGCCATGTCACGCATATCCGCAACGATGGCCCCTACGACCGGGCCGGCGTGCAGTTCACCGGGCTGAACCGCGCCGCCGATACACCGCTGCTGGCCGCTGCCGACTGGGTGCTGCCGCTGGACATCGACGAATTCGTCAACGTCCATGTTGGCGACCACACCCTGCACGCGCTGATCGCCGCCCTGCCCGACGCCACCGCGATCACGCTGACCTGGCGGACTATGCGCTGGGCGCGATGGAAAGCTTCGTGCTCAAGGCCGACCGGGGGCGTGCGGTGCATGCCGACCAGATGCTTGGCATGGATTACTGGGTCGAGCGCAATTTTGCCGTCGATCCCGATCCTTCGATTGTGGCGCTTGCGGCGCCGACGGCACACAAGCGCGCGGAATTTGCCGCCGCCGACACCCTTGCCGCGCTGCACGCCAGCGCGGTGGCTTGGCGAAAGGCCCGGTTCGAGGTGCTGATGGCGCAGGAACCGTTCCGCGCCCTGTTCGGGCGGTTGCTGATGACGCCGCCATCGCGGCCGGTGTCCGCGCGTTCCGCCCGTGCCCTGATGCGCCATGCGACGCCGGCCCGCCGCGACGACCGGTCAGGGTGACACCCAGGCCAACGGCCAGAGCGGCGGGCAAGGTGCAAGCGCGTCTTGTTACCCATGATTTGGCACAATTTTGCCCCATTATTTGGGTAGTCTGTCCGCAAATGTTGCCTCTGACCAAGCGGCACACACCGTTGTTAGGACTCGCCGTGATGCAGGACACCCCGGACCCCCTTGCGCTCGACCTTGTCGGGCTGCCTTACGCCGACTGGCTGAGCGGCCTTCAGGAACTGGGCGACGCCCATGGTTTCCTTGAACCGCTGGGACAGTCACATGCGGCCCTGTTCGTTGAAGATGGCGACACGCTGCTGGTCACCTTCGAATCCTTTCCCGCCATCCAGGCCCTGTCCGAAGATGGCGCGCCCAACGGGCTGGAATTCATGCGCGAATTGGGATGGTCGCACCTTGCTGTGATGTCGGACCGGGACACATGGTTTCGGGATGCGGAAGTCTACGAATTCTTCGACCAGCTGAACGACGACGGGTTCTTCGACGATTTCGAACGGGTGGTGTTCTTTGGCGCCGGGCCTTGCGGCTATGCTGCTGCGGCGTTTTCGGTGGCCTGCCCGGGGGCACGGGTGCTGGTGCTTCAGCCTCAGGCAACACTGGACCCGCGGCTGGCCGAATGGGATGAACGTTTTGCCGACAGGCGGCGGCTGTGTTTTACTGACCGCTACGGCTATGCGCCCGAGATGCTGGATGCGGCCGACCATGCCTTTGTCCTTTACGACCCGCGCGAACCGCTGGATGCGATGCACGCGGCGCTGTTCCACCGGCCCAACGTCACGCGGTTGCGTATGCCCTTCATGGGCAGCGCGCTGCTGGGGGACATGCTGGAACTCGACCTGATCCTGCCTCTGCTGAGCGCGGTGGCCGAGGGCAGTCTGGATGTGCAGACGTTTTCGCGGCTGATGCGGATGCGGCGGGACCATCCGCCCTATCTGCGCAAACTGCTGACACGGCTGGAATCGGACGGGCGGTTCGGACTGGCCGAGATCCTGTGCGAGAATGTGGTCGGCCGGATGCAGGCGCCGCGTTTCCGCCGCAAGCTCGAGGCGCTGCGCGCGGCGCGCAGGTCCACACGCATCCTTGCCGACAGTTGAACTGTTTCCCGCCGGGCGGTGGTGAGTAGTCAGCGCGAAGGCTGCAAATCCGTCGGCCCGCGGGGCGCAAATCCGCCAGCCCGCAAGGCACAAGTCCGCTGGCTCGCAGGGCGTAAATCCACCAGCCCGCGGGGCGTAAATCCGCTGGCGCGGTGGGCGCCTGCCGTGCTAACGCGGCGCTCATGACACAAAGCCTGACACTGCGCCGTCCTGACGACTGGCATCTGCACCTGCGCGACGGCGACATGCTGCGCGCAGTGGTTCCCGAATCCGCCCGCCATTTCGCCCGCGCGATCATCATGCCCAACCTCGTGCCGCCCGTGGTGACCGGCGCACAGGCCGCAGCCTATCGTGACCGCATCCTGGCCGCCCTGCCCGATGGCGCCGACTTCGAGCCGCTGATGACGCTTTATCTGACCGAAGAGACGGATCCGGCGGATGTCGCTGCGGCCCACGCCGCAGGGCTGGTCAAGGCGGTAAAGCTCTATCCCGCCGGGGCCACAACGAATTCGGCCTCGGGTGTTTCGGATTTCGACAAGGTCCGCCCGGTGCTGGAGCACATGGCCGAGATCGGCCTGCCGCTGTGCATGCATGGCGAGGTGACGGACCCCAGCGTCGACATCTTCGACCGCGAGGCGGTGTTCATCGACCGCGTGCTTGATCCGATCCGCCGCGCGACGCCCGGCCTGCGCGTGGTGATGGAACATATCACCACGTCACAGGGCGTCGATTATGCCCGCGAGGGCGGCGACACGCTGGCCGCCACGATCACCACGCATCACCTGGTGATCAATCGCAACCACCTTCTTGTCGGTGGCATCCGCCCGCATTATTATTGCCTGCCGGTGGCCAAGCGCGAGGAACACCGCCTGGCACTACGCGCCGCAGCGACCTCGGGCGATCCGAGCTATTTCCTGGGTACGGATTCGGCGCCGCATGTGGACGCGCTCAAGGAAACCGGCTGCGGCTGTGCCGGCTGCTTTACCGCTACAAACACGATGTCGATCCTGGCCGAAGTGTTCGAACAGGACGGCGCGCTGGACCGGCTCGAGGCGTTTACATCGCTGAACGGCCCCGCCTTCTACGGCCTGCCGGTGAACGCGGGCAGCCTGACCCTGACGCGGGGCGCGCCGGTCGCCTATCCGCCCAAAATTCATGCAGGGGCCGATACAGTGACCGTTTTCGACCCCGGTTTTCCCCTGCATTGGCGTGTCGACCCCTGATCGCGACGACGCGTGCTTTGGACGCGATGCACTGACCCACCCCGAGAGGCCCGCCCGATGATCCCCACCACCGCCCCCACGAACGAAGAGATGGCGCGCCTGACCGCGCGGATGCTGCTGGAGATCAAGGCCGTGCATTTCAATGCGCGCGAGCCTTTTGTCTTTGCCTCCGGCCTGCACTCTCCGGTCTACATCGACTGCCGCAAGCTGATCTCGTTCCCGCGCATCCGCGCGACGCTGATGGATTTCCTGACCGCCAAGGTGCTGCGCGACGCCGGGTTCGAGGCATTTGACAACGTGGCGGGCGGCGAAACCGCCGGCATCCCCTTTGCCGCACTTGTGGCCGAACGCATGGCACTGCCCATGACCTATGTGCGCAAAAAGCCCAAGGGGTACGGTCGCAATGCCCGGATCGAGGGCGCGATGAGCGAAGGGCAGCGCGTGCTGCTGGTCGAGGACCTGACCACCGACGGCGGCTCAAAGCTCAGCTTTGTGCATGCGATCCGCGACACCGGCGCCACCTGCGAACATACGGCGGTCATCTTCTATTACGGTATCTTCCCGGAAACGATCCCGACGCTCGGCGCGCATGGCATCACGCTGCACCATCTGTGCACTTGGTGGGACGTGCTCGCCGAGGCCCGCGCGCAAGGCACGTTCGATGCTGAAACCCTGGCCGCGGTCGAGCTTTTTCTAAGCGATCCGGACAAGTGGCGGGAACTCAACAAGAAATAAATCTCTGGCGCCACTGTGGATAATTCGCCGCAAAGAATCGCGAGCTATCTCTGCATATGGTAGACAGGACGTGGCAGCATACACTATGCTGAACCAACTTTCAGAACATCGGCGCGCTGCCGCCTTTTCCCGCACTTGTCCACAGACTTGTTGCACTAGGGGTTTGCGGCGGTTTTCGATATGACGACCCGACACGCGAGACCGGAGAACCGGCGCGCGGATCACGAGCAGCATGCAGGGACAGGACATGAACGAAATCACCGCATTCAATCCGACCGGAGCCGAGATCGAGGCCCCGGAGACCATGCCGCATTCCATCGAGGCCGAACAGCAGCTTCTGGGGGCGATCCTGACCAACAACGACATCTACGACCGTGTCGCCTCGATCATCTCGGCCCAGCATTTTTACGACCCCGTGCATGCGCGCATCTATGACATTGCCGCCGCACGCATCGCCAAGAACAACCTTGCCAGTCCGGTGACGCTCAAGGCGTTCATGGAGGATGACGAGGGGCTCAAGGAACTTGGCGGGCCTGCCTATCTGGCGCGGCTCGCAGGTGCTGCGGTCAGTTCTTATGCGGTGCGCGACTATGCGCAGATGATCTATGACCTCGCGATCCGGCGTGACCTGATCGCGCTGGGCCGCGATATCAGTGCCAAGGCGTCCAAGGTCGATGTCACAAACGAGCCGCGCGAACAGATCGTCGAGGCCGAGCAGGCGCTTTACAAGCTGGCCGAGCAGGGCAATTCCGAAAGCGGTTTCCAGAGCTTTCTGCGCGCCGTGACCGATGCGGTCAACGTTGCCAACGCCGCCTATCAGCGCGACGGCGGGCTGTCGGGGATATCCACCGGCCTTGTGGACATGGACAAGAAGCTGGGCGGCCTGCACCCGTCCGACCTTCTGATCCTGGCGGGGCGTCCGTCGATGGGCAAGACCTCGCTTGCCACCAACATCGCCTTCAATGTCGCCAAGGCCTTCAAGCGCGGGTCCAAGGCCGACGGCAGCCTGGGCGCCATCGAAGGCGGCGTGGTCGGCTTCTATTCGCTGGAAATGAGCGCCGAGCAGCTGGCCGCGCGCATCCTGTCCGAGGCATCCGAGGTGCCCAGCGAACAGATCCGCCGCGGCGACATGACAGAAGCCGAGTTCCGCCGCTTTGTCGATGCCGCCAAATTGCTTGAAGCCTGTCCGCTTTATATCGACGACACTCCCGCCCTGCCGATCTCGCAACTGGCCGCACGGGCGCGCCGCCTGAAGCGGACGCATGGGCTTGATCTGCTGATTGTGGATTATCTGCAACTGGTGCGCGGCACCGGCAAGTCCGAGAACCGGGTGAACGAAATTTCCGAGATCACCATGGGTCTGAAGGCCATCGCCAAGGAACTGCATATTCCGGTCATCGCCCTGTCGCAGCTGAGCCGTCAGGTCGAATCCCGCGAGGACAAGCGCCCGCAACTGTCGGACCTGCGCGAATCCGGCTCGATCGAGCAGGACGCCGATGTGGTGATGTTCGTGTTCCGCGAGGAGTACTACAAGGAACGTGAAAAACCCGGGGATCACGACCTGGACAAGATGGCCCAGTGGCAGGAAGAGATGGAACGTCTGCACGGCAAGGCCGAAGTTGTCATCGGCAAGCAGCGCCATGGCCCCATCGGCACGGTGGAGCTGTCATTCGAGGGCCAGTTCACCCGCTTTGGCAATCTCGTGAAGCCCTGGCAGACCAACGGCGACAGCAGTTTTTGACGGCTGTTGCGGACCGTTGTCGTGACACGGGGCGACATTTTTTTCGCAGAAAAAAATCCAGGGCGCAGTGACGAGGAGTGATTTTTTTCGCAGAAAAAAAATGTGTTGGGCCAAGGTGCCGGTTACAGGCGGACCTGCATGCCAAAGGCCGGACGGTACGCCCAGGCGTCGGCCGCCCCGCGCAAGGCCAGCGCCGCCTTGATCACGCCTGCATGGGTGACAATCACCGCGCCGTTCGGCGCGGCCGCGAGTCCGCGTGCCACGCGGTCGCGCAGCAGGGCCACGGATTCGCCGCCATGACCGTCATAGCTCAGGAAGTCCGCCGCCCAGGCATCCAGCGCCTCTGGTCCGATGGCGTCCCACCGCAAACCTTCCCAGGTGCCGAAATCCATCTCGGTGAAATCCGCATCCAGGGTCAGACCGACGCCGCAGGCGCGGGCGATATGCTGCGCAAGGAGGCGACAGCGCCGCAGCGGCGACGACACCACCACTGTCGGCGGCTCCAGCGCGGCAAGCACTTCGGCAAAGGCGGCCTCGGTCCCTGCGGCCAGGGCCAGATCCGTGCGTCCGTAACAGACTCCTTCTGCTACATCGGGGCGGGTGTGGCGCACCAGCGTCAGAGCCACAGCGCCACCCCGAGGTAGATGCCCAGTTCGCCCAGTTGCTGGGTTGCACCAAGGCAGTCGCCGGTATAGCCGCCGATCTTGTCGAGGCAGATCCGCCGCATGGCCTGCGCAAGCAGGATGCACAGGACAAGGCCGCACAAGGCCGCCCCCGTCCCGAGCGCCATGATGCCCAGCATCAGCACCCCGACCGACATCGCCAGAGCCAGACGGTAGCCATCGGGTGTGACGGTGGGTGCGACGAACTTGGCCCCGGCGTCCCGGGCATATCGGGTGGTGGCGATCACATGCACCGCCGCCATGCGCCCCAGCGCATGGCCCAACAGAAGCACCCAGGCGGCCTGTGCCGGGGTCAGACTGGCCAGCAGCGCGACCTTGAGCGCCAGTACCGTGCCAAGCGTCACCGCGCCATAGGTGCCGATGCGGCTGTCGCGCATGATCTCGAGCCGCCGCGCCACCGTCAGCCCGCCCCAAAGCCCGTCCGCCGCATCGGCAAGCCCGTCCTCGTGGAACGCCCCGGTGGCGGCGAGCGTCGCCGCAAGCGAAAGCAGCACCGCGACGGGCAGAGCCAGCCAGCGCGCCGCCAGCACCAGTACCACAGCGCCAAGCGACCCGATCAGCAGTCCGACCAGCGGGTAGTACCGCGTGGCGCGGATCAGCAGGTCATCCGAAAACGGCAGGTCGCGCGGCACCGGCAGGCGGGTCAGGAACTGTAACGCCAGCAGGAACAGCGTCCATTCCGTGCGCAGGCTTTCGCGCAGCGAAGCGCCATCGGTCATGCCGGACCCGACACGCCGGCCGCATCGAATTCTGCCATCTCGTTCAGCATGGCCACCGCAGCGCGCAGCAGCGGCCAGGCCAGAGCGGCGCCCGACCCTTCGCCAAGCCGCATGTCGAGCCGCAGCAGCGGGTATGCGTCCATCGACTGCAGCACTGCCACATGGCCCTTTTCGGGCGACAGATGCGCAAACACCATCGCCGACCGCGCCGCAGGGTCCAGCGCGCAGGCCGCAAGCGCCGCCACCGTTGCGATAAAGCCGTCCACCAGCACGATGCGCCCGGCAGCGGCTGCGCCCAGCATGGCGCCTGTCATCATCACCGTCTCGAATCCGCCGTATTCGGCCAGTACCTCTGGTGCCGTCAGTGTCCCGGTGCGTGCAGCCGCGCGTGCCAGCACCCGACGCTTGTGCCCCAGCCCGGCCTCTTGCAGCCCGGTGCCGCGCCCCACGAGATCGTCAAGCGGCAGCCCCGTCAGCTTGTGTGCCATGACCGAAGCGGACGAGGTGTTGGCGATGCCCATCTCGCCGAAGGCCATCGCGTCAAAGCGGCCGCCCGACCCAAGCGCGCGACCGGTGTCAAGCGCCTGTTGCCTCTGTGCCGGGTCCATCGCCGGGCCGTGCAGGAAATTCGCGGTCCCTTCGGCAACTGCGCGTTCTATGACCGCGGTCATACCGAACGGGCCACCGCACACACCGGCATTCACGACGCTCAGCTCAAGGCCGTTCGTCCGGGCAAAGACATTGGCAGCCGCACCGCCACCCGCGAAATTCGCCACCATCTGCCGGGTCACGGCGGGCGGATAGGCCGACACCCCCTCTGCCGCAATGCCGTGGTCGGCGGCGAACAACACCAGTGCGCCGCGCTCCATCACCGGGTCGAGCCGCCGCTGAAGCCGGGCGACCTGCGCCGCCAGCATCTCGATCCGGCCAAGGGCGCCCTGCGGTTTGGTCTTGGCGTCGATGCGGGCCTGAAGCGCGGCTTCGAAATCTGTATCTTGCTTGTCCATTCGGCTGGCATATCCCTGCCGCACGCGCTGCTCAACCGCAGACTGGCGCGGGGCCGTCCGGAGGGCGCGGTTTTTGCGCTTGACCTGCGGGGGGATCGTGCCAAACACAGGCCATGGCCCAACCTGTCCTGACCGTCGATCTTGCAGCACTTCGCCACAACTGGCGCGCGCTGTCCGCCCGCAGCGCCACCGAAACCGGTGCCGTGGTGAAGGCGGACGCCTATGGGCTGGGCATCGTACCCGTGGCCCGGATGCTGGCGGGCGAAGGCGTCAAACGCTTCTTTGTCGCTTTGGCCGAAGAAGGCACGACCTTGCGCGAGGCACTGGGACCGGAACCCGAGATCAACGTCTTTTCCGGCCACATGGCGGGCGACGCGCCGACGATCAGGGCCGCGCGGCTGACGCCGATGATCAATTCGATCGACCAGATGCTGCGCCATGTCGAGGCGCTGCCCGGCCATGCCTTCGGCATCCAGCTTGATTCCGGCATGAACCGGCTGGGGATGGAACCGGACGAGTGGTCGGCGCTGCGCGAGGTGGCGCTGGCGCAGAAACCGACGCTGGTGATGAGCCATCTGGCCTGCGCCGACACGCCTGACCATCCGATGAACGCCCACCAGCTGCGCATCTTCCGTGCGATGACCGACGGGATCGAGGCGCCCCGGTCACTGGCGGCGACGGGGGGCATCCTGTTGGGGCGGGACTATCATTTCGACGTGACGCGGCCCGGCATCGGACTTTATGGTGGCCAGCCTTTCGATGCGGCCCGGCCCGTGGCGCACCTGTCCATCCCGGTGATCCAGGTCCGCGACGTCGATGCGGGCGAAAGCGTGGGTTACGGCAATTCCTGGGTGGCGCGGCGACCTGCCCGCGTGGCCACCATCGCGGCGGGTTATGCCGATGGCATCATCCGGGCGATGGGTCCGAAGGCGCATGTGTATCACGGTGACACCCGGTGCAAGATCCTCGGGCGAATCTCGATGGATCTGATCGGCGTGGACGTGACCCACCTGAAGGACGCGCCCGAGGCGCTGGACCTCATGGGCGCGCAGCAGGGCATCGACACGCTGGCCGATGCCGCAGGCACCATCGGATACGAAATACTGACCGCACTGGGAGGGCGTTATACGCGGCGCCACACCGGAGCTTGAGCCTGAGCTTGCGCTGCCTTGGCCCTGTTCCCTTTGCCCAGTCACCTCTTCCCAGTCACCTCTGTCCAGCCCCTACTGCCCAATAACCTCTGCCCTGTCCCCTGACGAAAGCCCTGTGTCATGACTTTCTTCGAACCCAGTCCCCTTCTGATCGCGCTGATCTTTGTCAAGCGCTTCGTCTTTCCCGAACTTCTGCTCATCCTCGCACTGGTCCGCTGCTTCACGGCGCGCGGGCCAAGCCGGCTGCTTGCGGGGCTGGCCGTGCTGCTGGGCGCCGCCATCGTCGTGACAACCTTTGCCCCGGCGCTCGGGCTGACCGGGCAAGGGTGGTACGGACCCGCCGGACGCATCCTCGCCCATGGTCAGGGGCTGAGCGTGCTGGTGGTGATGGCGGCGCTGTTCCTTGCCTCTGCATGGGCGCCGGGGCGCAGGCTGGCCGTGCTTGACTGGCTGGGCAGCGTCCTTGTTCTGGGCCTGCTCGGCCTCTGGGCTGCCAGTCTGGTCTGAGCGACCCTTGCCCGAAAGGTCCGGTATGCGCTGGCTCAACCTGTCCCTGCTGATCCTCTACCCCGTTGCCTGGAGCGCGCCGCTGCTGCGGGCGGGCCTGCTGCCGCTGTTCAGGTTGTCGGAGATCTCGGTCTTGACCGGGATACAGGCGCTTTGGGCCGAGGATGTATTTCTGGCCCTTGTGGTGATCGTCTTTGCCCTGGTCGCGCCCTATCTCAAGACGCTTGGACTTGCGCTGGTGCAGTTCGGCCTGTTGACCCGGCGCGCCCTGCCCGTTCTGACACTGATGGGCAAGCTGGCCATGGCGGATATGTTTCTTGTCGCGCTTTACATCACGCTGTCCAAAGGCATCGGCATTGGCCGGATCGAAGTGGCGTGGGGTCTGTATCTGATGAGCCTGTGCGTGCTGCTGTCGCTTGGGCTGAGCCTGTGGACCACGTACAACGCCCCTGGCAGTGCCGATCCGGAAACAATGCCCCGGCAAGGGGGCGATTGATCACAAGGCGACACAGATCCGAATTTAGCCTGAACATTCAGCACGTGATTTTCAGACATGTGGCATAATTGTGATGAGTTGAGGGTTCGCACCGCCGGTTTCACGTCGGCCTGAAGGGCGTGGCCCAGACCGACGACCATATCGGCGCAGCTCTGGCAGGTCGCCGGGCGGAAGAGATCGCCGCCACCCCGCCCCGGGAACGCCGCGATGACACAAGCCCTTGCGATACCCGCGCCCTTGGGCCACAAGATCGTCATGGCCAAAGCCTCTGCCAATTTTGTCTGCGCCGCCTGCGGCAACGCCACCACCAAATGGGCGGGTCGGTGCGAATCCTGTGGCGCGTGGAACACCATTTCCGAAGAGGCGCCACTGTCCCGGGCCGGTCCCGCGAAAAAGACGCTTGGCGGCAGCCGGGGCCGCGCCGTGCCGCTGTCGGACCTGTCCAGCACCGAACCCGCCCCGCCCCGCGTCGCCAGCGGGTTGTCCGAGCTTGACCGGGTACTGGGGGGCGGACTCGTTCCAGCCTCGGCCATTCTGGTGGGGGGCGATCCGGGCATCGGCAAATCCACGCTGCTGTTGCAGGGCGCCGCGATGTTCGCCCGCGCCGGGCTTAAGGTGATCTATGCCAGCGGCGAAGAGGCCAGCGCGCAGGTGCGCATGCGCGCGCAACGGCTTGGCCTTGCCGATGCGCCGGTGAAACTGGCGGCGGAAACCAACCTGCGCGACATCCTGACCACGCTGGAACAGGAGCGTCCCAACCTTGCCATCATCGATTCGATCCAGACCATGTGGGCGGACAATGTCGAAAGCGCCCCTGGCTCTGTGTCTCAGGTGCGTGCGGCGGCGCACGAGCTGACATCCTTTGCCAAGCGATCCGGCATGTCGGTGATCCTGGTCGGCCATGTCACCAAGGACGGGCAGATCGCTGGGCCGCGCGTGGTCGAACACATGGTCGACACGGTGCTGTATTTCGAGGGCGAGCGCGGCCACCAGTTCCGAATCCTGCGCGCGGTCAAGAACCGCTTTGGCCCAGCGGACGAGATCGGCGTGTTCGAGATGACCGGCGCCGGTCTGGCAGAAGTCACCAACCCCTCGGCGCTGTTCCTGTCCGAACGCGGCACGCCCAGCCCCGGATCAGTGGTCTTTGCCGGGATCGAGGGAACGCGGCCAGTGCTGTGCGAATTGCAGGCGCTGGTGGCGCCCACGCCCCACAGCCAGCCGCGCCGCACGGTCGTCGGATGGGACGGCGGGCGGCTGGCGATGATTCTCGCCGTGCTCGAGGCGCGCTGCGGCATCCCCTTTGCGGGCCTTGATGTATACCTGAACGTCGCCGGGGGCATGAAGATCAGTGAACCCGCCGCCGATCTGGCCGTGGCCGCCGCGCTGCTTTCCGCCCGCGAAGATGTCGCGTTGCCGCCGGAAACGGTGGTTTTTGGGGAAATCAGCCTTTCGGGGGCACTAAGACCGGTCAGCCAGACCGAAAACAGGTTGAAAGAGGCGCAGAAACTTGGTTTCACCTGCGCCATCGCGCCCGCAGGCGGCAAGACGGGTGAGACCCCGGGAATGACGCTCCAGCAGATGGGCGATCTGACGGCCTTCGTGGGCGATCTGTTCGGCGCCGGTTAAGCGCCGCAAAAGGAAAGAGGCAGGACGCCGATGGATGGTTTTACAGTTGTGGATGGCGTTGTCGCCGTCATCATCGTGCTTTCGGCTCTTCTGGCCTATTCGCGCGGCATTGTGCGCGAGGCGATGGCCATCGCCGGATGGGTCGCTGCGGCCTTTCTTGCCTTCCTGTTCGCGCCTCAGGTTCAGCCGTTGGTCAAGGAACTGCCGGTGGTCGGTGAGTTCCTGTCCGACAGTTGTGAACTCAGCATTATCGCCGCCTTTGCCGCAGTCTTTGCGCTGGCGCTGATTATCGTGTCCTTCTTCACGCCGCTTTTTTCATCGCTTGTGCAGCGGTCCGCGCTGGGGGGTGTCGATCAGGGGCTCGGGTTCCTGTTCGGCGTGGCGCGCGGCGTGCTGCTGGTGGCGGTCGCCTTCTTTGTCTACGACACCGTGCTGACGGCACAGGATGTGCCGATGATCGACGACAGCCGGTCGGCGGCGGTCTTTACCCGCTTCACCGCGAAGATCGAGGAACAGAACCCGGAACTGGCACTGGGCTGGATCACAAACCAGTACGAGGATCTGGTCGGTGTCTGCGATGTGCCCGGCCCGAGCGACGCCTGAGACATGCTGCGCGCGTGCCGGAACGGCAATCTTGCGCGGCAGATACGCAGGTTCTGACGTCATTGCAGATATGCCTGATCCCGAAATGTTGCAGTGCAGCACTTGTACTGCGATCCTTCCGTGACACATAGGTAACAAGAGCCTATAGGTGCCCAACACCTCCCGCACTGGATTCGGAGCTGCCCCTTGAATTTGCAGATGCCTCCCGCCCACCCCTTCGACGATGACAAGTTGAGGGAAGAATGTGGCATTTTCGGCGTGGTCGGCGTCGCCGATGCCGCGAATTTTGTTGCCCTTGGACTGCACGCCTTGCAGCACAGGGGACAGGAAGCCGGGGGGATCGTGAGCCACGACGCGGACCACGGTTTCAACTCTGCCCGCCGGTTCGGATATGTGCGCGATAACTTCACATCCCAATCGCTGATGCAGACGCTGCCCGGGCCCATCGCCATCGGCCACGTCCGATATTCGACCGCCGGGTCCAAGGGACCGACGCAGATCCGGGATGTGCAGCCGTTCTTTGGCGAATTCTCGATGGGCGGCGCCGCCATCGCCCATAATGGCAACATCACCAATGCCGATGCCCTGCGGCGCGAGCTGATCGATCGCGGATCGATCTTCCAGTCGTCCTCGGACAGCGAATGTATCATTCATCTCATGGCCCGCTCGCTTCAGCGCAACATCCCCGAACGGATGGAGGATGCCCTGCGCCGCGTCGAAGGCGCATTCAGCGTCATCGCCATGACCCGGTCCAAGCTGATCGGCGTGCGCGACCCGCTGGGTGTGCGCCCGCTGGTGCTGGGCAAGATCGCCGACGGCTGGGTGCTGAGCTCTGAGACCTGCGGCCTTGACATCATCGGTGCCGAATATGTCCGCGAGATCGATCCGGGCGAGATGGTGGTGATCACCGCCGAGGAAGGTGTCGAATCCCTGCGCCCCTTCCGGCCGCAGAAATCCCGTTTCTGCATCTTCGAACATGTCTATTTCTCGCGTCCCGATTCAATCATCGGCAATCGGTCGGTCTATGAGACCCGGCGCCAGATCGGTGTGGAACTGGCGCGCGAGACGCCGGTCGATGCCGACCTTGTGTGTCCGGTGCCCGACAGCGGCACCCCTGCGGCCATCGGGTATGCCCATGAATCCGGGATTCCCTATGGGATGGGGATTGTGCGCAACCAGTACATGGGACGTACCTTCATCGAGCCGACGGAACAGATCCGCAACATGGGCGTGCGTCTGAAGCTCAACGTGAACCGTGCGCTGATCAGGGGCAAGCGGGTCATCCTGGTGGACGATTCGGTTGTGCGCGGCACCACGTCGCGCAAGATCAAGGAGATGATCCTTGATGCGGGCGCGGCCGAGGTGCATTTCCGAATTGCATCGCCCCCGACCGCCTGGCCCTGTTTTTATGGCGTGGACACGCCGCAGCGCGAAAAGCTGCTGGCGGCATCCATGACAGAGGATCAGATGCGCGAACACTTGCAGGTGGACAGCATCCGCTTCATCTCGCTTGACGGGCTTTATCGCGCGGTGGGCGAGGCCGAAGGCCGCAATCCCAAGCAGCCGCAGTATTGCGATGCGTGCTTTTCCGGCGAATACCCTGTGGAACCTTCCGATCAGATCGAGAAGGGGTTCAAGCTGAAGACCGCCGCAGAATGACCGGGTTGCTGAACCTCGACGCGCGATGGCGGCGTTTCAACGATCCGGATTATGCCTGCCCGTGCGGCGGGCGGACGTTTTCCGGGATCTTCGACATTGGCTTCGAAGAACCGGACGACTGGCCTTTTGGACGACGCAGCGACGAGATGCTGATCGTGGGCGAGGACAAGTTGTCTTCGGAACTCTGCCGCCTGGGTGACCGTCGCTTTCTGCGCTGCGTGATCGCGCTGCCGGTGCGCGGCAGTGACGACGAACGCTTTTTCCTCGCACCTTGGGCCGAGGTTTCGCAGGGGGACTTCTACGCCTATCTTGACGGATCGACCGAAGATGGTGAACCGGTGACCGGCCTGTCGGCCACGGTGGCGAACGAGCTGCCCGGCTTTCCCGGTTCGGCGCATGGCACGCTGAAACCCGGAACCGGCCTGGAACGGCCACGTCTGGCCGTGGCGGATGGCGCGCTGGCGCGGGCCTGCACCGAAGGAATAAGCTTTGATGAACTGCTCGACATCTATGCCGCATCGGGGCAGGACATTCGGCCGCACCTGACCGGGGGCTAAGGCACTTCGGGACATAATTTTTTTGGACAGACCTGAATCCCATGTACGCTGCCTTGCGCCTGCGGCTCAGCCGCGAACAGCGATCCTGGGAGTTTCAAGATTTTCCCGCAACGTTGTAAGCTGGTATCAGCCGCCCGGTTGGCAGGTCTCTGCCACCTGCCCGGCCCGGCGTCGGCACAGGGTTTTAACTGATCGTCACAGGTCATAGGTCCGCACAATTGCAACAAATGGCAGACCGACTCCCCATGGCACAGACCGATACCACCCCCACCCCCGCCAGTGTTGCGCGGCGCGCAACCGAACAGACCGACGCCAACCTGTCGCGGATGATCCTGCTTGGCACCTTCGGCACCGACGCGGCGCCCCAGGCGCTGGTGCGCCTGCCGGACGGACAGGTGGCGCGCGTGGCCCCGGGCGACCGCGTCGGACATGACACGGTTTATGCCATCGACGCGCGACGTATCGCGCTTGAGCGCAACGGCCGTGCGACGTGGGTCGCGATGCCGGGCGGCTGATGCGGCCCTGGTGCGCCTGAAAATCCACCCGCTGCCGGGGTGCGCCACTTGACCCCGCCGCGCGGCTGCACCATGCATCCCGCCATGACACAGCCCATCGCCCTTATCACCGGCGCCTCGCGCGGACTTGGCTTTGCCCTGGCCGATGCCCTGTCGGAAACGCATCACATCGTCGCCGTCGCCCGCACGGTCGGCGGGCTGGAGGATCTTGACGACCGGATCAAGGCGCGCGGCGGGCAGGCGACGCTGGCCCCCATGGACATCACCAAGGCCGACGCCATGGCGCAGCTCTGCCGGTCGATCCATGACCGCTGGGGCAGGATCGCGCTTTGGGCACATGCGGCGGTGCACGCCGCGCCGCTGACGCCAGCCAATCACATCGACGCCAAGGACTGGTCGAAATCGGTCGAGATCAACCTGACCGCGCTTGGGCATCTGATTCCCTACATCGCCCCGCTGCTGGGACCCACGGGTACGGCGCTGTTCTTTGACGACCCCCGCGGGGGTGAAAAGTTCTTTGGCCACTACGGCACCACAAAGGCCGCGCAGATTGCGCTGGCGCGTAGCTGGCAGGCCGAAACCCGCAAGACCGGGCCAAGGATCCACATACTGGCCCCCGCCCCCATGGCAACCGCCACCCGCGCACGGTTCTTTCCCGGCGAGGATCGAAAAGGGCTGGCCCGGCCCCGCGACGAAGCGGCGCGTCTTCTGGCGGCGCTGCACGGTCAGGACTGAACGACCGCGCTGGCGGCACGACCGGATCGAGGGGCCGACCCCTCGAACTCCCCGGGATATTTGCAACCCGAAGAAGAGGCAAGAGCGGCGCATCCACGTCCCGCGCCGCAGCGAAAACCGCCAGAGCTTCGGTATCTGCCACAGCCGGGCCGTAGCGATAACAACTCCGTCCCCGCCGCTTGCCCCCCACGCGCCTGTCGCATATGCAGGGAAAAAGACAGGACAGGCGGTTTCATGCGTATTCTCATCACAAATGACGACGGCATCAATGCCCCGGGGCTCAAGGTGCTGCACGATATCGCGCTGGGCCTGGTCGATGACGCGGCGGATGTCTGGACGGTCGCCCCCGCCTTTGAGCAGTCCGGCGTCGGTCACTGCATCAGCTACACCCACCCCACGATGATCGCAAAGCTTGGCGCGCGCGCCTTTGCCGCCGAGGGCAGCCCCGCCGATTGCGTGCTTGCGGGCCTGCATGACGTGATGAAGGATGCCCCCCCCGATCTGGTCCTGTCGGGCATCAACAGGGGCAACAATTCGGCCGAAAACGTGCTTTATTCCGGTACGATAGGCGGCGCGATGGAGGCGGCCTTGCAGGGCATCCCGTCGATCGCGCTGTCGCAGTATTTCGGCCCCGGAAATGCCGGGCTGGACGATCCGTTCGAGGCCGCTGCGGCCTGCGGCGCCGACACGATCCGGCGTATCCTGATGGCCGATGCACCGTTGCAGACCGGATACCGGACCTTTTACAATGTGAACTTCCCGCCTGTGCCCGCAGACGGGGTCAAGGGCACCCGGGTCGCTCCGCAGGGGTTTCGCGAAAACACCTCCTTTGCGGTTGAACCGCATCTGTCGCCGTCGGGCCGCCGGTTCCTGTGGATCAAGGGCGGCGACCAGCGGGCGCCAACCGCGCCCGGTTCGGACGCGGATGTGAACCTGGCAGGCTACATCAGCGTGACACCCATGCGCGCGGATTTGACCGCCCATGATCAGCTGGCCACGCTGAAAGACGCCTTCGAATGAGTGACGACGCGGAACGCAAGATGCAGTTCCTCTATGCGCTCCGGTCCAAGGGCGTGACCGACCACGCCGTGCTGAGCGCCATGGAAAAGATCGACCGCGGCCCCTTCATCCGCGGCTATTTCACCGACCGCGCCTATGACGACATGCCACTGCCGATCTCCTGCGGGCAGACGATCTCTCAGCCGTCGGTGGTCGGACTTATGACCCAGTCGCTGGACGTGAGCAGCCGCGACAAGGTGCTCGAGGTGGGGACCGGGTCGGGCTATCAGGCAGCGATCCTGTCCTGCCTTGCGCGCCGGGTCTATACGGTGGACCGCCACATGCGCCTCGTGCGCGAGGCGCGCGGCGTATTCGATCAGCTTGGCATCACCAACA
>JAGXGV010000118.1 GCA_024636635.1 Puniceibacterium sp.
CCGCGGATCTGTTCGGCGGCGCGCCGGACGGTTGAGACGGCAAGGGCGATTTCTTCCTGTCTGATGATGGCGGGGTGGGAAAAGGCGATGCGGACATGCCTGTAGCCGACGTTGACGCACCAGTGGCACGACGTCGCGTCGAAATACTGCTTGCCGGTCTCGTCGGTTATCCGGCACCCTGTCGCGCTTTGAGCCATCATCGTGGCGCCGCGCTGTGCGTGGTTCTGGGCCATGCTGAAGGGGCGAAATACATATTTCCGGTCAAGATCCCTGATCTGAGACATTGCGTGGTATCCTTGCTTACCGCGACCGCATCGGGATCACCGAGGCCGCGTCGTCCTTGTTGAGGCGTCTGCCGGTTTCTTCCGGTGCGAACAGGTGCAGCGCGTCGGGATGAAAGCCGATCTGTACCGACTGGCCCACGTCTAGACGCCGCGCCGCGTCGGTGCGCGCCAGAAGGCGGGTGCCGTCGGTCAGTTCCAGCGTAACGATCTGTTCGTGGCCGGTGTTTTCCACCAGACGGATGCGCGCGGGCAGGTCGCCGCCACCTATGGTGACGAATTCCGGCCGCACGCCCAGCACGAAGGTGCCGCTTCCCAACGCATGGACAAAGCGGCTGCGGTCGATCGGGATCGCATGGCCGGCGACGCGGAAGGTGCTGCCATCGACCGCTCCTTCCAGCTGGTTCATCGACGGGGTGCCGATGAAGCTGGCCACAAAGCGGTTGGCGGGGCGGTTGTAGACTGCGGCGGGTGTGTCGAACTGTTGCAGCCGCCCGTCAAACATAACGGCGATGCGGCTGGCCATGGTCATCGCCTCAAGCTGGTCATGGGTCACGTAGACCATCGTCTTGCCCAGTCGGCGGTGCAGCTCGATCAGTTCGGCGCGCATGTAGCTGCGCAGCTTGGCGTCGAGGTTGGACAGCGGTTCGTCGAGCAGGAACACCTGCGGGTCGCGCACCAGCGCACGCCCCAGCGCGACGCGCTGCTGCTGACCGCCCGACAGCTGTTTCGGCTTGCGATCCAGCAGCGGTTCGAGTTGCAGCATCTCGGCGGCGCGCAGGACGGCCGCCTTGCGTTCGGTCGCCTTTACACCGCGCTTTTTCAGCGGATATTCGATGTTTTCGCCCACGGTCATGTGCGGGTAAAGTGCGTAGGACTGGAACACCATAGCGATGTCGCGCTTGCCTGGGGCAACGTCGTTGACCACACGCCCGCCAATCGAAATCTCGCCCGAGGTGGGAAATTCAAGTCCGGCAAGCATGCGCAGGGTGGTGGACTTGCCACAGCCCGACGGGCCAAGCAGGGCGACGAATTCGCCCGACCGGATGTCGATGTCAAGCTTTTCCAGCGCGACGAAGGTGCCGAACTGTTTGCGGACATTTCTGAGGGTGACGTCAGCCAAGGGATCTTATCCTTTCACACCACCGGCGCCGAAGCCGCTGGTCAGATAGCTTTGCAGGAAGGCGAAGACGATGATGAGAGGCAGGCTCATCATCACCGAGGCCGCCATAAGCAGCGACCATTCGATGTTGAAGGTCGAAATCAGCATGGACATGACCCCGGTGGTCAGCGGCGCGACGGAATCCGAGTTCACCAGCACCAGCGCATATAGGTATTCGTTCCAGGACAGGATGAAGGTGAACAGTGCGGTCGAGATGATGCCGGGCAGAAGCTGCGGCAGGATGATGTCGCGGAACGCGCCCATGCGTGACGCGCCATCGACCAGCGCGGCGGATTCCAGATCCTCGGGGATGCCCTCCATGAACGAGCGCAGCAGCCACAGGGCATAGGGCAAGGCGAATGTCGTATGCGCCAGGATCAGGCTGACCAGCGTGTTGGACAGGCCGATAGCGACCATCATGAGGTACAGCGGAATGATCAGCACGACCGAGGGCAGCAGGTAGGTGAACAGCACCAGCATCGCCAGCGTTTCGCGTCCCCGGTATCTGAACCGCACGAGGCTGTAGGCACCCAGCGTGCCCAGACAGACCACGAACAGCGTGGTGGTGGAGGCCAGCACGACCGAGTTGCGGAAATAGGTCAGGAACGGCGTTTCGCTCAGCAGGCGCCAGTAGTGTTCGAAGGTGATGGTTTCCGGGAACCAGGTGGGCGGGATGCGGAACAGTTCGGTCTGCGGTTTGACCGAGGTGATGATCATCCAGAGCAGCGGAAAGGCGATCAGCAGCACCAGCGTCCATGTGACCAGGTTGAGGATGAGCGTGCGCAGGGGGGATTGCATGACCTAGCTCTCCTTTCCGGTGCGACGGATGTAGAGGACCATGAACACCAGCATCACCAGCATCATGCCGACGGAATAGGCCGCCGCCTGGCCCATGCGGTTCAGGCCAAACGCCTCTTGATAGACCAGCAGCGAAAGCGTCTGGGTCGAGGTGACGGGACCGCCGCCGGTCAGGAGGTAGATCAGGTCGAATTCCTTGAAATCCCAGATGGCGCGCAGAAGGATGATGACGGTCAGCACATTGCGCAACTGCGGCATCGTCACGTCCCAGAAGCGCGCGACGGGGCCTGCGCCGTCGATCCGGGCGGCCTCGTACAGATGTTCGGGGATGGTCTGAAGCCGCGCAAGCACGGCGATCACCACAAAGGGAAAGTATTTCCACGCGCCCACAAGGATCACGCCGATCATCGCATTGGGCATCGAGCCGAGCCAGTCGAGCGGCATGTCGAGGATGCCAAGCTGCATCAGGCCGTGATTCATCGCGCCGTAAAGATCGTTGAACAGCCAGCGCCAGACCAGCACGGCCACCACGGTGGACAGGAAATAGGGAAACAGCACAAGGCTGCGCGCAAGGCTGCGGAACCAGATGTTCTGATGCAGCAGCAGCGCCATGCCGACGCCGAACACGATCTGAAGCGTCAGCGTGCCGAAGGTCCAGACCAGCGTGACGCCAAGCGAGTTCCAGAATTCATGCCCCGTCAGCAGTTTGACGTAGTTGTCGGCCCCCACGAAATTGCCCTGCAACGTGGGCGTGTAGATCGAGAATACCGACAGGTAGATCGCGGCGAGCAGCGGATAGACGATGACCAGCGAAAACACGAGGATTGTCGGCGCGATCAGCAGCACACCGAGGCGCGCATAGGCGCGTTCAAGTCGCGGGGTGTTGGTGGCGGTGGCGGACATTGGCACTTTCTTCGGAACAGGGGTGGCTTCGGAACAGGGGTGGTTTCGGAACAGGGGGGCAGGCGGCGGCAGGGAGGGCCGCCGCCCGCGAATGAAAACGCCGCTCAGCCTGCCATGATATCTTCGATCCGGGCGGTGGTTTCGCCCAGGACCTGATCCACATTCTCGTCGTTCAGGATGACGCGCTGCACAAGTTCGGCAATCACGCCCGAATTCACGATCTCGCCCGCCATGGTGTTGGGCTGGTGGTCGCGGCTTTCCCAGCCAAGGTTGAATCCGTTGGCGGCGGCTTGCGACATCAGTTCGACCTCGGCCGAGTATTTCTGGATGATCGGGTTGTCCTGATAAGCCGGATCGTCGTTGATCGACTTGAGCACCGGCAGGACGTGGCCTGGGGCTGCGTGCAATTGCTGGATGTAACCTTCGGGATCAAAAAGGAAGGCGGCGAACTGTTTGGTCGCCTCCATGTTCGGGGCCTGTGCGGGGATCATCACAGAGGGAAAGTCGTTGAAGGTCCAGGGTTCGATGTCCACCGATTTTGTCGGGTAGAGATCGCAAGTGATGTGATCGGCGATGCCGGGGTTCTGTTCGGCGACGTTGGTCAGCACGCGGCCCGTGTAGATGCCCGTGGCGCAGGCGCCGGCCACAAAGGCGGTCAGGCTGTCGCCCCAGGTGTAGTTTGTGGCACCCGGCGGGCAGAATTCGCGCATTGCGCGGTAGAATTCCAGCGCGTCGCGGGTTTCGGGGCTGTCGATGGCGACGGACAGGTCGGGGGCAAAAACCTGGCCGCCGGCCTGATGGATCACGCCGATGAAGATCAGCGAGGTCATGGAATTGCGTCCGTAGGGCAGGGCGGCGCCGTAGATGCCGCCGCCCTGCATCTTCTGGCAGGCGTCGAGCAGTTCGTCCCAGGTGCGCGGGTTCTTGTCGATCCCGGCCTTTTCCATCAGATCCGTGCGCAGCCAGATGACATTTGCGGCCGAATTTCCGATGCTGGTGCCGGCATAGGTGCCTGCGTCCACTTCGTAGATGTCGTTGGCGCCGGGATAGAACTTGTCCTGACCGATCATGTCGATCACGTCGTTGAACGGGGCAAGCAGGCCGTTGCGCCAGTAGTTCGACACAGCGAAAGAGGGCAGGTGCGTCACCACGTTGGGCACATCGCCGCTGGCGAAGGCGGCGGCAAGCTGGGGCGCATAGCCTTCGTCCGAGGTCTTTTCGAAGACGACCTTCACGTTTTCATGCAGCGCCTCGAAATTCCTGATCTGGGTCTGGTAGGCAGCCAGCTGTTCCGGCGAGGATTGCGGCGACCACCAGCGCAGGGTGATCTGTTCCTGAGCGGACAGGCGCATCGGCATGGCTGCTGTGGCACCCGCGGCGGCCAGACCCGCCAGCACCGTTCTGCGAGGGATCGCCGGTGTCTTGAATGGCTTTGAAGTCATGAGAATTCTCCCGTTGGCAATGTTCGCATATCGAACATATGTTCGTAACATGGTTGACACGGACGCGATTTTGCAAGCATTTTTTGGCACAGGACCAAAAATCACGCATCTTTCGGCGCGGGAATTAAAGTGCTAGTCCAGTCACCATTCATCAAAGGCGAACAAGATGCCCAAATCTGCTTCCCCTGAGGTTTCCCGCGCAAAAGCCTCTGTCTCGAGTGAGAACCGTCTGGGCACGGTGGACCCGGACCAGAGCCTTGACGATCAGGACAAGCTGTCCAGCCGTGATTTTGTCAGCTCCCTTTCACGCGGCCTGTCGATCCTGAGCAGTTTCAGCCGCACCTCGCGCAAGATGACGCTGAGCGAGGTTGCCGCGGAAACGGACATGAGCCGGGCAACGGTGCGTCGCTTTCTGCTGACGCTGGTCAAGGACGGTTATGTCGTCACCGACGGCAAGCTGTTCGACCTGACACCCAAGGTACTGGATCTGGGGTTTTCGGTGCTGTCCAAGATCGGTGTCTGGGACCGGGCGCGCCCCTTCATGGAGCGGCTGTCGGAACAGACGGGCGAAAGCTGCACGGCGGCGATCCTTGACGGGCTCGAGGTGGTCTATGTGGCGGGGGTGCAGGCGCACAACATCATCAGCGTCGGCATCACCGTGGGCAGTCGGCAATCGGCCTTTTACACGGCAAACGGGCGGGTTCTGCTGGCGGGGCAGCCCGAGGAATACTGGGATGCCATCATCGCCAATGCCCGCCTTGTGCCGCGCACCCAGCACAGCGTGACGAACAAGACCGATTTCCGTCAAATTCTGGAACAGGTGCGCGACGATGGCTGGTCGCTGGTCGATCAGGAGCTTGAGCTGGGACTGCTGTCGCTGGCGATTCCGCTGCGCTACCGGTCGGGCGTGCTGGCCGGGTCGATCAACATCGCCGTGCCGTCGATCCGGGCAACACCTGAAATCATGGTCGATACCTATCTGCCCAAGCTGCGCGAGACGGCCGAGCAGATCCAGATGTCGCTCGCGCGTTAGCGCCAGCGCGAAGGGCCATAAGGCGCCGGGTCGGTCACGGGGTGAAAACCAAGTGCAAGCGCTGCGGCGCACTGGCCCACCACCGGCCCGAGCGTATAGCCCGCATCCCCCGGCAGGGCAAGAAACACCCGGCTGTTCGCCGCCACCGGTCCGATGGTCGATTTGCCGTCCACGGGTGAGTTGTAGCCCGCCCAGGTCCGCAGCACCCGCAGACCACCGATGCCCGGCGCCACATGCGCGGCCAGCGCGACATTGCCCAGCAGGCTTTCGGACAACACGGTCGGAACCGCGTCCGATGGCGTCTGACGTGCGGCCCAGCCGCCGCCGATCACCACCTGTCCCGAACGGAACTGTTTCAGTGTGATGGGCCGTTCGGCATGTTGCACAAGGTGGTGAATCCGGTATTCGCCCGGTTCGGTAATATTCATGTGCAGCGGTTCGGGCGGCGTCGGAATGGTCAGGCCCAGACCGGCGGCCAGCGCGCCACCCCCCCAGGCGGCGGCGATGATGATGTGATCGGCGGCATGACGGTCATGGCCGATGGCAACGGGCTGCGCCGTGGTGTCCAGCGCGGTGATCCGGTCCTGAACCCGGCTGACCCCCAGCGCCGTCAGATGCGCCCAAAGCTTGCGGTTGGCGATCAGCGGATTGAGCTTGCCTTCGTCATGGCAGATTTCGGCCCCCAGGACGGCGGGGCCAAGGTAGGGGGCGATCCGGGCAAGGTCGTTTTGTTCAAGGATATCGACCGACAGGCCCTTTTTCGTCTCGCGTTCCGCCTTTTGCCTGAGAAAGTCCATCTGCGTAGGGGATTCGGCCAGCATCAGACCGCCTTCGCGGGTCAGTTCGACGCCGCCGAGCTTGGCATCCAGCGCCTCCCATTCCTTTACCGCACGCAGGTAAAGCGGCAGGGAGCTTTCCAGATTGTCGGCCAGATGCGGGTTGAGGCGCAGGAACCGGCTTTGCATCTGGACATGCAAGCTGCCCGCGTTGGCGTGGCTTCCGGCGTTGCGGGCGAAATCGACGATGCGCACCCGGGCGCCCTGTTCCGCGGCGGCCAGTGCAGCGCATTGCCCGGTGATGCCGCCACCGATTACCAGCAGGTCGAAACGTTCAGTCATCGCCCGGTTCGTCGTCCAGCAGGGTTTCGGCGGCGACAAGCGTAGCGATGCTCACCGGCTTGATCGGGATGCGCGGCGCGAAAAAGGACAGATCCCCGACCTGCGCGCCGGTGCGCCGGGCCATGTAGCCCGCCAGCGCAGGGGCGCAGTAGCGGCCCTGACAGCGCCCCATGCCGATGCGCGTGGCGCGCTTGACCGCGCCAATGTCGGTGTGGCCGCTGTCCATGGCAGCGTCAAGCGCGCCCTTGGTGATCTCTTCGCAGCGGCAGATCAGCGTTTCGGGCGCGACATCTTCCAGCAGCGCGGATGGCGCACCGTAGAGGTTCCAGAGGGCGGACTGAAAGGCGCGGTGGCGGGCCAGGTCGGCGCGGTCTCGGATATGGTCCGCCGTGCCGTTGGCGGCGGCGGTGCCCGCGATGCGCCCTTCGATCGCTGCGGCAGGCGCCCCGCCAAGCCCGCAGCAATCACCCACCGCATAGACGCCGGGAACGGACGTTTCCATGTCGCCGGACCGCTCGGGGCGCAGCTGGTCGGATTCTGTGTCAAAGCGCATGCGCACGCCAAGCAGGCGCAGGATCTCGTTCTGGGGCTGAAAGCCGAAATTGAGACAGACGGCATCGGCAGTCACGACACCGCCGGAATGGTCGACGCGCAGGGCGTCACCGTCCTGCGTGATCCGGGTGGGGCGGCAACCATGGTGGACCGCAATGCCCCGGCGGCGCAGGTCGGCCAGCAGCCTCATGCCCTTTAGGGCTAGCGCCGGGTCATGGCGCATCAGGTTCAGCGCGGACAGGGGCCGGTGCAGGGGATGCGCCGCCGCTTCGCCGAGCAGCACGATCTGTGCCCCGCCGCGGGCCAGTTCCAGCGCGACCTGCGCGGTCAGCGGGCCATTGCCGAACAACGCCACGCGCTGCCCGGGCAAGGTGGCGTAGCTGCGCTAGAGGGTCTGGGCCGCGCCCACGGTCATCACACCGGGCAGAGTCCAGCCGGGGATCATCGCGGGACGTTCATAGGCCCCGGTGGCGACGATCACCGCACCGGGGCGGATGGCGTGAACCTGTGTCGGATCGGCGGCCATGATCTCGGGTCCGTCGAAGGCGCCCCAGACTTCGGCTTGTGTCAGGATGTCGACCCCGGCGGACAGGGCGGCCTGCACCAGCTTGCGCCCCGCCTCTTGCTGGGGATCGAGCGGGGGCAGACCGGCGCTGGCGCGCTGCTTGAAATACTGCCCGCCGGGGTTCTTGCGTTCATCCAGCAGGATCACGTCGGCCCCAGCCTTGCGCGCGGCTATCGCGGCATTCAGCCCACCGGCCCCGCCACCCACGACAAGCACCGCTGGGCTGAGCCGTTGGGCCGTCCTGGACTGCACCGGCGGCGCGGTCAGGTCCGGGCGCGGGGTCTGGGTCTGAACCTGCATGCCGTCGCGCAGGGGGGTCATGCAGGCACGCTGGTTCGGCTGGCCGTCCACGGTGACCAGGCAGTCCTGGCAAACCCCCATGCCGCAGAAGATGCCGCGTGGCGCGCCGCTGTTGGTGTGACGGTACACGCGGGTGCCGCAAGCGGTGAGAGCGGCGGCAAGTGAACTGTCGGGGGCACCGGCAAGGTCACGACCGTCAAAGGTAAAGCGGAGCGTCGTCATTCGGAACGGTCCCCTGACAGGAGGCTGCGGCGCGCGGCAAGCAGATCGGCCAGCGCAGTTTCACGCCAGGCGCGGCGGCGCGGCAAGTCCTGTTCGGGCAGGATGGCGCGGCGCTGCGCCTCGACGCTGTCGACCAGTGCTGCGGACCATCGGGCGTGGATTTCGCCCCTGGCTTCGCCGATGGCGGCATAGGCCGGACCCATCCGTTCGGCGTGGCCCCGGATGCCGCCCGCGGTGTTGAGGTCTGCCGTTTCGAACGGACCGGACAGCGCCCAGCGGGGGCCAAGCCCGTCCCGAACAAGGCGGTCGATGCCATCGACATCGACGACGCCTTCTTCGACCAGACGGTAGGCTTCGCGCAGAAGCGCGGATTGCAGGCGGTTGAAGACGAAGGCGGGCATTTCCCTGTGCAGGGCAACCGGATCGAATCCGGCGGCACGCAACAGGGTGGCGGCGCGTGTCATCGTGTCGGCACGGGTGCCGGGCGCGGGGACCAGTTCGATCACGCGGATCAGGCTGGGCGGGTTGCCGGGATGGGCGACAATGCAGCGCGCCTGATCCGCGGCGTCGGGCAGGATATCCGACACCGGGATGGCCGAAGAGGCGGTGGCGAGGATGGTTTCGCCACCGAGCCGGTCCAGCATGGTGCGAAACAGCGCGGTTTTGACGTCGCGCCGTTCCGGGCCGGCCTCGATGGCGAGGGCAAAGCCCGGGTCATGGGGAATGGCTTCGGTCACGGTCAGTGGGCCGGGGGTGCCTTGTGCCGGATGGCCGGCGCGGCGCAGGGTTGCGATGTGGCGTTGCACCGTCTCGGGCGCGGCGGCGCGTGCGTTTTCTGACGCATCGCAAAGCGTGACGGACCATCCGGCGGCGGCAAAGGTGGCGGCAAAGGCGGTGCCAATAGCGCCTGCGCCAAGGATGAAGACGCTGGAAGGAAGACTCATGTTGCCCGGCCTGTTTTTGTTCGATATGTGAACAAATGTGCGAAATATGACCATGCGTCAACGGGTGTTGCGGGACAGGAGCGAAAAATGCTGGACGGAAAGACGGTTCTGGTGACGGGCGCCTCGAAGGGGATCGGTCAGGCCATCGCGCGCGAGGCGGCACGGCAGGGCGCGCGGGTGATCGCGCAATATGGCCGTGATCGCGCCGGAGCCGAAGCGGCGCTGGACGGCATCCCGGCCGAGCGCGCCATCCTCGTGCAGGCTGATCTGGGCGCGAAGGACGGCGGGGACAAGCTGTTCGCCGAGGCGCTGTCGCGGGTGGACGCCCTGCATGGGTTGGTGAACAACGCCGCGGTGATGCGGTTCGACGGCGGGATCGACGACGGCGCAGATGCATGGGATACGGTCTGGGAGGAAACGTTTCAGGTCAACGTCCATTCCGCCGCGCGGCTGCTGCGTGCCGCAGTGCGCCATTTCCGAAATACCGGCGGTGGCGAGATCGTCGGCATATCAAGCTGGGCCGCGCAGAAGGGCGTGACCAACCCGCGCACCATCGCCTATGCCGCGTCCAAGGCAGCGTTCAAGGCGGCGCTTCAGACCGTGGCGACGGGATATGCGCGCGACGGCATCCGCACCTACATCATCGCGCCGGGCGTGGTAGACACGCAGATGTCGCGCGACTTTGCCGAGTCTCAGGGCGGCCGCAAGGTGGTCGAGGACCGGCTGGTCATGGGGGCATTCGTGCCGCCGTCGGAAATTGCGGCGCTGGTTGCGTTTTGCCTGAGCGGGCGGTGTCATCATCTGTCCGGGGCCACGCTGGACGTGAACGGCGCAAGCTACATCCGCTGAAAAACGGCCCCGCGCAGTGGCGGGGCCAGTCAGGGATCATATCACGCTGCGCGTCAGGCCGGGATGCGCAGATAGAAGGCGTAAAGTTTCGGCAGGATCGACACGGGGTCGGGGTGACCCAGTTCCTGCGCGGCGCGGTAGGGCCAGGCCGGTTCACGCAGCATCTGGCGGGCCAGCGACACCATGTCGGCCTTGCCTTCGGCGATCACGGCATTGGCCAGGGCCGGTTCGGTGATCATGCCCACGGCCATGGTCGCCAGACCAGTGTCGCGGCGGATGCGGTCGGCATAGGACACCTGAAAGCCGGGTCCGGCCTTGACCTGTGCCACCCGCACACCCGCCGGGATGCCGCCGCCCGAGGCGTGAATAAGATCGACACCGGTCTTTTTCAGCTCTGCGGCCAGCGCAACGGTGTCGTCCAGCGTCAGCCCACCGCCTTCGCCATCCACGCATGAGGCGCGGTAAAGCACCGGCACATCGTCGGGCAAGGCGGCGCGCACGGCGCGGCCCACTTCGACCGGCAGGCGCATCCGACCCGCGAGGGTGCCGCCATACGCGTCGTCGCGCCGGTTCGACCAGGGCGACATGAAACTGTGCAGAAGGTAGCCATGCGCCCCGTGTATCTCGACCCCGTCGAAACCGGCGGCGAGCGCGCGTTGCGCGGCCTTTGCAAAATCCTGCGCGATACCTGCCATTTCCGAAACGTCAATCGCGCGGGGTGTGTGCCAGCCATCCCGCGCGGCCACGGCTGACGGCGCCACGGTCTGCCAGGGCGGCTCGGCGCTGCCGGGGTCCAGCGGGCCGCCGCCATCCCAGGGCCGCATGGTGGATGCCTTGCCGCCTGCGTGGTTGATCTGCATGAACACCGGGATGCCCTGCTTGCGGTAAAGCGCGGTCACGGGTTTCCACGATTCGACATGGGCATCGGACCAGATGCCGGTACAGCCGGGGCTGATGCGACCTTCGGGACGGATGCCTGTCGCCTCGACAATCGCGCAGCCGATGCCAGAGGTGGCATAGCGCCCGTGATGCGCGATGTGCCAGGCGTTCGGGTGGCCGTCTTCAGCCTGATACTGGCACATTGGCGCAAGGGTGATGCGGTTGGGAAAGGTCACGCCGCGCAGGGTGAACGGCGTGAAGAGGGGGGGCAGTCCGCTCATGCCGCCTTGCTTTCCAGCCGGTCCATCAGCGTATCGAGATCGGCCATGATGCCCTTGAGCTTTGCGGCGCGCTGCCGGCCCTCTTCGCCCAGCGAGGCGAATTGCGTCAGTGGCGGGCGCACGTCACCCACGGGGCAGCCTGCCTCGGCCGCGAGCGCCTTGGAATAGCACTGGTGGCCGTAGGTGGGATGGCCTTCGGCGATAGTGTGTTCGATCACCGTGATGTGGCGCTGGATTGCCTTGGCGTCGTCGATCCGCCCGGCTTCGAGCAGATCCCAGATCCGGGTCGAGGCGCGGGGGATGTAGTTGCCGAACGGGTTGACGTAACCGACCGCGCCCAGAAGAAAGGATTCCACGATCCGCTCGCCGGCGAAGACGTTCATGACGCCTTCTGTCTCTTGCACGATGTCATAGACGCGGGCGACATCCATGCTCGCCTCCTTGATATAGCGTACGGTGTCGAATGTGCGGGTCAGGCGCCCGACCAGTTTCGCCGACATGTCGACGTTCGAGGTGACGGGGTTGTTGTAAAGCATGATCGGCAGATCGCAGCCGCGGGTGATCAGGTCATAGTACCCAAGGATCTCATCCTCGGTCGGCGTGTAGTAATACGGCGGGATGATCATCAGGCCATCGGCGCCCGCGCTTTGCGCTTCGCGCGCATAGCGGGCAGCATTGACCGAATAGGCGTTGGACGCGCCGACCCAGACGGTCACGCGCCCGTTCACATGGGCCACAGTATCTTCGACAAAAGCGGCGCGTTCGGTGTCGGACACGGTGAGGAATTCGCCGGTGGTGCCCAGGATGATGACACCCGGCACACCCTGGTCGATCTGCCAGTCCAGAAAGCGGCGGTTCGCCTTCAGATCAATGGCGCCGCCGTCGGCAGTAAAGGGGGTCACGTTGACGGAGTGAGAGCCGCGGAACTGTTTCATGGAGGTCTCCTGAAGCGGGATCAGAGGGGCGCCCAGCCGTGGCGGGCCAGAATGTCGTGGCTGGCGCGGATGTCGCCATCGGGATCGCTGCCGGGCAGATTGGCGTCGGCGATGATTTCCAGAACGGTCAGCTTGTCATAGCCTATGTCGCGCAGGGCGGCCATGATCGGGGCCGGATCTACGATGCCGGTGCCAAGCCGGTCGTGGCGGAACACATCGGCAGGTGTGTCCGAGATATGCACATTCTCGATCAGATCGCCAAGCATGCGGATCGCGTCGCCCACATCCTCTTTGATGTAGGCGGAATTGCAGGTGTCGAAGTTCACGCCGACATCGCCGATCTTATCGCAAAGCTCCTTCATGTCCTGCGCCGAGGGGCGGTGTGTGAATGGCACGTTTTCCAGCAGGATGCGGACGCCCGCCGCCTTTGCGTGGTCGTTCACCTTTCTGACAGACTCGACGAACCAGTCGTCCAGCCACGCCTTTGGCGGGTCGATCAGGCCGCCATGGACGCCGGGGATCATCACCACATAGGGGCAGGCCAGTTCGGCAGCAAAGTCGATCGCCTCGTAATAGCGGTCGAGCGTGTATTGCCGCATATGCGGATCGGGGGAATTCGGGTTGTTGTCGATCAGCGGGTAGCAGAGCGAGGTGATGCGCGCGCCTTCGCCGTCCAGCCAGGTCCTGTACGCGCGGCGCTGGTCCGCCGTCAGCAGCGAGGGCCAGCAATGCGGCGGAAAGATCATCAGTTCGAAATCACTGTACCCCATGCCCCGCAGGTGCCCGAGCGCGTCAAGCCCGGTCATGGAATAGAGGTAGGGAAAGGTGCTGGCAGCCACGGGCAGGTGCGACATGGGCGGAAAACTCCTGTTGTGTCGGATTCACAGACTGTTCATCATGCGTACAAAAGTTAGTATAGCGAACATATGACGCGACTCAACGGAGTTTTTGCGCGATGCCGCACTATGATCTGGCAATCATCGGCGGTGGGCTGGCCGGGGCCGCGACCGCATATTACGCCTGCAAGAAAGGCGCTTCGGTCCTGCTGCTGGAACGGCGCGACCTGAACCTTGGCGCGTCGGGGTCCAACGCCGGGTCGATCCATGCGCAGATCCCGTTCGACCCGTTCCGGCATCTGGGGGCGGACTGGGCGCGGCGCTACGCGGCCACCATACCGCTGTTCCAGGCGTCCATCGCCAGATGGGCCGGGCTGGAGCAGGAATTGCAGGGGGATCTGGGCCTGTCCGCAAAGGGCGGGCTGATGGTGGCGCAATCGGCGGGTGACTGCGCGGACCTGCGCGCCAAGGCGACGATCGAGCGGGCCGCAGGCCTGACGGTCGATCTTTGGGACAGTAAGACGCTGGCCGCGCGCGCGCCGTTCCTGTCCGGGGACATGGCTTTGGGCGCCTTCTGTCCGATCGAGGGCAAGGCCGATCCGTTCCGCGCCGCACCGCTATATGCACGGCGCGCCATCGAACTGGGGCTGGATTTGCGCCGCAATTCAGAGGTTTTGGACCTGTGCACGGATGGCAACGGGTTTGTGCTGACCACGGCGCAGGGCAATTTCCGGGCGGCAACTGTGGTCAATGCGGCAGGTGCGGATGCGGCGCGTGTGGCGGCAGTGCTGGGCATCAAAGTGGCGATCGAGGCCCATGCCATCCAGGTGGCTGTGACCGAAAAACGTCCGCCGACGCTACCCTATCTGCTGTATTTCACCGGCGAGAAACTGACGCTGAAGCAGGCGGTCGAGGGTGGATTCCTGATTGGCGGGGGCTGGCCCGCGCGGCTGCGGGGGCATCCGGTGGTGGATCACCGTTCGATGATCCGCAATCTTGCCATCGCCCGAAGGGTGGTTCCGGCGCTTGGCGACGTGCAGATTGTGCGCAGTTGGGCGGCGATGGTCAACGGCACCACGGACTGGCGGCCCATCCTTGGCGAAGTCGCGGCGGTGCCGGGGTTCTTCCTAAACCTGTTTCCGTGGATGGGATTCACCGCCGCCCCTGCGGTGTCCGAGGCGATTGCCGCGCTGGCCCTGCGGCAGACGCCCGAGATTGACCTTGGCGCCTTCGGGATCTGACCGGGGGCCCCGTTGCATCATCTTGGGCCGTGTGTTTACACGAACATTGGTTCGCAAAAACCAGGGCGAGCCACGGTGTGACGCCACCGCCCATTGTCAGGATTTCGTGGTCGCAGTCAAAGGACGGGGCAAGCGCGGCCTTAGCCCCGCCGGGACAGTGGGGCGACAGAGTGTCCTCCATGTTCTAGCCCCTCAGGATCTTGCCGAAAAAGTCCCGCGCCCGGTCGCTGGTGGGCGCATCGAAGATCTGCCCCGGCGGGCCGGATTCCACCACGCGGCCCTTGTCCATGAAGATCACCTTGTTCGAGACTTCGCGCACGAAGGACATCTCGTGGCTGACCAGCAGCATGGTCATGCCCTCGCCGGCCAGTCGGCGCACGGTGTCCAGCACCTCGTTCACCAGTTCCGGGTCCAGCGCCGATGTCACCTCGTCCAGCAGCAGGATCTCGGGCTTCAGCGCCAGCGCGCGGGCGATGGCGACGCGCTGTTGCTGGCCGCCGGACAATTCGTCCGGATAGGCGTCGCGCTTGTCCGCCAGACCGACCAGCGACAGAAGCTCGATCGCCTCGGCCTCGACCTCGGCCTTCGGGCGGCCCTTGATTTTGGTCGGAGCCAGCGTGACATTGCGCAGCACCGTCATGTTCTGGAACAGGTTGAATTGCTGGAACACGATCGCCATGCGGTCGCGCGCGGCCTTGATCGCGCGGGCGCTGTGATAGTCGATGCTGGTGCCGTCCACATCGACATGGCCCCCGGTGACCGGCGTCAACCCGACAAGCGTGCGCAGCACGGTGGATTTCCCCGACCCCGACGGGCCGACAAGCGATACGACCTCGCCCCGTTCGACATCGAAGCTGATGCCGTGCAGGACTTCAAGTTTGCCGTATTTTGCGAAGACGTCGCTGACCGCGAGGTGTGGCAAGTCGTTTCTCCAGATATTGGCCCAGCATACTGAGCGGAAAGGACATGAGGAAGTAGCTCATCGCGATGGTGCCGAACACGAGGATTCCGGAAAAACCCTGATTGTTCAGCTCTTTGCCTCGAAAGGTCAGCTCGAACACACCGATCTGGCTGACCAGTGCAGTGTCCTTGATGAAGGACACGGAAAAGGCGATGGCGGGCGGAAGGATGATCGGCCAAGCCTGCGGCAGTTGCACTGTGAACAGCGTGCGGAGGCGGGAAAAGTTCATTGCCTGCGCCGCCTCGATCTGGGTATGGGGCACGCTTTCGATGCCGCCGCGAATGATGTCGGCGGTATAGGCGATGGCATAGGTGCATATCGCGATGACCGCGATGGCGAACAGCGACACATCGGTGCTGACCGTCTGGATGAAGAACAGCACGAGGTAGATCACGACCAGAAAAGGGATGCGGCGGAACACCTCGACATAGGCGATGCAGGCCACGCGCAGCGGCAGCGCCCAGAGCCCCGGCGTCGTGCGCAGGAACACCAGCACAAGGGCAAGGCCAAAACCGATGAAACAGCCGATCAGCGTCATCGACAGCGTCATCAGCGCGGCATCGGCCAGCAGCGCCATGTTGGACCAAGTGAAAAATTCGGGAAGCTGCGCAATAAGTCTTTCCATCGCTCAGAAAATCCTTGCCCTGACGCGAAAGGCCCAGCGGCCGACAAGGGCAAGGCCAAGGCTCGCCACGAAGGTCAGTACCACGTAAAGGCCTGCGGTTACGGTGAAATATTCCAGCCAGCGATAGTTGACCGAGGACAGGTTGATCGCCTGTCCGGTCAGTTCGTCCACCCCGATCAGCGCGCCGACAGAGGTGCCCATTACAAGGATCACGATGAAGAAGTTGGCAAGTGCGGGATAGATTGACTTGGCAATATGCGGCACGACGATATAGCGGATGCGCTGGATCAGCGACATGCCCAGCGTTTCGCCTGCCTCCATCTCTGCCGTGCGGACGGACAGGAACCCGGCGCGCAGGATCATGGTGAGGTATGCGCCCGCATTCAGGGTCAGCCCGATCAGCACGCAAGCCTCGTTCGACCAGCGGATGCCCAGATCTGGCAGGCCGAAGTAAAGGAAGTAGATCTGGATCAGCGCGGGCGTGTTGGTGATGAAAACCACGTAGACGTTGACAAGCAGTCGCACCGGCCAAGGGCCGTAAGTCTTGAGCGCGGCGCAGATCAGCCCCACGAACAGCCCCGCGGTAAAGGCAAAGACGCCAAGCTGAAAGGTCAGCCAGGCCCCTTCGAGCAGCGCATCGAAGTTGCGCCACACGACGTTGAACTGGAAATTGTAATTCATGCAGCGGGGCCTGTCAGGCAAGGGCCCCCGCCCGTGGGCGGGGAAGCAGGAGGTCAGAACCAGGGAGTGACGGGGACTTCGCGCAGCATCGGCGCGCCGTAGTTCTTTTCCCAGGTCGCCATGACCGCGCCTTCGCTGTGAAGGTCATAAAGGATGATGTTAAGCACTTCGGTCAGGTCGTCATTGCCCTGCGATATCCCTAGAGCGCAATAGGCGACAAAGATCGGATCTTCGACCACGCGCCAGGTTACATCGGCATGGTTTTCGGTGAAGCCCATGAAGAAGTCGATATTTTCGACAATCGCATCGGCGCGGCCCTGCGCGACCAGACGCACCGTGTCGGCGATCGAATCCACCAGCTCGAGTTCGACGTTGGGCATGTTCTCTTCGATCCAGCCGACGGTCCAGTTGCCGCGCATGTTGGCAAGCGTCACGCCTTCCTTGTTGAAATCCTCCCAGCTGTCGCCTTCGATCTTGTCGGTGGCAAGCACGGCCAGAACCTCGGTGTGGAGCGGGGTGGTAAAGTCGATAAGCTTGGCACGTTCAGAGTTGCGGGTAAGCGCGCCCATTGAAATGTCGATGCGGTCCGAGACAAGGAACGGCACGCGCTGCGCGGTTTCGGTTGGAACCCACTCCACCTCGACCCCCAGCTTTTCAGCGATCATCTGGCCGATTTCGATGTCGAAACCTTCCCAGCCGCCGTCGCTGTTGCGCGTGCTCATGTTGGGAAAATTCGGATTGATCCCGATGCGGATGCTGCCGTCCGACAGGATCTGCTCGAGCGGTTTCGCCTCGGCGGCGGGGGCGGCCATGACAGCCAGTCCAAGGGCCGCGATACCGGCGGCAAGCCAGATTTTCATCGTATTAACTCCTGTTGATGGTCGGGCATTGACTGCCCCGCCATGATGCCGCTTGGCATCTTATTGTTCGCTTAGCGGACTTTTGTCCGTTTTTAGGTTTGCTCAGACCTGGCTTTAGGTCAATCTCTATTTTGCCGGATTTCCCGCAAGGGGCGCGAAACCGCGTTCAGACTGACCGCGCGCACCCGGATTGTCGTGTCCGGCGTGGCGGATTTCGCCCGGTCGACGCATCGCATTACGGACAACCGTCCGCAAAAGAGAAAGAGACCGCATGACGATTGAACCCCCGAAAACCCGCCTTGCCGCCGATCTGTCCGTGCGCAAGATCGTCACGGGCCTATGGCAGATGGCCGATCAGGAGCGCGACGGAAAAACCTATGACCTTGACACTGCCGCGCAGGAACTGGTGCGCTATGCCAGGGCCGGGTTCGATACCTTCGACATGGCCGACCACTATGGCAGCGCCGAAATCGTGGCGGGCATGGCCGTCAAGGCGCTGACGGACGCGGGCCTGCCGCCGCCGGTGATTCTGACCAAGTGGTGTCCGGAACCGGGACAGATGGACATGGCCACCGTGCGGCGCGGGATCGAGACGGCGCTGGAACGGCTCAAGGTCGCGCGCATCGACGTGATGCAGTTCCACTGGTGGCAGTACCAGTCGCCGCAGTACATTGACGCCCTGACGCACCTCATGACGCTGCGGCAAGAGGGTCTGATCGGCCACATCGGCCTGACGAATTTCGACGCGCAGCACCTGCGGCTGGTCCTGAAGCACGGGATCGAGATTGCCACCAATCAGGTCTGTTTCTCTTTGCTGGATCGCCGCGCCGCCGGGGCGATGAGCGAGGTGGCGCGGGACCATGGTGTCGGCATTCTGGGGTTCGGCACGCTGTGTGGCGGGTTCCTGTCCGACAGGTGGGTTGGACAGCCGGAACCGGTGGACATCCCCGACTGGAGCCGGATGAAATACAAGCGTTTCATCGACGCCGCCGGCGGTTGGGACCGGTTCCAGTCACTGCTTCTGGTTCTGCGCGGCATTGCGCAAAAGCACGATGTTTCCGTGTCCAATGTCGCCAGCCGCTGGGTGCTTGACCATCCGGCGACGGCGGGCGTGATCGTGGGCACCCGGCTGGGTGAAAACAACCACAGCGCCGACAACCTGCGCATGCTAAAGCTGTCTCTGGATGCAGAGGATCACGCAGCGATCACCGCCGCAACCGACAGGCTTGCCCCCATTCCGGGCGACTGCGGCGATGAATACCGCAAGCCGCCGTTCCTGACCGCCTCGGGCGATCTAAGCCACCACATGGACGCCTTGCCCGCCGTCATGCAGGTGGTCCCGGGTGCGGCGCGCGTCGGCAGGACACTGGCGCAAAGCGGGTCGATCTGGGAGGAAAAGGCCGGCTTTTCGCGCGCCATCCGCAAGGGCGCGCGCATCCTTGTCAGCGGTACCACTGCCACCGATCCGGCCGGCGCGCCGGTCTGTGCGGGCGATGCCGAAGGGCAGGCGGTCTATATCCTCGACAAGATCACCGGTGCCATCACCTCGCTTGGCGGGCAGATCGAGGATGTGCTGCGCACCCGGATCTATCTGGCCCGGGAAGAAGACTGGGAGGCGGTTTCGCGCGTCCATGCCCGGTACTTCGGCGCCGTGCGCCCGGCCAACACGCTGATCGTGGCCGGGGGTCTGATTGGTGATTATCTGGTCGAGATCGAGGCAGAGGCCGAACTGGACTAGACCGGACTGCCTGCGCCGCGCCTGCTGCGGCGCAGGCGGAGGCCCGCGATCACCACCAGACCGGCCGCAACCGAGGCGAGCGTGGCGATTACCGCAATGGCCGATACCACCGGCGCATAATTCGTCGCCACGCGCGAGAAAAGCCATTCTGGCAGCGTCGTGTCTGCCCCGGTGGTGAACACCGACAGCGGCAGGTTCGACCAGGACAGCAGAAAGGCGAACAGCCCGCCCGACACCAGCCCCGGCGACAGATGCGGCAGCGTCACCTCGCGCAGCACCTGCCAGCGCGATGCACCAAGGTCGCGGGCGGCATCCTCTTGTGCCGGATCATAGCCGAACAGCCGGATCGAGATCACCAGCGTCACAATCGGCAGGACCCAGACCATGTGCGCGAACACCGCCGTCTTCCAGCTGGGCGTGATGCCAATCGCCGTGAAGAACAGCAGCAGCGCCAGACCCAGCACCGGCTGCGGAAAGAAGATCGGCAGGACCACCATCTTCTGGAACAGGCTGCGCCCGGTCCAGTCGTAGCGCGCAAAGGCCATCGCCCCCAGCGTGGCCAGCGCGACGGACAGGACCGAAACCACCAGCGCCACCTTGAGCGAGGTCAGGTGCAAGACCAGCGTTTCATGCTGGTTCAGTGCATCCGCATAGGCGCCAAGCGACCAGTCTCGATGCGGAAACCGCATGTAGCGGGTGTTGGCCAGACTGGCGAGGCCGACCGACAGGATCGGCAGGTAAAGCAGCGTGACGATCACGCCCAGCCAGAGGCCACAGAGGTATCTTGCGGCCCGGTTCATCTGCGGATCAGCCGGTTGAGGTCAAGACGCGCCAGCGCCGGAAAGACAAAGACCGCCGTCATGGCGATCACCAATATCGTCAGTGCCGCGCCCATCGGCCAGTCCTGCGCATAGGAAAAGCGCTGTTCGATCGCGCGGGTCAGCACGGTCACGGTCTGCCCGCCCAGAATAGCCGCCTCTGCATTGGCGCCGATGCAAAGGACAAAGGCCAGCAGGCCGCCGATCACAAGGCCGGGCAGGGCCAGCGGAAGTTCGATTTCGCGCAGCACCTGCCAGCGCGATGCGCCAAGGTCGCGGGCGGCGTCGATCCGGTCCGGCGGGATCAGCGCGACGCCCAGCAGCACCGGAAACAGCACAAAGGGAAAATGCACATAGACCAGCCCCAGATACACCCCGAGCTTGGTATTCAGCACGGACCCGATGTTCACGTCGAACAGGGTGCGCAGCGTCCCCGCGAGGATGCCGCCACCGGGCATGAGGAACAGCGACATGCCGAACAACCGCACGCTTTCCGAGATGAAGATGGGGGCGGCGATCAGCGCCGTGATCACTGCCGCGCCGCGCCCCGCCAGCGCATGCAGGATCCTGGCCGTCGGCCAGGCAAGCAAGAGGCAGGTGAGCGTCGTCACCGCAGCACCGCCCAGCGACCAGAAGAACGGCGCTTCATATCCTTCGGTAAAGGCGGTGCGGTAGTTGGCAAGGGTAAAGACGGTGGTCAGCTCGAAGCTGCGCGGTTCCATCAGGCTGTACCAGCCGACGATCACGATGGGCGACACAAAGCCGACCAGCAGGAACAGGGCAACCGGCGCCATGAACAGAAGGCCAAGACGCTGCTGATTCATTCGGGCACACAATGCGCAAGCGCGGGATCGAAGCCGAAACGGACGGTCTGACCCGCGCGCAAGGGGCTTGATGCGGGCAGTTCCGCCACCAGTTGTCCCGCCACGCTGTCCAGATGCAGTTGCACGCGGGAACCGAGGTGAAAGACCTCTGTCACCGTCACGTCGAATTGCACGCCGCCATCCTCCGGCTGCACGGGGTGCAGCATCTCGGGGCGGACCACCATATGGCCGTTTATGACCGCGGTCATAAACCGATTGCCTGCGGGCAGGTTTTGGTCAAACGCGGTCAGGTGGCCTTTGTTCAGCTCGAAAATGTTCACTTCACCCATGAAACGGGCGACGAACCTGTCGCCCGGCCGACCGTAGATCTCTGCCGGGGTGCCGATCTGTACCAGCCCGCCGTCGCGCATGATGCCAATGCGATCTGACATCACCATCGCCTCTTCCAGTGAATGGGTGATGTAGACAAAGGTGCGCCCGGTGCGGCGCTGCAATTCGCGCAATTCGACCTCGAGCGTCTTGCGAAGGCGGTAGTCCAGCGCCGAGAGCGGTTCGTCGAAGAACAGGATTTCGGGGTCAGAGGCCAGCGCGCGGGCCAGTGCGACCCGCTGGCGTTCGCCGCCTGAACATTGCGTGACGGGACGCGCGTGATAGTCATGCCCCAACTGTACAAGGTCGAGCAGTTCCAGCGCCCGGGCATGTCTTTCGGCCTTTGGCCGCCCGCGCATCTTGAGCGCGAATTCCACGTTTTCCCCGACGCTACGGTGATCGAACAGCGCGAGCGACTGGAACACCATCGCCGTTGGGCGCTTGTTCGGCGGCATCTTCGTGATGTCCGCGCCGCGCAGCAGCAGGCGTCCGGCGGTCGGCTGATCCAGTCCGGCGAGGATGCGCAGCAGCGTGGTCTTGCCCGACCCCGAGGGGCCGACGATGGTGAAGAATTCGCCCTCTTCTATGTCGAGCGACACCGAATCGAGCGCCTTGAATGTGCCGAATTGTCGGCTCAGCCCTTGCAGGCTGAGCGCGACGGGTTTTGGCGCCTGTCCGGCGGTGTCCGTCATGCGTGGATCAGCCACGATCACGGATTGCCGCCGAATAGATGTCATAAAGCCGGTCGTAATCGGGCACGATGTCGAATTCGACCGCATTCGAGATGCGTTCGTCGAATTCATCCCACTGGATCGCGTCCAGTTCTTCGGTGCTGAAGCGCGACAGCACCTCGTCCTGCGCCATCTGGCTGACCGGTTGCAGGTTGCCGTTGCCGCGCGCGATGATCTCGGCGGCGTCTGGGGTGGTGATCCATTCGAGGAAATCGAACGCCGCTTCCTTGCGAGCCGGATTTGCCACGGCCGAGTTCAGTTCGATCCAGTTGATGCCGCCCTTGCCGTCGGCGGGTCCGGAACTGGGTGTGATGGCGTAAATGTTGGTCGCGCCCTCGGCCCGGGCCGAAGAGGCGGTGTAGGTGCCGCCGGTGAAATAAAGGTCAATCTCGCCATTCAGCATGGCAAGGTTGAGCTGCACGAAATCGGTGGTGATCAGCTTGGCATTGTCGATCCAGCGCCTCGCGGTTTCCTCGAACTTGGTGAAATCCGCGTCGGACTTGGGTTTGAACGGGTGGATGCCCGCCCCCATGCAAATGTCCATAACGTTCCAGTCCTCGTAGGCGAGGATGCCGTAGCGGCCCGCGAAATCGGGGTTATTGAACAGGTCCCAGCCTTCGTTCTTGGCCAGTTCGGGCGAGATCACGTCCGAGTTCACCACAAAATCAAAGGTCTCGAACCGCTGCACGACGCCCAGCAGGTTGTTGCCGTCCTTGGACAGGGCCCAGTCATAGGGCATGGCGAATTTCTCGAACATCTGCGCGTACAGCGGTTCGAAGCGGTCGCGCGGCAGGTCGTAGATCAGACCTTCGGGCCACAAAATCTCGCGCGCCCAGGGGTTGTTGAGGTTGACGAAATCCCAGACCGCAGTTTCGCCGGCGCGCAGACGGTTGACCGAGGTGGGATCGGAAATGTGGATCTCGTAGCGCGGCGCAACGCCGGTCTTTTCGCGCCACATGTCCAGCAGGCGGGGATCGGCATAGGCGTCCCAGGTCAGCAGGGCAAGACCGTCGTCCTGCGCATGTCCCATCCGGGGCAAAGCGGCCGAGGCGGCGACACTGGCGGCAAGACCGCCCAGGACGTGGCGCCGGTTGGGGCCAGAGCGCAGGGGATTGGAACGGGCCATCTGGTGAAGCAGTCTGGAAGCAGTCATGTTGGTCCTCCTTGTTCGTATGGCGAACTATTGACCGCATGGCGCACCTGTTCAAGTGTTTTGCGGCGTTTTCGCAGGGTCAGTAGACCGTTGCATAGCGTTGCATCAGATCTGCGGGTGCCAGACTGGCCAGACCGGCAAATTCGTATCGCTTGTGATCGAGGTATAGCGGCACGAACCCGTCCGGATACCAGCCCCGGACCTGATCCGCGTGATCGAGCCGGTCCAGCGCGGCGTCAGGTGTGCGGGGCAGCGGGCTGATGCCGCGGTCGCGCAACTCTGCCTCGGACAGGTTGGACAGATCGCCGGAGGTGGGCGCGGGGCAGGGCAGATTGCGTTCGATCCCGTCGGCGGCGGCGTGCAACAGCGCCGAAAGGGTCAGCCAAGGCGAGGCCGCAGCATCCGCCGCGCGGTATTCAAAGTTGTACTGCCGCGCCAGTTTTTCCGGTTCGGTGGCAGTGACCGGGCAGATGCGCAATCCTGCCTCGCGGTCCTGGATGGCCAGGTTTGCATAGGCCGCGCTCCAGCGATGCGGCTGAAGCCGGATGAAGCTGGTGGCAGAGGGTGCGGTCAGGGCGACATAATCCGGCATGTGCCGCAGGATGCCCGCCGCCGCCGCACCGGCGCGCACCGACAGTCCAGCGATGCCGTCCGGATCATGGGTCTGTGGCTGACCGTCCCGGTCCCAGAAACTGAAATGCACATGAACGCCATTGCCGACACTGTCGGCGTCCAAAATCGGCGCAAAGCTGGCGGTGTAACCGGAACTGCGCGCCACGGCGCGGGTGATTTCGCGCAGGGCGACCGCCTCGTCCGCTGCGCGCAGGGCGGGTTTCGGGGCAAGCGTTACCTCGAACTGCGAGGGGCCGTATTCGCGCAGGAAGCTGTCAGGTTCCATCCCGGCCTGCCGCAGCGCGGCCATCAACGTTTCGGAAAACCCCTGGACCCCGTGGAACCCGGCAAGGGAAAAGCCGGGGCTGCCGTCAATGCCCGCCAGCATGAATTCGTGTTCGAAAGAGACCAGGGGTTCAAGCCCGCTGGCGGTTTCAAAGCGGTTGATCGCTTCGTGCAGATGCCCGCGCAGGCAGGCCGACCAGCGCGCCCCGTCGCGGCTGCGCACATCAACCAGCACCATGCGCAGGGTGGGCGCGCCGGGAATGTCGGCCACGAACTGTGCGTCGGGATCAGGCCAGAGGATCACGTCGCCGGTCGATCCGAATGGCGACGGCGCGATGCCGTCAAAACAGGTGATTTGCACGTTTGTCGGGGTCCAGCCGATGCCGCCACGGCAGCGCCGGTCCAGATCGGCCAGGGCAAAGCCCTTGCCACGCACCTGTCCTGCGATGTCGCTCAGACAGGCCATGACAAGCGGTTCAGGCATCTTCGGTCTCCGGATCTGGTCTTGCTGCGTCAGGTATAGTGTGAACAACTGTTCGTATATTGCAATAGAGGGTGACAGTTGTTGTTGCAGCAAAGCGACCCCGGACCGTCGGTGACAGGCGGCGATATTGGTGCGCGCGGGCTGATCCTGACGTGCGAACATGCGGGAACGGCCATCCCGCAGGCTTTGGGCGATCTGGGGCTGGCGCAAGCGGATCTGCTTGATCACATCGGCTGGGACCCCGGTGCGCTGGCCGTTACGCGGGCGCTGTCGGACACCTTGTCGGTGCCGTTCATCGCCCAGCCCTATTCGCGGCTTGTCATCGACTGCAACCGCCCTCACGGGGCGCCGGACCTTGTTCCGGATCTTGCGGATACCCGCAGCGTGCCGGGCAATGCGGGGCTGTCCGGGGCGGAGTTGACTGACCGATGGGACGCGATCCATCAGCCGTTTCACGCTGATCTTGCGGCACTGCTGCCCGGAAAGACGGCGCTGGCCAGTATTCACAGCTTTACCCCCCACCGCCGGGGCGACAATGTGCCCCGCGCCGTGCAGATAGGCATCCTCGCCCGGGACGACAACGCCCTGTTCCGCCATCTCATGCGGCGCCTGCCGCAGGTGTTCGACGGTACCGTCGCCGCAAACGCCCCTTACGAGATCGAGGATGCGTCGGACTACACGATTCCCGTTCATGCCGAACCGCGCGGCCTGCCCCATGCGCTGATCGAGATCCGCAGTGACCTGATCGCCGATGCCCCGGGCGTGGCCCGCATCGCCCGGGCGCTTGCCACCGTTTTCAAGGAGTTTGCCCGATGACCGCGCCCTTCCTGTCGACAACCAGCCGCGATATTGCGCTGCAACCCGACCGGGCGGCGCTTTTGTTCATCGATGTGCAGAATTATTGCCTGCATCCCGATGGCGGCGAGATCCACGAGTTCAGCGAAGTGGACCGCCGGACGCGGCACATACCGTTCATCGACCGTTTCAACGCGGACACGCTGCCCCGGATGCAGGCGTTGCAGGTGGCGGCACGCGCGGCGGGGATCGAGGTGATGTATACCACGATCGAAAGCCTGACGCTGGATGGCCGCGACCGCAGCCTTGATTACAAGATCAGCGGTTTCAACGTGCCGAAGGGATCGTTCGACGCGCGGGTGATCGACGGCATCGCCCCCGCCGGGGACGAGATTGTGCTGCCGAAATCCTCGTCCTCGGTCTTTGTGTCCACCCATATTGATTATGTCTTGCGCAATCTCGGGGTGGCGCAATTGGTGATTTCGGGCG
>JAGXGV010000012.1 GCA_024636635.1 Puniceibacterium sp.
GCTGGGGGGGGGGCCATGGTATCGGGACCGGACGTGCGGGAACGATTGCTGGGCAGGCTGCGTTGTGCGGCAAAGGTCGGAGTACTGCGGACGTCCGGTCCTTCACCATCGCAAGCCCCGACCGCCACACCGGACATCAGGAGGATACTATGCCGAATCCGTCGATCAAAGATGAAGACACCTACAGGGCTCTGAGGGATCAGGGCGCGAGCAAGGAAAAGGCGGCGCGGATTGCCAATGCACAGGCCAGCAAGGACATGAACCCGTCGCACAAGGGCGGCAAGGCGCCGCCCTACGAGGACTGGACGCTGGACGATCTGCGCGGTCGCGCCACCGAGATCGGGATCGAGGGGCGCTGGGACATGAACAAATCTGATCTGATCAAGGCGCTGCGCAATCACTGACCGCTGACTGTAATGCCCGATGGCGGTCGGTTCACCGCCCCGAAGATTTGCGCAGCAGGTCCGCCGCATCGGGACGGCTCAGCAGCGATTCATCTACCTCGATGTCCGGATGTGACGCATCGCCATGGTGCGGCGGCAGGTCGGCCAGCCTGTCGGACAGGTCTTGCGGCAGGGCGGCGCGGGTGCGGGTGTCGACCAGCATGGACTCCGCTGCGATGCCCTCGGCATAGATGATCTGGTGATGGTCGAAGAGCATCTGGAAGTAATCGACAAATCCGCCGGTCAGCCGGGTGACAGTGATGCCGTTCACCAGATGCCGCGCCTTGACCAGCAGTTCGGCGCGCCCCGCGCCAAGCCGGTCGGTGCGCTGGTAGATGAAAAGGCGGTGATCGGGGCTGACCAATAGGTCGTTCGCATTGTGCAGCGTGCCCGCCCGGATGCGGATCGGTGCAAAGGCGCCGACCGCCCGCGTCGTCGTGTGGCCGATCCAGTGCAGCGCCTGCGGGCCGTCGTCGCGGGTCAGCACCCTGTCGCCGACCGACAGATCCTCGACCCGGCGCTGTTCGCCGGAGGCGAGCGTGATCATCGTGCCCCGGGTGAAGGAGACGCAGGCAACCTGCGCGAACTTGCTCAGCGCGGTATCGGCACTGATCTCCACAAGGACATAATCGACGCGCGCATCCATGGCCGCCAGCGGTAACACGTAGACCGCGACGATGTCGCCGCGCGGGTCGGTCTCGACCAGCACCAGCGCCTCTGTGGTCTGTCCGTCGCCGCACATGAAGGTCACGCAGCAATCAAGGTGGATGTCTGCGCCCGGTGTCCCCGTGGCGCTGTCTGCGGCGATGCGGAATGGCGTTGCGCCGTGGGAGACTAGGCCCAGCGGGACCTGCATCGCCAGCGGCGACAGACGGTAGATATCGTCCAGCATCAGATCATCCGTCGGGCCAAACCCGTCGCCAAGGTTGGCGCCGTTGACCACGCGCAGGTGTTCGGCGCGGTAGATGCCGATGCTCTGGATGGGGCGATGAATGTCGGATTCGGTCATGTCACCTTGGTTTCAGCTGACAGGGGCAGGTTCCACTTCGGAACGTTCGAAGCATGGGGGAGAAGTATAAGGGCATTGTATGGAAGGGAAATGTGTCATCAAATGGACCCCGGTCCGATGATTTGCGGACAATGGCAGACAAGGAAGGCAAGAGGCGCATATGGATCTGGGAATTTCGGGAAAACGGGCGCTTGTGACTGCGTCCAGCAAGGGACTGGGACGCGGCTGCGCCGAGGCGCTGGCGCGCGCAGGGGTCGATCTTGTGCTTAACGCGCGTGGGGCCGACGCGCTCGAGGCGACGGCGGATGCGCTGCGGGCACATGGCGTTTCGGTAACGACGGTGGCCGGCGACATCGTGTCCGAGGATGGCCGCGCGCGGGTGCTTGACGCGGCGGGTGATGTGGACATCCTTGTCACCAATGCGGGCGGCCCACCCCCGGGGATGTGGTCGGACTGGGACCGCGACGATTTCATCAAGGCGCTGGACGGCAACATGCTGACCCCCATCGCGCTGATGACGGCGCTGCTGCCGGGCATGATGGAGCGTGGCTGGGGCAGGGTGGTCAACATCACCTCGGGGTCGGTGAAATCGCCGATCGCGGCGCTTGGCCTGTCGAATTCGGCCCGGGCTGGCCTTACCGGCTATGTCGCGGGCACCGCACGGCAGGTGGCGCCCAGCGGCGTGACGATCAACAACCTCTTGCCGGGCATCCACGCAACCGACCGCGCCGATTCGCTCGACTCGGGCGTGGCCGACCGCGAGGGGCTGACGCTGGATCAGGCACGGGCGAAACGCCGCGACACGATCCCCGCGCGGCGCTACGGCAGTCCCGAAGAGTTCGGCGCCACCTGCGCGTTCCTTTGTTCGCAGCATGCGGGTTTCATAGTCGGGCAGAACATCCTGCTGGACGGCGGTGCCATCAACGCGACGCTCTGAGCGATGGCGCGCGGGCCGGACGGCAAGGGCGGCGGCGCAGGGTTTTCGCTGGCCGACCAGTTGTTCAACGAACGCACCGTCGCGCAGCTTGGCCGGGAATACCGCGCGCTGCCGGGCTTTGACGGCGATGCCTTCGTCGCGCAGGCGCTGGCGGGCCTGCCCGGGCGCGGTCTGCTGGAACGGCTCGACCATCTGGCCGATTGTGTGGCGGCGCAATTGCCACAGGATTTCCCCGCAATGGCCGGATCGCTCGAGGCGGCGATGCCGCCGCCGCTCGATCCGACACGCGGCGACGACGACTTCGGGCAATTCATCCATGCGGTGCCCGGCATCCTTGCCGTGCGGCACGGGCTTGAACATCATCCCGACCGGGCGCTTGACCTTCTGCACACCGCCACGCGCCGCTTTTCGATGGAATTCTACATTCGGCCCTTCCTGAACCGCTGGCCCGACAGGACGCTGGACCGGCTGCGCCAATGGGTTGAGGATGAAAATTACCACGTGCGCCGTCTGGTCCGCGAAGGCACGCGGCCGCGTCTGCCCTGGGCCCGAAACATCACGCTGGACCCGCTGGTGCCGCTGGAATTCCTCGACCGGCTGCATGCCGATCCGACCCGCTATGTGACCCGCTCGGTCGCCAACCACCTCAACGACATCACGAAGGTTGCGCCCGGTGCGGTGACGGACCGTCTGCGTAGCTGGGCAAAGTCAGGGCTTCAGGCACCGCAAGAGCTGTCCTGGATGACCCGCCACGCCCTGCGCACCGCCGTCAAACGAGGAGAGCCGGGCGCGCTTCGCCTTCTGGGTTATGGCGCCGTCAGCGAAATCGACGTGACGCTGACACTGGCCGCCGACACGGTTGCGGTGGGCGAAAGGCTGCAATTCGGCGTTTCGATCCGCGCCGCGAAAAAGACGCAGGTGCTTGTGGACTATCGTCTGCATTTCTCGCGGCCCGGGGGCCGGACCGGCACAAAGGTGTTCAAGCTGGGCGCGGGCGAGGTCGGGCCCGACGCGCCCGCTGAATGGCGCAAATCCCATCTGCTCAAACCCGATGCGACCACTTTTCGCTGGCATGCCGGGGCGCATCGCGTCGTGGTTCAGGTCAACGGTCAGGATCTTGCAGAGGCGGAATTTCAGGTGCTTGCGTGACTTAGTGGCAGGACGCAAGTCTGCGCCCGCAGGCATCATTCCTGTGGCGTCGGGGTCCAGCGCGACTGAAGCGCCTCAAGCGCGGCCACACGTTCCGTGGTCTTTGGATGGCTCAGCAGCCAGGCCGGGGCGGCACCGGACCGCGATTGCGTCAGTTCCTCGAGCTTGTGAAACAGCGAGATCTGCGGCGCGACGCCGATCCCGGCCTTTGTCAGCAGCGCGGCGGCATAGGCATCCGCCTCGTATTCGTCGGAACGCGACAGCTTGGCTGCCAGAAGCGAGGTTACAGCATTGGCGATCAGCACGCCGACCCCGGGCAGAAACCGGTTCAGCAGCATGATCATCGCCATGCGCAGCGCGTTCTGGCCGGAAAAGTCGATCATCCGCCGCTTGGAATGTCCCAGCGCCACATGTCCCAACTCATGTGCGATGACCGAGGCCAGCTCTTCCGCCGACACCTCGCCGTTCTGGTACTTGCGATAGAACCCGCGCGTGATGAAGATGCGTCCGTCCGGCGCGGCAAGCCCGTTGACGGGGTCTATCTCGTAGATGTTGATGCGGATCCGGTCGAGGTTCAGCGACGCCGCCATCCGGTCAGTCAGGCGCTTGAGTTTGGCGTCAGCAAGCTCGGTCGAACGTGAATCAAGCTCCCGCGCCGTCCGCCATGCCGAGAAGCGGTACATCGCGAGGGCATAAAGGATCGCCAGCAGGATCGGAGAAAACTTTAGCATATCTCAGATATGGCGCACCGCAGGCCAATCGCCAAGGGGGCCGGTGCGCTTTGTGATGGACCCGGGGCCGGTACAGCTTTGCACCCCTGCGTCAGGCTGTTCGCCGCACCCCTTCGGTGGGTAGTATCGCTGCATCCCTGCAGCAGGCTCCATTGACTTCGCGGGGCCGAGGCCCGACATGGCAAGTGGATGCCTTGTCGTGATGTGGATGTCCGGTCCTCGCACAAGGGCCGGTGTACTCATCCGGCGCAGGAAGACAGCAGACATCCGGTGCACGGCGGCGCGCATTGCGTCAGGTGGTCGGCGATCCGCCCACGTTCCCGTTGCGTTCTCAATTTTGAGTTGGCGAAAGTGGTGTCGTCAACTATGTCTAAACCGTTAAGGATCGGGGGTCACATGGCCGAGCAGAAATTTATCGAGGTGCGTGGCGCGCGCGAACACAACCTCAAGAACATCGACGTGGACATCCCGCGCGACCAACTGGTTGTGATCACCGGGCTTTCCGGGTCGGGCAAGTCCAGCCTCGCTTTCGACACGATCTATGCCGAGGGGCAGCGCCGCTATGTCGAATCGCTGTCGGCCTATGCGCGGCAGTTTCTGGACATGATGGAAAAGCCGGATGTGGATCACATCAGCGGCCTCAGCCCCGCCATTTCCATCGAGCAAAAGACCACGTCCAAGAACCCCCGTTCGACCGTCGGCACGGTGACCGAAATCTACGACTACCTGCGCCTGCTGTTCGCGCGCGCCGGAACGCCCTATTCCCCTGCCACCGGCCTGCCGATCGAGGCTCAGCAGGTGCAGGACATGGTCGACCGCGTGATGGCCATGGAACAGGGCACCCGCGCCTATCTGCTGGCCCCGGTGATCCGCGACCGCAAGATCGAATTCCGCAAGGAATTCCTTGAGTTGCGCAAGCAAGGCTTTCAGCGGGTCAAGGTGGACGGACAGTTCTACGAACTGGACGAACCGCCGGTGCTGGACAAGAAGTTCCGCCATGACATCGATGTGGTGGTCGACCGTTTGGTGGTGAAAGAGGGGCTTGAAACGCGGCTGGCGGATTCGTTCCGTACCGCGCTGGACCTGGCCAACGGCATCGCGGTTCTTGAGACCGCGCCCAGCGAAGGCGAGCCGGAGCGCATCACGTTTTCCGAGAATTTTGCCTGCCCGGTCAGTGGCTTCACCATCCCGGAAATCGAACCGCGCCTGTTCTCCTTCAACGCGCCTTATGGCGCCTGTCCGGATTGCGACGGGTTGGGGATGGAGCTGTTCTTTGACGAACGCCTTGTGGTGCCGGATGCGGATCTGAAGATCGGCGATGGCGCGCTGGCCCCCTGGCGCAAGGGCAAGTCGCCGTACTTTACCCAGACCATACAAGCCATTGCAAAACATTACGGATTCTCCCCCAGCGCCAAGTGGAAGGATCTGCCCGAAAACGTGCAAGAGGTGTTCCTGCGCGGGTCAGGTGAAGAGGAAATCGCCTTTCGCTATGACGAAGGCGGGCGCGTCTATCAGGTCAGCCGCGTGTTCGAGGGGGTGATTCCGAATATGGAACGCCGCTACCGCGAAACCGACAGTTCATGGGTGCGCGAAGAGTTCGAGCGCTACCAGAACAACCGCCCCTGCGGCACCTGCAACGGCTACCGCCTGAAGCAAGAGGCACTGGCGGTCCGCATTGGCGACCAGCACATCGGTCAGGTCGTCAGGATGTCGATAAAAGAGGCCTATGACTGGTGCGGCGCCGTGCCGGACGCGCTGAGCAAGCAAAAGAACGAAATCGCCCGCGCCATTCTCAAGGAAATCCGCGAACGTGTTGGATTCCTGAACAATGTCGGGCTTGAATATCTGACCCTGTCACGCAATTCCGGCACCCTGTCGGGTGGCGAAAGCCAGCGCATCCGGCTGGCGTCGCAGATCGGATCGGGCCTGACCGGCGTGCTTTATGTGCTGGACGAGCCGTCCATTGGTCTGCACCAGCGCGATAATGACCGGCTTCTGGGCACGCTCAAGAATCTGCGCGATCAGGGCAATACGGTAATTGTCGTCGAACATGACGAAGAGGCAATCCGCGAGGCGGATTATGTCTTTGACATCGGCCCCGGTGCGGGGGTGCATGGCGGTCAGGTGGTCAGTCACGGCACACCACAGCAGATCGCCGATGACCCGAACAGCATTACCGGTCAGTACCTTACGGGCACACGTGAAATCCCTGTTCCTGCCCTGCGGCGCAAAGGCAACGGCAAGAAACTGAAGATCGTCAAGGCCACCGGCAACAACCTGCAAAACGTCACCGCCGAATTCCCACTGGGCAAATTCGTTTGCGTGACGGGCGTTTCAGGGGGCGGGAAATCCACCCTGACCATCGAGACGCTCTACAAGAACGCCGCGACGAAGCTGAACGGCGCGCGCGAAACCCCGGCGCCTTGCGAAACGATCAAAGGGTTCGAACATCTGGACAAGGTCATCGACATTGATCAGCGCCCCATCGGGCGGACTCCACGTTCCAATCCAGCCACTTACACCGGGGCCTTCACACCGATCCGCGACTGGTTCGCGGGCCTGCCAGAGGCCAAGGCGCGCGGCTACAAGCCCGGCCGGTTCAGCTTCAACGTCAAGGGTGGGCGCTGCGAGGCCTGTCAGGGCGACGGCGTCATCAAGATTGAGATGCACTTTCTGCCCGATGTCTATGTCACCTGCGAAACCTGCAAGGGTGCGCGCTACAACCGCGAAACTTTGGAAATACGGTTTAAAGGCAAGAGCATAGCGGACGTTCTTGACATGACGGTTGAAGATGCGCAGACCTTCTTTCAGGCGGTGCCCAGCATCCGCGAAAAGATGGATGCGCTGATGCATGTGGGCCTTGGTTATATCAAGGTCGGCCAGCAGGCGACCACCCTGTCCGGGGGCGAGGCGCAGCGCGTGAAGCTGTCCAAGGAGTTGGCGCGCCGCTCGACCGGCCGCACGCTTTATATCCTGGACGAGCCGACCACCGGCCTGCACTTTGAAGACGTGCGCAAGTTGTTGGAAGTGTTGCATCAATTGGTCGATCAGGGCAATTCGGTTGTGGTGATCGAACACAATCTGGATGTGATCAAGACCGCCGACTGGCTGATCGATATCGGCCCCGAAGGCGGCGATGGCGGCGGCGAGATCGTGGCCGTTGGTACCCCGGAAGACGTCGCCGAAGAGCCGCGCAGCCATACCGGGCGCTATTTGAAACAGATGTTAAAGCCGCGCAAGGTGGCCGCCGAATAGGTTACAGGTCGGGACGCGGGGGCCGGGCGATCTGCCCGGCCGACAGGGTCACTTTTTGGTCGAGCAGGTGTTGATGCCCAGCATGGTATACAGCGCGCAACTGCCCATGATGCCGGTCGCCAGCGGCACGATCCCGATCAGGTAAAGCCAGCGATAGGCTGCATCGGCGTTCAGGAAAAATCCGGCGATCAGCGCCAGACCGATAAAGATCCGCAGGCCACGTTCCATGGTTCCGATGTTCTTGGCAAACATGCCTTATCCTTTCAGAGATGTTATACATTCAAGATATAGAATATTTCACTGGTCTGCAAAACAATTCACAGCCTGCGACAAGATGGCGGGGCAACGCAGAAATCCAGACGCCTCTAACCGCGCCCGCGCTTTTCAAATCGCGGCAACATTGCGGAAAAATCGCGGCCCGCGCCGTCCTCGTCTTCGACAAATCGTCGGTAAAGGTCGGTCGCGGCACGTCCCATCGGCGTATCTGCATCCGCCGCCTCGGCTGCCTGTTGCGACAGGCGCAGATCCTTGAGCATCAATGCCGCCGCGAAACCCGGGGTATAACCGTTGTCCGCAGGCGAGTTCGGCCCGATCCCGGGGGCGGGGCAGTAAGTGTTCATCGACCATGACGACCCCGAAGAGGTCGAGACCACATCGAACATCGCCTGCCGGTCCAGGCCCAGCTTGTCGGCCAGCGCAAACGCCTCGCAGGTGGCGATCATGGTGACGCCCAGGATCATGTTGTTGCAGATCTTGGCCGCCTGACCGTTGCCCGATGGGCCGCAATGCACCGCCTTCTGGCCCATGATGTCGAACAGCGGCGCCGCCCTTGCCATCGCCGCGTCCGTGCCGCCCACCATGAAGGTCAGCGTGCCGGCCGTCGCGCCGCCGATCCCGCCGGACACCGGGGCGTCCAGCGGCAGCAGGCCCGCCGCTTCGGCCTGTTGCGCGACAGCGCGGGCGCTGTCCACATCCACCGTGGAGCAGTCCAGAAACACCGCGCCGCGCGACATCGCGGGAATGATCTCGGCCGCGACAGAGCGCAGGATGTTGCCGTTGGGCAGCATGGTGATGACCACTTCTGCCCCCTGCACGGCCTCAGTTGCGGAATGGGTGGAATCGACTCCCTGCAAGGCGACGGTCGCGGTATCATAGCCTTTCACCTGATGCCCGGCGCGGTAGAGGTTGGTGGCCATCGGACCACCCATGTTGCCAAGTCCGATAAAGGCGATGTTCATCTGCTGCTCTCCTGTTCCAGATCAAGGTTTATGCCGCTCAGCGGTTCCAGCATCCGCGCAACCGCGTCCGGTGGTACGTTGTCTAGCCGGTGTTTCCAGACCGGGGCGCGGTCCCTGTCGATGATCGCGGCGCGGATGCCTTCGATCAGGTCGCCATGTTCCATCGCGCGCCAGGTGCAGCGGTACTCCAGTTCCAGCGCGCGGGGCACGCTGGGCGTGCCGTCGTTCAGCCGTTCGAGGATGGCGAGGGTGCAGGCCATCGCAAGCGGCGCGTTGCCTTCCAGCGTCTTCAGTGTCCGGGCGGCAAAGTCAGTGTCAGAGGCCCGCAGCGCCGCGACAACCCCGTCCAGCGTATCGGCGGCGAAAGCCACGTCGATCTCGGGGCGCAGCGCGGCCAGCGTGCCGGCGGGTGGCGGCATGGCGGCGTCACAAAGGCCCGCAATGTCGGCATCCGCCTCGAGCGCGGCAATATGCCCGTTCCAGTCATCGCGCGGGATGAAAAGGTCGGCAAACCCGGCCAGCAGCGCATCTGCCGGCCCCATGCGCGCGCCCGTCAGGCCAAGATAGGCGCCCAGCCGCCCCGGCGCGCGGGCCAGCAGACAGGTGCCCCCGACATCCGGCACAAGGCCGATGCCACATTCGGGCATCGAGATCTGGCTGCTTTCACACACGACCCGGTGCGCGGCGTGACAGCCAATGCCGACGCCGCCGCCCATGGTGAACCCCTGCATCAGCGCGACGACCGGCTTGGAATAGGCCGCGATCAGCGCGTTCATCCGGTATTCGTCGCGCCAGAAGGTCCGGCCATAGGCAAAGTCGCCCGCGCAACCGGTGGTATAGAGTTCAGCGATGTCGCCCCCCGCGCAGAAGGCCCTGTCGCCTTCGGCATCGATCACGACGACAGCGACCTGCGGATCGTCGCGCCAGGCTTGAAAGGCCGCCCCGATCGCCAGGCACATGTCATGGCTCATCGCGTTCAGGGACCTGGGCCGGGTCAGCGTGATGCGGCCCGCACGGCCCTTTTTGCAGATCCGGATGTCATCGGGCATAGGCGTCTCCCCCTGTTGTGCGGTCTGCCGTTGCGGCCGGGGCCAGTTCACGGCTTCAGCATGTCCCGGGCCACGATCAGGCGCATGATTTCATTGGTGCCTTCCAGGATCTGATGCACGCGCAGATCGCGCACCAGCTTTTCGATGCCGTAATCGCCCAGATAGCCGTATCCGCCATGCAGTTGCAGACACTGGTCCACAATGCGCGATCCGGCCTCTGTCACGAATTTCTTGGCCATGGCGCAGAACCGGGTCGCGTCCGGCGCGCCGGTATCCAGTTTCCAAGCCGCCTGCCGCAGAAAGGTGCGCGACGCCTGAAGCTCGGTCTCCATGTCCGCCAGCCGGAACTGAAGCGCCTGGAACTGGTCTATGGTTGTGCCAAAGGCGCGGCGTTCGGCCATGTAGGCCAGCGTCCGGTCCAGCCCGTTCTGCGCCGCCCCCAGCGAACAGGCCGCGATGTTCAGCCGCCCACCGTCAAGACCGGCCATTGCATAACTGAACCCCATCCCCTCGTCCCCGACAAGGTTGGTCGCGGGCACGATGCAATCGTCGAACTGCACGGCCCGTGTTGGCTGTGCGCGCCATCCCATCTTGTCCTCGAGCCCGCCAAAGCTCAGCCCGGGGGTGTCGGCCTCGACCAGCACGGTCGAAATGCCGCGCGCCCCGTCCTCGCCGGTGCGCACCATCACGACATAGGCGTCGGAATAGCCGCCGCCTGATATGAACGCCTTGGTTCCGTTCAGCCGGTAGCCTTCGGCTATCCGCGTCGCCCGGGTGCGCAGCGCCGCCGCATCCGACCCGCATCCCGGTTCAGTCAGGCAATAGCTCAGCACGCAGTCCATGTTCAGCGCGCCCGGCAGGACACGCGCCTTCATCTCGTCCGAACCGAAGCTGTCGATCATCCGCGCGCACATGTTATGGATCGACAGGAAGGCTGCGACCGACGGGCAGGCCATCGACAGCGCCTCGAAGACCAGCGTCGCGTCCAGCCGCGACAATCCCGACCCGCCGCTTTCCTCGGACACATACAGCCCGCCAAAGCCCAGATCTGCCAGCAGCGGCCACAAGGCGCGCGGGATCGTGCCCTCGGCCTCCCACTGGCGGGCGTGCGGCGCGATGTGTTCCTGTCCAAAGGCATGGGCCATGCCGAAGATGGCCGACTGTTCCTCGCTCAGCGCAAAATCCACGATGCCCCTCCCAGGTGATCCGGTTTCCTTCATGTGCCAGCTTCCCGCCCGCCGGTGCAAGAGGCAAGGCGCCCCCGATGACACGCGCCGGCCGGTCCGATGTCAGAGGACGGAACTTAGAACCCGGAGCCCGGTGTCAGAACCCGGCGTCAGAGGTCGGCGTGGAACTCTTCGATCAGATGCGCCACAACGGCGCGCATCCGTCCTTCGGCATCGGCGCCGTCGGCCTTTGCCGTCTCGAATACCGCACGCTGCCGCGCAGCCGACGTGCCGCCCGACACGATATCGCGCGCCCGCTCGACCTCGGCCTGACAGCACAGGATGCCGGCGTCTTCCTCGATCAACGTCACAAGTTCCTCGACCAGCTCAGGCCAGGGCACGATCTCGGACCGGCCAAAGTCGATCAGCCCTTCGGTCACGCCATAACGCTGCGCCCGCCAGCGGTTTTCCCCGATCAGGAAACGGTCATAGATCCGCCAGCGCTGGTTGCGCACCCGCAGCCGCCAGAGCATCCGCATCAGGCACTGGGTCAGCGCGGCCAGCGTCAGCGTGTGTTCAAGCCGGGGTTGCACATCCATGATTCGGGTTTCCAGCGTCGGGAACTGGTGCGACGGGCGCAGATCCCACCATATCTTTGAACTGTCCTCGATCAGGTCCAGATCGGTCAGCGCCTTGACCGATCGGTCGTAATCCTCCCACGTCTCGAATTGCGGCGGCAACCCGGTGCGCGGCAGGTTGTCGAAGACCGAGATGCGGTAGGACGCCATGCCGGTATCCTCGCCCTGCCAGAACGGTGAAGAGGTGGACAGCGCCAGCAGATGCGGCAGGAAATAAGACGCCTGCCGCATGAGATCGGCGCGCAGCGCATTGTCCCTGACGCCCACATGCACATGCATACCACAGATCAGCATGCGCCGCACGACGCCCCCCAGCGCCTGACGCAGGTCGTTGTAGCGTTGCTTGTCGGTCTGGGGCTGACTTTTCCAGTCGGCCAGCGGGTGGCAGGACGCGGCGATGGGCACAAGATTGAATTTGGCCGCATGGTGCGACACGGCGCTGCGCAGGCGGCGCAGATCCTCGCGCGCCTCGTTCGCGTCGGCGCAGACCTTGGTGCCGATCTCGATCTGGCATTGCAGGAATTCCGGGCTGACCTGCCCCTCAAGCTCGTCTGCGCAGGCCGTCATCAGCCCCTCGGGCGCATCCGCCAGCGCAAGGCTGTCGCGATCGACAAGCAGATATTCCTCTTCGATGCCGATGGTGAAATCCGGTTCCTGCATGGCTGCTCCTCTCCCCTGACGCATCAGTGAAGCGCAGGAGGCGGCGCAGGGCAAGCGTCGAAGCTGCGGGATGGGCAGGCGGCGCCAACGCAAAAGGGGCGGCGCAACCGCACCGCCCCAAGGATCGCCGGTTCGGTCAGGCTCACTCCATCGGTTTGAAGTTGAACTCGCCGCCGTCCTTGATGCCCGAAAACCAGCGCGCGGTCACGGTCTTGGTCTTGGTGTAGAACCGGAATGCGTCGGGGCCGTACTGGTTCAGGTCGCCGAATGCCGATTTTTTCCAGCCGCCGAAGGTGTGATAGGACAGCGGCACCGGGATCGGAAAGTTGATGCCGACCATGCCGACATTCACCCGGTGGGCAAAGTCGCGCGCCGTGTCGCCATCGGCGGTATAGATCGCCACGCCGTTGCCATAGGGGTTGTCGATCACAAGGTTCAGCGCGTCCTCATAGGTGTCGGCGCGTACGGTGGACAACACGGGGCCAAAGATTTCCTCGCGGTAGATGTCCATGTCGGGCGTCACGTTGTCAAACAGCGACGGGCCGACGAAATAGCCATCTTCATACCCTTGCAGGCTGAAATTGCGGCCATCCACCACAAGGGTCGCGCCCTGATCGACGCCGGAATTCACCAACCCCTCGATCCGGGTCTTGGCGGCGGCGGTGATGACGGGGCCGTAATCCACATCCTCTCCGGACGTATAAGGCCCGACCTTCAGCTTTTCCACACGCGGCGTCAGCTTTTCGATCAGCCGGTCGGCGGTTTCGCGGCCCACCGGAACGGCCACCGAAATCGCCATGCAGCGTTCACCGGCAGCGCCGTATCCGGCCCCGACCAGCGCATCGGCGGCCTTGTCCAGATCGGCGTCGGGCATGATGACCATGTGGTTCTTGGCACCGCCAAAGCATTGCGCGCGCTTGCCGTTCGTGGCCGCGCGGCCATAAATGTACTGCGCGATCGGGGTCGATCCGACAAAGCCGACGGCCTGCACCGTGTCGTTGTCAAGGATCGCGTCCACCACGTCCTTGTCGCCGTTCACCACCTGCAAGACTCCGTCGGGCAACCCCTCCTCGGTCAGCAGTTCGGCCAGCCGCAGTGCTGTGGACGGGCAGCGTTCGGACGGCTTCAGGATCATCGCATTGCCGCAGGAAATTGCCGGCGCCATCTTCCACAGCGGGATCATCGCCGGAAAATTGAACGGCGTGATGCCCGCCACAACCCCCAGCGGCTGGCGCATGGAATAATGGTCGATGCCCGGCCCGCCATCATCGGTGAATTCGCCCTTGAGCATGGCAGGCGCACCCATGCAGACCTCGACCACCTCAAGCCCGCGTTGCACGTCGCCGCGCGCATCCGGCAGCGTCTTGCCATGTTCGCGGCTGACCAGTTCGGCCAACTCGTCCATGTGTTCGTTGATCAGAGCGCCGAATTTCATCATCACGCGGGCACGGCGTTGGGGATTGGTGGCGCCCCAGACCTTTTGCGCCTCGGCGGCTTTGGCCACGGCATCGTCCAGTTCGGCCGGTGTGGCCAGCGGCACGCGCGCCTGTACCTCGCCGGTGGCGGGGTTGAAGATGTCGCTGAAACGGCCCGACGTGCCTTTGACATGGGCGCCGTTGATGTAATGGGTCAGTTCTTTCATGGATTGGTCCTCCTGGTTGGGGACACTCTAGCCTTGCAAAAATGGGTGCAACAGGGGAAATCTGGCAAAGAGGCTTTGCATAAATGCAGGATAGGGCAGGGATGGCGGAAATCTGGGACGACATGCGGATCTTTCTGGCCGTTGCGCGCAGCGAAAGCCTGTCGGGCGCGGGCCGTATCCTGCGCATGGACCCGGCCACGGTGGGGCGGCGGATCGCGCGGCTGGAACAGTCGCTGAACGCGCCGCTGTTTGCCAAGTCGGCGCAAGGCTATGCCCTGACCGAAACCGGTGCCCGCCTGCTGCGTCCCGCCGAGGCGGCGGAACAGGCGATGCAGGCCGCGTCAGAGGCGGCCGCCGGCGTCGCCGGGGGCCTTTCGGGACAGATCCGCATCGGCGCGCCGGACGGTTGCGCGAACTTCCTGTTGCCGCAGGTCTGCGCCGCCATTGCCGATGACAACCCCGACCTCGAGGTGCAGATCGTCGCCCTGCCGCGCGTCGTGAATCTGTCCAAGCGCGAGGCGGACATGGCGATTGCCGTCTCGCCCCCCACCGCCGGGCGGCTGAGCGTCCAGAAGGTCACCGACTATCACCTGCACCTTGCCGCCAGCGAAACCTACCTGGCCGCGCATCCGCCGATCCGCGCGCTGGCAGACCTGCGGGCACACCGCATGGTCGGCTACATTTCGGACATGATCTTTGACAAGGAACTCGACTACCTGACCGACCTCGGCGTGAGCCGTCACGCGCTGGCGTCCAATTCCGTCGCGGTTCAGTTCCACTGGCTGCGGCAGGGTGCGGGACTGGGCATCGTACACGACTTTGCGCTGCCCTCTGCCCCCGGCATGGTCAAGGTGCTGCCGGACGCGATCAGCCTCAGGCGCAGCTTCTATCTCGTGCGCCATGCCGATGACCGAAGGCTTGAACGCATGAACCGATTTGCCGCCGCCCTGGCGGACGGGTTGCGTCAGGAAACCTCTCGCCTCGAAGGTCTGACTTGACAGATTGCCCGTTCCCAGAGGACGCTGGAAAAAACCCGACATTTCAGCACAGGAGCCAGGGTCATGCAGGTACACCACATTCTCAAGAGCAAGGCGAATGACATCGTGTTCACCGTCTCGCCGGACTCACTCGTGTCGGACGCCGCAAAAGTTCTGGCAGACAAGCGCATCGGCACGGTAGTGATATCGACCGATGGCACGGCGGCAGAGGGCATACTGTCAGAACGTGACATCGTGCGGCAACTGGCGGAACACGGTGCGGCCTGCCTGTCGGCGGCGGTCAGCGACTACATGACCACGCAGATCCAGACCTGCACCCGCGATGAAGAGGCTGATGCCATCCTAGCGCGCATGACAAACGGGCGCTTCGGCCACATGCCGGTCGTCGAGGATGGCAGGCTGATCGGCCTGATCACCATCGGCGACGTGGTAAAGGCACGGCTCAGCGAGCTTTCGATGGAGAAATCCGCGCTCGAAGGCATGATCATGGGCTACTGAACCCGCAATCGGTAAGGGCCGGACCGGGCTTTCGGCTTTTGGGGCTTGCAATGGGATACGCAATATCGTTGCGTGCGCCCGACCAACGACAGGGGGCTCCCCATGCAGATCGGCCTGTATCCCGGCACCTTCGACCCCATCACCCATGGGCACATCGACATCATCCGCCGCGCCACCATTCTTGTGGACCGGCTGGTGATCGGTGTGGCTATCAACCGCGACAAGGGCCCGCTGTTCGAACTCGAACACCGGGTCAAGATGATCCAGGATGAATGTGTCGCCCTGTCCGAGCAGACCGCGACGGAAATCGTCGTGCATCCGTTCGAGAACCTGCTGATCGACTGCGCCCGCGACGTGGGTGCGCAGATCATCGTGCGCGGGTTGCGCGCCGTGGCCGATTTCGAATACGAATTCCAGATGGTCGGCATGAACCGGGCGCTGGATGACCGGATCGAAACGGTATTCCTGATGGCCGAGGCCCGGCATCAGGCGATTGCCTCGAAACTGGTCAAGGAAATCGCCCGGCTGGGCGGGGATGTCGGAAAATTCGTGACGCCCCCGGTGCGGGATGCCCTGCGGGCGCGCTATGAGGTCTCTCAGCAGCCGTAGACGGCCCGGTGCGCGGCGCGGCGCTCTTTCCCGGCAAGGCCAAGGTCAAGGCGGCTGTTCAACGGCAGGCTGCGCAATGCGTTCAGGGTGCGGCGGTAGGCGATCCGGCGGCTGATCCGGTCGCGCAGGCTTTGAATGGATTGGGTCATGTGTCTGTCCTTCGGTCTTTCGGCAGGGGGGTTCCCTGTTGTGCATTGACGGGCTGGGCGGCGTTCAGCGGCCGTATACGGCGGCCGCTGCAATGCGTTCCGCGTCCCCCTGGTGAATGTCTAGGTCAAGCGCGACGTCCAGCGGCATACGGCGCAATTCGGTCACGGTGCGGCGGTATTGGGCGCGTTTTGCGATGCGGCTCTGGAGAGTGGAGAGCAGGGTCATCTTGAGGTCTCCTTTGGGTCTGTGTGTGTTTCTGTTACCGCCAACATAGGTGTGCTGCGGTGCAGCACAACTGACCGATTTCCAAAGCTGCCATGCACGGATTGCAGGGCTCGATTCAGACTTTGGTAAATTCTTGGGTTTAGGACTGGCGTCATCACGCACAGGAGAAACCTGATGGATAGCTTGAAAATAGGCGAACTCGCCGCGCGGCCGGGTAAAAGCCCGGCACCTTTGCAACCGGTGGCTCAAACGGCCGCCTTCGGCGATGAATTGAATGTGGCACGGCCCGGGCCCGGGCTTGCGGGCCGAATGTCCGCTATGCCGAACCTCGCGCCGGACGCCGCGATAACGGCGCGACTCACCGCTCCGATCCCGATCAACGTGACGCTTCTGCCTTCTGCGGCGGCGGGATACGGTTCGGCACGGGCTGCCTTCGGCGTGGACAGCGACTGAGCTGCCCTAGCACAGGTTCAGACCGGCGGACGCGTGAAATGCGCGCCTGCCGGTCTGAACGTGGCAAGGGAACGCCGGGCGTCCCCAGACACGTAAAGGGAAAGACGGCCATCGTTCGCCCGGTGCTTGAGACGGAAAAATTTATCCGCGCGAACGGGCAGGACACGGGCCGGGCATGACACCGGCAGGACACGGGCCGCGCAGAGCCGCGGCGAGTCACAAACAAACAGACAGGTCAGGGGCAGGGGCGGACCGACTGGAACTCGCAGATTGGTCGCGGCGGCACACGAATGGTGCCGCCGCGAGGCCGTTCAGATAAGCTTGCCCATCGCGACGGCGGTGTCCGCCATGCGGTTGGAAAAGCCCCATTCGTTGTCGTACCAGCTCAGGATGCGGCACATCGTGCCTTCCATGACCTTGGTCTGATCCATGTGAAAGATCGACGAATGCGGGTCATGGTTAAAATCCATGCTGACCAGCTGGCGGTCGGTATAGCCGAGGATCCCCTTCAACGGGCCATCTGCGGCGGCGCGGATCGCGTCGTTGATCTCGGTCACCGTGGTGTCGCGTGCCGATTCAAAGGTCAGGTCCACGACCGACACGTTCGGCGTCGGCACACGGATCGCCACGCCGTCCAGCTTGCCCGCAAGTTCGGGCAGCACCAGACCCACGGCCTTGGCCGCCCCGGTGGAGGTCGGGATCATGTTCAGCGCCGCGGCCCGGCCGCGATAAAGATCCTTGTGCATCGTGTCCAGCGTCGGCTGGTCGCCGGTATAGCTGTGGATCGTGGTCATGAAGCCACGCTTGATGCCGATCAGATCGTTCAGAACCTTGGCCACCGGCGACAGGCAGTTCGTGGTGCAGGAGGCGTTGCTGACGATGATGTCGTCCTGCGTCAGCGTGTCATGGTTCACGCCATAGACGATGGTCTTGTCCGCATCCGTGCCGGGGGCGGAAATCAGCACGCGCTTGGCGCCATTTTCAAGGTGCGCCTGGCATTTTTCCTTGCTGGTGAAGATCCCGGTACATTCCAGCACCACATCGACATCCGACCACGGCAGCTCTGCCGGATTGCGCAGAGCCGTCACCTTGATCGGGCCGCGGCCCACGTCGATGGTATCCTCGGTGGTTTTCACCTGGGCGGGGAAACGGCCGTGTACGCTGTCGTACTGGAGCAGGTGGGCGTTGGTCTCGACCGGGCCGAGATCGTTGATCGCAATGACCTCGATGTCGGTACGGCCCGATTCGATGATGGCGCGCAACACATTGCGCCCGATCCGTCCAAATCCGTTGATGGCAACCTTGGTGGTCATGGGAAAATCCTTCCTGATTCCGATTGTTCCGCCCGGACCTTGGGGCCCGGCGCGTCTTGGATGCCAAAAACCAAACTGGTCCGCTCAAGTCAAGCTGTGGACCGGGCCCGACGGTCCGCGCGTCAGTGCCAGAAGGCCAGCCAGTCCAGCAGCACAAACAGCTTTTTGCCCAGGAACAGCAGGTGTTCGCCGTCGTAAAACGAGTAGTCCATGGCCACCAGTGCCAGCAGCAAACCGCCAAGCGCCAGAGCGATCCTGTTCGTCATGACGCTTGCGCCCCCTGCGGCTGTCCGTACCGCGCACGGGTGTGCCACGGACCCGGCCCGCTGTCACGGCTCATCTGCCGTGCCCCTATCTGCAATCGGCGGGCAGCTTTTTGTGTCGCGGCGCAACCCTGTCCGCGCTAACAGGGGCATCGCAACGACTGGATCGGGAAAGACGGACATGGCAGATCTTGCGGTACTTGTCGGACGGTTGCTGATCGCGGCGCTCTTTGCCGCTGGTGCGGTGCAAAAGGTGGTGGATCCGGGCTCGGCGGGGGCACTTCTGACGGGGATGGACCTGCCCCGACTGCTTGTCTGGGCGGCGCTGGCCTACAATGGCCTCGCGGCGGCGGCGCTGATCCTCGGGGTTGCCGTTGGCCCGGTGGCGGCGTCGCTGGCGCTTTATTGTGCAGTGACCAGCGTGTTTCACTTCCTGCCCGACGATCCCTGGCAGATGAGCATCTTCGTCAAGAACTGGGCCATTGCCGGAGGGTGTCTGGTACTGGCGGCCCACGGGCCGGGGCGTTATGTCTTTGTTGGAACCCGGACCCCGACGGGGGGTTAGCTACGCGACGGGACAGGAAAGGACACAGGACATGAGCGGATTGCTCGCGCTTCTCGACGACGTGGCAGGCATTGCCAAGGTCGCCGCGGCCTCGGTTGACGACGTCATGGGGCAGGCGGTAAAGGCAGGATCCAAGGCCGCGGGCGCTGTAATCGACGACGCCGCCGTGACGCCGAAATACGTGCAGGGCTTCCAGCCCGCCCGCGAACTGCCGATCATCTGGAAGATCGCCCGCGGCTCGCTGATCAACAAGCTTGTGTATCTTTTGCCTGCCGGGCTTTTGCTGACCAACTTCGCGCCCTGGCTGATCGCGCCGCTGCTGATGCTGGGCGGCGCCTACCTGTGTTTTGAGGGCGCGGAAAAGATCTATCACGCGTTTTTCCACAGTGGCGCTCATAAGGCGCCTGTGGACAAGACGGTAGACGACCCCATGCACCTTGAGGAGGAAAAGGTGCAGGGCGCGATCAAGACGGATTTTATCCTGTCTGCCGAGATCATGACCATCTCTCTTGCCGCCATTCCCGCCAGCACCTTCTGGATGGAGGCGGCGACCCTGGCCATGGTCGGGGTGCTGATCACGCTGGTTGTCTACGGCTCGGTCGCGCTGATCGTCAAGATGGACGACATCGGCCTCTGGCTGGCGCAGGCGGGGCAACTTGGCGTCACGCGGTGGCTGGGCAAGGCGATCGTCAAGGCGATGCCAGTGCTGATGAAGGTGCTCAGCGTCGTGGGCACGGCAGCCATGCTGTGGGTCGGCGGGTCGATCATCATTCACGGTCTGGGCGAGATGGGCTGGCACCTGCCCGAAGAGGTCATCCACAACGCCGCTGTCACTGTAGCGGCTCTTGTGCCCGAAAACCTGCGAGGTGCCACCGAATGGATCGCGACCGCGGCGATGGATGGCGTGCTTGGCGTGATCCTGGGGCTGATTCTCATCCCCGTGGGCACGCGGCTGATCACGCCACTCTGGGCGTCGGTCTTTGGCGGCAAGAAGAAGTCGACCGCGCATTAGGGGGCTCGCCGCATGCGCCAACACGCGACCCTGATGCCCGTGTTGCTGCATGTGGCCTTGCTGGCCGGGGGTGCTGCTGGCCTTCCGGCACCCGGCTGGACCGGCCTGCTGGCCGTGCCGTGCACTCTGGCCAGCCTTCTGCTGTTGCTGCGCGGCGGCTACAGGGAACTGACGCTTGATCTGTTGCCGCCACCCACCGGCACCGCAGACTAGCGCCCTTCAAGCCCAGCGAGGAAGGTGCCCGCCGCGCGCTGTGTGGCCTCGCGCATCCGGCTCTCGGCGCCGTCGTTCAGGGCCAGGACCAGCACGGCGCGGTGGGCGGGGTCGATCAGCACAAGGTTGAACCAGAAGGTGTTGGACCCGGCATGCAGCAGCACGCCGTCGTCGCGCACCACCCAGCCGAGGGCATAGCCCTGGCCGTCCACGTCCCGGTGCAGGCGGTCCCAGCTTTGCGCGCTGAGAAAGGCGTCGGGGCGGGCCAGATGCGCCCAGAGATAGCGCAACTGGTCTGTGATGCTCAGATGTACGCGCCCCGCCGGACCCATCGCGACGATGTTGTCCGCCTCTGGCCCCGGTGCCTGCGCGCCGCGCGACCAGGGAAAGAATCCGCCGTGGCCGCGCGGCTGGCTCAGCGTCTCGGCGGTGCCGGGCGCGCCGAAGCCCGCGGTTTCCAGCGTCAGCGGAACGAACACCCAGTCGGTGATCAGCTCTTCCCAGGTTTGGCCTGTCGCCGCCTCGAGCATGGCGCCGACGACGACATACCCGGCGTTGGAATAAAGAAACGCGGTTCCGGGCCGGTTCTCGGGGCGGCGGTCCAGAGCATCCGCCGCATATCGGCGCCGGTCTGCCACCACGTCGTCGCGCACGCCGCTCAGCGCGCGCCGCAGGCTGAGCCCGATATTGGCGCGCAGCCCGCCGCGATGGGCCAGCAGCATTTCGAAGGTCACGTCGGCCAGATCGTGATGCGGATCGAGATCGCCCAGATGCTGCCCGATGGTATCGTCCCAGCGGATCACCCCGGCCTCGACCAGACGCGCGACCAGCGTGGCTGTCATCGACTTGGCGTTCGATCCGATGTGCCACAGGTCCTGCCGCGTGACTTCGACAGGGGTGCCGCGGGCGCGCACCCCGGCGACCGCGATGCCGCGCGCCCCGGATTTGACCAGACCAACCGCGACCCCGGGCGCGCCGCTGTCCGCCAGCAACCGGCCAGCCAGAGCCGCCGCACGACCGTCCAGCCGCACAGGATCACCCGTCGCTGCGAAAGGCACTGCAAGCACGAACAGGGCCGAGGTGACGAGGCCGGGCAAGATCGCGGCCGGGCGCGGAAAGGGAAAGCTTTGCGACATGTGCCGACCCTAGGACCGCATGTGCCGGGCGGCCAAGCCCCTTGCCAGGGCAGGGCCGGATCTTGCCGAAGCCTGCCTTTGCGTCGGCAAGGTCTGGCCTGCGTGGCCTGCTTTGGCAAAGTTATGAACGCGGTCATAGCTCCGGCCCCAACCACGTGACACCGGCAGGCGCGCGAGCCTGGACCGGCGTCAGGGTCGGCGTGGCTCAGACGGTGGTATCGGGTTGCCACTTGCCAGCCAGCAGGTCGCGCACCTTTTGTGCCGTCGCTTCTGCGGTGATGCCGAAATGCGCATAAAGCTCTTCTCCCGGGGCCGAGGCGCCAAAGCCATGCATGCCGACAAACCCCGACTTTTCCCGCTTGCCGCGCTCTCCGAACAGCCAGCGGTCCCAGCCGAAACGTACCCCGGCCTCGATCGCGACGCGTACCGGCCCGCCGGGCAGGACGCGCTTGCGCGTCGCCTCGTCCTGCTCCTCGAACAGTTCCCAGCAGGGCATGGACACGACGCGGGTGCCGATGCCTTCGGATTCAAGGATGCCGCGGGCGTCCATCGCCACCGAAATCTCGGACCCGGTCGCCATCAGGATCGCCTGCCGCTTGCCGGTCGCATCGGCCAGCACATAGGCGCCCTGTGCGACCATGTTGCGGTTCTTGTGTTCGGTGCGCACGGTCGGCAGATTCTGGCGCGACAAGGCCAGCACCGACGGCGTGGTCGTGCTGGTCAGCGCGATTTCCCACGCCTCGGCGGTTTCCACGGTGTCAGCGGGGCGGAACACATAGGTATTGGGCGTCGCGCGGGAAATCGCCAGATGTTCGACCGGCTGGTGGGTCGGGCCGTCTTCGCCCAGACCGATGGAATCGTGCGTCATCACAAAGACCGTCGGCACCTTCATCAGCGCCGCCAGCCGCATGGCGGGGCGGGCATAATCGGTAAAGCACATGAAGGTGCCGCCATAGGGACGCACCCCGCCATGCAGCGCCATGCCGTTCATCGCCGAAGCCATCCCATGTTCGCGGATACCGTAATAGACATAGCGCCCGGCGCGGTTGTCCACGTCGAACACGCCCAGATCTGCCGTCAGGGTGTTGTTGGATCCGGTCAGGTCGGCCGAACCGCCCACGGTTTCCGGCATCAGCGGGTTCACCACCTCAAGCACCATTTCCGAGGATTTGCGCGTTGCAACCGACGGCGCGGTTTCCGAGATCTGCTTTTTCAGCGCCTTGATCGTCGCGCTCAGCCTTCCGGGCGCCTCCCCGGCAAGCTGGCGGTTGAACTCGGCCCGTTTGGTCTGGGATTGCGCGTCAAAGCGTTCTTCCCAGTTGCGGCGGGTATCGGCGCCGCGCGTGCCGATGGCTTCCCAGCGGGTCTTGAGGTCATCGGGCACCTCGAACGGGCCGGTGGTCCAGCCGTAAGCGGCCTTGGCATCGGCCATCTGGGTCGCATCGGTAAGCGCGCCATGGCCCTTTGACGTGTCCTGCGCCGCATGGCCCAGTGCGATATGCGTCTTGCAGGCGATCAGCGACGGTGTGTCGGTCTTTTTGGCCGCTGTGATGGCGGCATCGATCGCTTCCGGATCATGGCCGTCGATTTCCTGCACGTCCCAGCCTGCGGCCTTGAAGCGGCCCACCTGGTCGGTGCGGTCCGACAGCGACACCTTGCCGTCAATGGTGATGTCGTTGTTGTCCCAGAACATGATCAGCTTGCTCAGCTTGTGCCGCCCGGCAATGCCGATGGCCTCGTGGCTCACACCTTCCATCAGGCAGCCGTCGCCCGCCATCACATAGGTATGGTGATCGACCACCTTGGCCCCGAACCGGGCGCGCAGGATCTCTTCGGCAATGGCGAAGCCGACGGAATTGGCAACGCCCTGACCCAGCGGCCCGGTTGTCGTCTCGATCGCGGTGGCAAGGAAGTTCTCCGGATGGCCCGCGGTGCGCGCACGCAACTGGCGGAAATTCTTGATTTCCTCCAGCGTGATTTCGGCGTCACCCATGAGATAGAGCAGCGAATAGATCAGCATCGAGCCATGCCCGGCGGACAGGATGAACCGGTCGCGGTCGGGCCAGGTGGGTTGGGCCACGTCGAACTTGAGATGCCGACCGAACAGCACTGTGGCCACGTCGGCCATGCCCATCGGCATTCCGGAATGGCCCGACTTCGCGGCGGCGACGGCGTCCAGCGTCAGCGCGCGGATGGCGGTGGCAAGCGTCCAGTGATCGGGGTTCTTGGCTTTCAGCGCGGCAATGTCCACAGCGGCAGTCCTTGATGAGGGGTATCGGAACGTTCAATACCAGCGTGACGGCGAAGATCAAGCGCGGCTCATAAGGCCTTGACAGATAAGGGGGCGCAATTTCCCATTTGGATTGCTAAACTTGGGGCTTACAGGGCATCGGCGATTCGCAGGGATGCCGGACGAAAGCCTGACAGGCAGGACAGAGGGCAGGACATGACCCAGATCGAAGAACTGGAAAGACGCATCACGGCGGCCCTGGACCGGATCGCATATGGCGTTGAAACGCTTGACCTTGCGTCCGTTCCCGCACCCGTCCCGGAACCGGAAGAAGGGCCTCCGCCCGGTGCCGACCCCGAAGAGCTGGTCGCGCTGCGCGAGGCGCTTGCCGAAGAACGGCTCGCCAATGCCCAGCTCGAAGAGCGGGTGCGCGCGATCCGCGACAAGCAGGACAGCAGCGTCCGGGAACTGCGCACGCAGGTGGCAGCCCAGCGCGAATCGCTGAGCGCGCTGGATCTGGACCTTCAGCATCTGAGGCGCGCCAATGACATGCTGGTCGATGTAAATCAGGAGCTGCGCAGCGCGCTGGAACAGAACCTGGGCGAGCCGGACCTGATCAACAAGGCGATGCTGGCTGAACTCGAATCGCTGCGCGCCGCGCGTGCGACGGATGCCGCAGAAAGCCGCGCCGTTCTGGATGCGCTGGAACCGCTGCTGGCCGAAGCCGCTGACACCCCGGCGGAGGAGAGCGCCTGATGCCCGAAGTTCCCATCAATATCGGCGGCCGCACCTTCGAGGTCGCCTGCCAGCCCGGCGAAGAGCAGTACCTGCAATCCGCCGCCCGGATGCTTGATACCGAAGCCTCGGTTCTCGTTGAACAGATTGGCCGCGTTCCGGAATCCCGCATGCTGCTGATGGCTGGGCTGATGCTTGCCGACAAGACGGCGGGACTCGAGGATCGGCTGCGTGAAAGCGAGGATCGCGCCGCGAGCCTTGAGGATGAATTGCGCGCTCTGCGCGAGGCGCCCGCGCCGGAGCCCGAACGGATCGAGGTGCCGGTAATCCCGGCGAAGGTGACCGAATCCATGGCCGAAATCGCCGCTCGCGCCGAAGCCATCGCCGCCGAGATCGAGGAGAAGTCGGCCGACAGATCCTAGATCCGGCCCGCCGCAGGGCGGGGGGCACGGAGTGGTTACAGGGCCAGGGGCACAAAGTGCCGATAGGGCAGGGCGTCCCCATTCCCTGGGATCCGGTTCCCGAAAGACGAAGACGCCGCCCGAAGGGGGCGGCGTCAGTGGCTTTCAGGGCCAGCGATATCAGCCGTTGGCTTCGCGGATCTTCTCGGCGGCGTCCTTGTCGTAGGTTACGCCGCTGGTTTCGAACAGCTGGTCCAGTTCGCCCGACAGCGTCATTTCGGTGATGATGTCGCAGCCGCCGACGAATTCGCCCTTGACGTAAAGCTGCGGGATCGTCGGCCAGTCAGAATAATCCTTGATCCCCTGACGGATGTCCGCATCCTCAAGCACGTTCACATCGGTGAAATCGACACCCATGTAGTTCAGCACCCCGGCCACGCGGCTGGAAAAGCCACATTGCGGCATGGATTTTGTGCCCTTCATGAACAGCACGACGGGATGCGCCGTCACGGTGTCCTTGATACGGGTGTTGGCGTCGCTGGTGTTTGCGTCAGTCATCTTGGGTCTCCGTAGGGTCGCGGCGCTGGTGTGCGGCCTTGATGGCCGGACGCAGTGCGCCGTAAGTGATCACGCCGACAAGCGCGAAGGCGGCCAGGATCGGCCATGTGTCTGCAAGCAGGGCCATCAAGTGGGCGCCTTGGTTGTCAGGGCCAAGGCGTGCAATGCACCGCTTGGCCCGTCCATACTGCCCTTGAGTGCTGCATAGACGGCGCGCTGCTGCTGAACGCGGTTCTTGCCGCGGAAGGATTCGTCGATCACTTCGGCGGCGTAGTGATTGCCGTCGCCGGCAAGGTCGGTGATGGTGATCTTCGCTGCCGGAAATTCGGCGCGGATCAGGTCTTCGATTTCCTGTGCCTCAATGGCCATGTGTCCGGGCTCCGCTGTCCTGTGTCCCCCAAGATGTAAGGCGGCAGGGGCACGGGTGCAAGCGGTGGCATGGACCAGACGCCGCACAAGGTGCCGACACCTGCCTGACTGCCACAGCCGGTTGGTGCGCAGGGGGCGATGTCGCCCGGCCCCGCGCCGTCAGGGTGTCACCTTTGGTCAGGCTGGGTTAAGGCGGGTTCGGGCGGTGCTCAGGCGGCCAGATCCACCCAGACCGGCACATGGTCCGACGGCTTGTCCCGCCCGCGCACATGGCGGTCAATCTCGCAGGCGGTCATCAGATCCGCACAGGCCGGGCTCAGCAGGAAATGGTCGATGCGGATGCCGTTGTTGCGATCCCAGGCGCCGGCCTGGTAATCCCAGAACGAATAGTGCCCGGGGCCCTGCGTGCGGGCGCGGAACGCTTCGGTGAAGCCCAGGTTCAGGATTCGCCGGAAGGCCGCGCGCGTCTGCGGCAGGTAAAGCGCGTCCTCTTCCCAGGCCGTGGGGTTGGCCGCATCCTCGGCCTGCGGAATCACGTTGTAATCCCCGGCCATCAAGGTCGGCATCTCGTCGGCCAGCAAGGCGCGCGCCCGGTGTTCCAGCCGCTGCATCCAGGCCAGCTTGTAGTCGTATTTCGGCCCCGGGGCCGGGTTGCCGTTGGGCAGGTACAGCCCGCAGAGACGCACCGCTTGGCTTTCGCCCACCACCGTCGCCTCGATCCAGCGGGCCTGTTCATCGGTGTCGTCGCCGGGCAGGCCGCGGCGCACATCCTCAAGCGGCAGTTTGGACAGGATCGCCACCCCGTTAAAGCCCTTCTGGCCGTGAGTTTCGACATTGTAGCCGCGCTCTTCGATGAGCTCGCGCGGAAAACCTTCGTCGACCGACTTGATTTCCTGCAAAAGGGCGACATCGGGCTGCGCTTCGTCCAGCCAGTCGGTCAGGGCCCCGATCCGCGCCTTGACTCCGTTGATGTTGAAGCTGGCGATTTTCATGCGCGACCTCCTGATGCTGCATGGCATCTATCACCGATCAATCCCGGACTGACAAGCGGACGTTCCGAATCGATCCGGCAAAGAACCGTCCGGAACCAGAGCGCCCACCCGGATCGACGACCCGATTCGCCCACGTTCTGACGTCTTCAGGCGGCGATCATGTCCGGAATTGTGTCGCGGGATAAACTTATTTTGATCCTGTGGATAAGTCGTAGACTGGGGTTGAGTGCCAGAGTGTAAGCAGACGTTTATCATGTTGATAACTTTGCGGAAAAACACGCATCCCGAGAAAAACCTTTTGAGAAACAATTCCGCCGTGCAAGCGTCAAAGGGCAAACGAGCGACAACTTCAACCCAGTCAGAACCAACCGGAGATCACCATGTCGGCACAATTCAAACACACAAATGCCCAAGTTCGCGTTAACGTCCGCAGCGCCATGACACAGCCGAGCCTTCTTGATGGCGAGGCCTGTGGCCTGTTCACCTCCGGATCTGCACCCGCTTCCTCGATCGACGCCCTGCTGGGCGACGCCACGGGCCTCTTTACCTCGGGTTCGGCGCCGATCACATCGCGCAGCCTGACCGGCGATGCGGTCGAGATGTTCACCTCGGGCTCCGCTCCGCTAACAGTCGCGACTTCGCAAGCCGGTGAAGGCACCGCGCTGTTCACCTCGGGTTCATAAACCTCAGCCATGGATCGGGGCGGGCCGTTGGCCTTGCCGGAACAAAACCAAGGGAGAATGACCGTGACCAATGTCATCCAACTCAACGTACCGCCCCGACTGTCCCTGCAGGATGCGCGCCTCGGCGCGCTTCTCGCCAGCTTCGCGCTTGACCGGCGCACCGGCGACGATGTCTTCTGGCTCAAGGAAAATGCCGAAGTCCTGAACATTCTCGAATGTACTGACACCGTCGTTTCCCAGGGCGCCCTGTCTGTGCACCAGGGATATTACGATACCGTCGAACGGCGGCTCAGCTTTTTTCCGCAATATTACCGCTTTCTTCTGTCCATCACCCTCGATCTCGAAGACCTCGGGATGCAGGGCACCAAGGGCGCGCAGCTGGTCGACTGGGCGGTCGAGCAGGACCTTGCCCAGGCCGAGCTTTCGGATCTGCAAAGGATGGAGGCGCGCCGCCTGATGGCACGGCGCGGCCGCGATCCGCTGCCGCAGGACACCGGGCTCGAGGATCGCGTGCGTGCCTTCATCAGCCGTGCGCAGACCTTTACCCTGCCCAACAAGAAGGCAGCCTACGAGTTGACGCATGCGGTGTTCTACCTCAGCGAATACGGTCGCCGCGATCCCCGGCTGGACCGGGGCGCGCGCACCAGCCTGCATTACGCCGGGCTGCTGGCCTATCTTGACCAGAATGCCGACCTGCTGGCCGAAATCTGCGTTGCCATGGCTTACGCAGGCGAGACGGCGCCGCAGCTCTGGACCGACTGGCTCGCCCGCGAGACGCATCTGTTCAAGGTGACCTGCGACGATCATGTGGGGGTGCACGACGACTACCACGAATTCCTGGTGTGCCACTGGCATCAGTCCGTGGCGGGGTTTCCGGCGTTCCACGCGGCCATCGCGCCGGGCCGGATGCGGTTTGACCGGTCGGACAGGCGCAGCGCACCGCTGCGCGAGATGTCGGAGTGCATGTTCCGGATGGAGGAGGCGCGTTCGGGCGACTGGGCGCGGATGCGCGGCCTGATGGAGGCACGCCTGTCCCCCGAAGCCATGAGCGTGGTCAGCCACGCCGAAGAGGACGACCTGTTCGAGGCGTTCTTCCATGGTTTCGCCCGCGTCGACCTGGTGGGGGCCTCTGCATGAAAGCCCCGGCAGCTGTGTTCGGGGCCGGACTGGTCGCTCTTTATACATTGATGATTTCGGCCGCGGACGGGATTACCAAACTGATCTCGCAAGGCTATGCCGCGCCGCAGCTCTTTGCGCTGTCCGCCGCGATGGTGCTGGGTCTCAGCTGGATGGCAAGCCGCTCGGGTCCGGCCATGGGGGTCGGCGGCATGCTGCGCACCCGTGCGCCGCGGGTCATGGCGCTGCGCGCGGCATTGACCGTACTGGCCTGCATCGGTTTCTTCCAGGCGTTCCATTTGCTTCCCTTCGCGGATGTCTTCCTGTTCATCGGCCTCATGCCGGTGATCGCTGCCATCCTGAGCGGCCCTGCCTTGGGTGAACCCGTGCGGCGCGAGGCCGTGGCGGCGCTTGGCCTCGGGACACTTGGCC
>JAGXGV010000119.1 GCA_024636635.1 Puniceibacterium sp.
CGCGATGGCCCACATCCAGAACACGGCGCCCGGGCCGCCTGCGGTGATCGCCACGGCGACACCCGCGATGTTGCCGCCGCCGACGCGCCCGCCGACCGACACGAACAGCGCCTCGCGCGCACTGATCTTGGTCGGGTCGCTGGTTTCGTCATCGCCGGTCAGGACGCTGAACATCCGCTTGAAGAAGCGGAACTGAACAAAGCCGCTTGCCACTGTGAAAAAGACGCCAAGGACGACCAGGAACGGGATAAGAGCCCATCCCCATGTCAGATCGTTGACGAGGTTGAAGATCGAGTCAAAGAAACCCATAAGTCCGTCCCTCTCTTTTTTTACGCCGCGGCCCTGCGCTGCGGTCTTGCTGGTATCGGTCCCGAAGGTTGCCGCGAAAAACCGCACCTTACAGGGGGTCAGGCGCATTGAACGTCGGGAGCCGGTCTTTTGCTTAACACGCCCTGACGCGATGCACCATTTTTGGGCGACATGGCTGTTAAGCTGATACCGCGAATCGGACAGAGGAGAATGACCAGATGGCACAATATTATTCGGGATTTCTGTTGGCGGTGCCGACCGCCAACAAGCAGGCCTATATCGACATGGCCCACAAAGCCTGGGCGGTTTTCAAGGATTTCGGCTGTCTCGGGATGTACGAAAATTGGGGCGTCGACGTGCCGGACGGCAAGGTGACCTCATTTCCCATGGCGGTGCAGAAAAAAGAGGACGAGACGGTGGTCTTCTCGTGGATGGTCTGGCCCGACCGCGAAACCGCCGACAAGGGGTTCGAGGCGATGATGAAGGACCCGCGCATGAAGGACTTGCCGCAGATGCCGTTCGACGGGATGCGGATGAAGTGGGGCGGGTTCGAAGAGATCTTGGCCGTGCGCGCAGACTAAAGCGCGAAAAGCGATACCCGTGTTTCAGGTTAAAGGCGGAGCGCTGAAGAAGGGCCGGTCATGCGGGTAAACTGACCAAGCCTTTCAAAGTGTGCCGCCCTTTGCCTATGGGTATGTCAAGGACGTCGGGGCCCGTTGAGCGCTGACCGCCAGAGCCGCCATAAGTTCCCAGGCGTGATGCCGCAAACCCGACATCCGCAGACGGCAAAACGGCGCGCAGGGGTTGCCCTGCGCGCCGTTCCCTTGTCCCGAAAGGGCGCGGATCAGTCTGCCGTGGCTTCTTCGGCTGCGGGCGCTTCTGTGGGGGCCTCTGCGGCCTCGGCCGCGGTTGCGGCCTTCGCGGCCTTGGATTCCGCGCGTTCCTGGGCAGCCTTGCCCGGGGTGCCCTTCTTGAGGTTGGCGCGGTCCTTCTTGGGAACGACGCCCGCCGCCTCGAGCATGCGCGCCACGCGGTCGGTCGTCTGTGCGCCCTGAGCCAGCCAGTATTGCGCCCGCTCCACATTCATCACGACGCGGACTTCGCTGTCTTTCGGCAGCAGCGGGTTGTAGGTGCCGATCTTCTCGATGAAGCGGCCGTCGCGCGGCATACGGCTGTCAGCGACAACGATCCGGTAGTGGGGGCGCTTCTTGGAGCCGCCGCGGGCGAGACGAAGTTTGATGGCCATTGTGAGATCTCCTTGTAATGGCGTGGATTGGGGGTGTCGGGGACGACCCTCAGGATTTGTGTTGTTCGTGGTGGTGGATGACTTCCTGAATTATGAAGTTCAGAAATTTCCTGGCGAATTCCGGGTCGAGGTCGGCCTGGGTCGCCAGATCCTGAAGGCGCGCAATCTGCGTGTCCTCGCGCGCCGGATCAGAGGGGGGCAGGTCGTGCTGTGCCTTGAGCACGCCAACGGCCTGCGTGTGCTTGAACCGCTCTGCCAGAGTGAACACGAGGATCGCATCCAGCCGGTCGATGCTTTCGCGGTGGCCGCGCAGGATCTGGGCCGCGCGGGCGACGGGATCCTGGGTGTGCATGTCAGTCAAGGGCCCAGCCTTTCGGTTTGAAGAGCGGATTGATGTAGTTCTGGATTTCCATCTCGATCCCGTGGGCGATCTGGCTGTCTTTCAGGGCCGAGGGCGCGGGATGTCGATAACAGGCATCGGATCCGTCCACTGTAGCGGCGTCGTGGTCTTTCTGTGCGCCCAGACGTTCGGCAAGGCGGATGGAATCGAGGTTCTTTGGGTCGATGTAGCTGACCGCCGTTTCCCACCCTTTGTCCTGATAGAAATGGTGGCGCACGCGCGATGTCGCCTCGAGCGCAAAGCCCTTGCCGGCCCGGTCGGGCCAGATGATCCAGGCGATTTCGCGTTCGGGCCATTTCGCCGGAAACCAGCCGCCCGCCATGCCGACGGTGTCGCCGGTGTCGCGCAGGTGGACCATCCACATGCCGAAACCGCGGATCTGCCAATGACCGATTTCGGCGGCGTAAAGCATCCAGGCCTCGTAGGCGTTCAGCGGGCCGCCCATGAAGCGGGCGCGGTACGAGCTGAACGTCGCCTTGAAATCGGGATAATCCACGGCCTCGGGCGCGCGCAGTTCCAGACGTTTTGTGTGCAGCACGGGAATGGCGGTCATGAATCGCCCCCTGCCGGATCGGGATGGCGGTAGATGTGGCAGGGATCGCCCAGCAGGATGCTTTCGCGTTCCAGCGTTGCGCCAAGGCGTTTTGCGACGGCGGCAGAGGCGTGGTTGTCCGGGTGAACCTGCGAGATGAGCGGGCCGAGGCCGCGTTCGGCAAAGGCCCAGCGGCGCGCGGTGCGCGCAGCTTCGGCGGCATAGCCCTTGCCCTCAAACCCGCCGAACAAGTGCCAGCCGAGTTCCGGTTCCGGCCACATGCGATGATTGATCACACCGACCCGTCCGATGGGCGTGCCGTCGTGCAGGGTCACGGTGAAAAAGCCGTAGCCGCGCAGGACCCAATGGCCGACACTGCTCATGAAGCCGCGCCACTGGTCCCATTCTTCGGTGACCTTGCCGCCGACAAAGGTGGTCCGGTCCGAGGCCATGAAGGCCGCAGCGGCGTCAAAGTCCTGCTCCTGCGGGGTGCGCAGGATCAGGCGGTCGCTCTTTATGGCGGGAATGTTGAGGTCGATCATGTCAGCGCCCCGGGTTCCGGGTGCCGCCAGAGCTGGTCTTCACCCATGTAGACATTGTCGTAGGTGCGTTCGTACACCGCGCCAAGACGCCGGGCGAGCGCGATGGAGCGGGTGTTGGAACCGTAGATGTTCGAGGTGAGAGTGGCGAAGCCGAGGTCGCCGTAAGCCCACTGGCGCGCGCGGCTGGCGGCCTCGAAGGCGATGCCCTGACCTTCGTGGCCGGCAAAGACGACCCAACCGAGTTCCGGTTCGGGCCAGCCTTCGGGATTCCAGATACCCGAGAGGCCGATGGCGGCGTCAGACTGCTGGTCGGCGATGATGAAGTAGCCATAGCCGTGGATATGCCAGTGCCCGATGTTGCAGGCGAACCAGCGCCACGCCTCGTCGCGCCGGTAGACGGGGCCGAAACCGGGCGCGCGCAGGGGGTCGGCGTGGAATTCCGCGAAGGCGTCGAAGTCGCGCATTTCGGGACCGCGCAGGCAGAGCCGGTCCGAGGTAAGGCGGGGGGCATTGGTCAGGGTCATGGCCTGGCCCCGTGCATTGGGCGGCGCATTGGTCCGCGAGCCGTACAGTGAATTGTCCTGCGTACTGTCCTGCGCATGCCCTGAAAGGCCGCTGCGGCGTGCCGCGCCGACTGTGTGGCTGCGCGCGAGGTGCGGTCGGTCTTTGGGTATTTGGAAAAAGAAGAAGCAGGGGCGCGCGCCTTTTGTCCGGCCACCGGAAGGGCGGTCGGAGTCTGCGGGACGAGGAGGGCGCGCGGGCTTGTCATTTCTTCTTGCCGAAGCCGCTGAGGCCCGGGGGCAGACCGCCGCCGCCGCCGAACCCTGGCATGCCGCCGGGCATCTTGCCGCCCATCTGACGCGCTGCCGCCTCTAGCGCCTTGGGGTCCATACCTTTCATCATCTCTTCGGGGGAGCCGCCGCCGAGGTCCGCCTTGCCGCCGAACATGCCTTTCATGGCATTTTCAACATGCCGCCCTTGCCCATCTTCTTCATCATGTCGGCCATCTGGCGGTGCATCTTGAGCAGTTTATTCAAATCGCTCACCTGCATGCCGGAGCCTTTGGCGATGCGTTTCTTGCGGCTGGCCTGCAGGAGCGCAGGGTTGGCGCGTTCCTTTTTCGTCATCGAGTTGATCAGGGCGATCTGCTGGCTCAGGACCCGGTCGTCCATCCCGGCGCTGTCCATCTGTTTGGACATCTTGCCCATACCGGGCATCATCGACATCATGCCCTCCATTCCGCCCATCTTGATCATCTGTTCGAGCTGCATCCGCAGGTCGTTCATGTTGAACTGACCCTTCTGGAAGCGGCGCATCATGCGTTCGGCCTGTTCGGCCTCTATCGTCTGTTGCGCCTTTTCCACCAGCGCCACGATGTCGCCCATGCCGAGGATGCGGCCGGCGATGCGTTCGGGTTCGAAGGTTTCGAGCGCGTCCAGCTTTTCGCCGAGGCCGACGAACTTGATCGGCTTGCCGGTGACGGCGCGCATGGACAGGGCCGCGCCGCCGCGCCCGTCGCCGTCCATCCGGGTGAGCACGACGCCGGTGATGCCGATGCGGTCGTCGAAGTTCTGAGCGGTGATCACCGCGTCCTGACCGGTGAGGCCGTCGACGACCAGAAGCGTTTCGCGCGGATTGGTCGCGTCGCGCACCGCCTTGACCTGTTCCATCAGCTCTTCGTCGATGGAGAGGCGCCCGGCGGTGTCGAGCATGTAGACATCGTAGCCGCCCAGCGCCGCCTGGGTCTTCGCGCGTTTCGCGATCTGGACCGGGTTTTCGCCTTTGACGATGGGCAGGGTGTCGACGCCGATCTGGCGGCCGAGGATCTGCAGCTGCTCCATCGCGGCGGGGCGGTTCACGTCGAGCGAGGCCATCAGGATCTTCTTGCCATCGCGTTCCTTGAGCCGCTTGGCGAGTTTGGCGGTGGTGGTGGTCTTGCCGCCGCCCTGCAGGCCGACCATCAGGATGGGGGCCGGGGCATTGTCGATCTTCAGCGCGCCCGGCTCGCCAATCCCGCGCAGGACACCGATGAGTTCGTCATGCACGATCTTGACGACCTGCTGGCCGGGGGTGATGGATCTGGTCACCGACTGGCCGGTGGCCTTTTCCTGCACGGCCTTCACGAAATCGCGGGCGACGGGCAGGGAGACATCCGCCTCGAGCAGGGCGACGCGGACTTCGCGCAGGGCGGTCTTTACGTCATCCTCGGACAGGGCGCCCTGTTTGGTCAGGCGGTCAAAGACGCCGGAGAGGCGTTCGGATAGATTTTCAAACATGCCTTCGGCTCCTCTGCCGGTTTACGGGTGTCGGACCAAAAGGTAAGGGCCGGCGGCGCGATCTTCAAAGGTCCCTTTTCCGTCTTTTGCAGGTCCGCGCGACAAAGCAGAGATGCCCCCGTGGGCGCAACGCGCTGACGGAGGGCGATCCCGGGCAATGCCATCGGGACCGGAAGGCGAACGCTTCCGGGACTGTGCGCTGCGCCTACGCCGGGTGGGCGGCGGAGTCAAGCATCCGGAAACGGTGTCGCATGTCCTGGGCCAGGTCGGCGAAGATCAATGGGGCGGCCCCCTTCGAGGCCGCCCCATGACTGTCTGCGCGTCAAGTTAGCGTTCACTTATTAAAGATCGGTTAGACTTTTTAGACAGATACCTTTTTCAATCACCGGTCGCGGCGGGCAACAGCAGACCCGCCAAGGTCGACGGGACCGAAGCGCGGTTCAGGCGGCCAGCGATTCGATCTGGGCGTTTGCGGCCTTGTGCGATGCCTCGGGGTCGAGCATCAGGCGGTCGGCGGCTACGACTGTGACATCGGTTATCCCGATAAAGCCAAGAATGTGGCGGACATAGGTGGTGGCAAAGTCGTAATCCGAGCCGACCTCGGTTCCGCCGGAGGCCACGGCGAGGATCGCACGCTTGCCGGTCAGCAGACCCTCGGGGCCGTTTTCAGTGTAACGGAAGGTGACGCCGGCCCGGGCGACGAGGTCGATCCACGCCTTGAACGCCGAAGGCACACCGAAGTTGTAGATCGGCAGGCCGATGACCAGCGTGTCGGCGGCAATGACCTCGTCTATCAGGGTGTCCGACAGGGCGAGGGTCGATTTCTGATCTTCGGTCCGGTCGTCGGAGGGGGTGAAGTTCGCGCCGATCCAGGTGAAATCGATCAGCGGCAGCGGCGCCGAGAGGTCACGGGTGGTGACGTCCGTGGGCGAAAGCTTTGCGATCACCTTGTCGGTGAGATCGCGCGAGACAGAGCCGTCGTGGCGGGCGGAGGCGTCGATGCGCAGAACGCGGTTGGTCATGGTCGGATCCTTTCAAGGGATGTGTCCGGGGGAGGGACATGTATTCGCTTCCCCCAATATGGCCCTTGCAAATGTGCACTCAATCCGCCCAGATACACATGCTATGTGGGTAATCGCACAAAGGGGCCGATGGACAACTGGGACGAGATCAGGACCGCCTTTCAGGTGGCGCGGCTGGGGACGGTGAGCGGTGCCGCCGAAGTGCTGGGTGTGCATCATGCGACGGTGATCCGGCATATCGACGCGCTGGAACAGCGGCTGGGCGTGAAGCTGTTCCAGCGTCATGCCCGCGGTTATACGGCGACCGAGGCGGGGCAGGACCTGGCGCGGGTCGGGCAGACCACCGATGACCAGTTCCATCAGCTTGTGGGGCGTATTCGGGGGCGTGGCGCGGATGTGTCGGGCGAATTGCTGGTTACTTCGCTGATCAACTTTGCGCCTTTGATGGTGCCCGCGCTTGTGTCGTTTCAGGATCTCTACCCCCGGGTGGTGGTGCGCTACCTGACCGACGAGCGCGTGTTCCGGCTGGAATATGGCGAGGCGCATATCGCGCTGCGGGCCGGGCCTGCGCCGCAGGAGCCCGACAATGTGGTGCAGGGGTTCGGCAAGGCGGGGATGGGCATGTATGCCACGCAGGATTACATCGACCGCCACGGTATGCCGGTCGAATCGGAGGGTTTTGCCAAGCACCACTTTGCCGGGCTGGACAACTTCGACAGCCGGGCCCCGTTCCAGCGCTGGCTCAAGGCCCATGTGCCCGCCGATCAGGTAAGGTTCCGCAGTTCCGACAACCGGGTGCTGGAGCGGGCCGTGCTCGAGGGTGCGGCGATCGGGTTCTTCGACGCCTACGAGGCCGCGATGCATCCGCAGCTGGTCGAGGTGATGGCCCCGCGCGAGGAATGGTCGGTGCCGCTGTGGCTGGTCACGCATGTGGATCTGCACCGGACGGCCAAGGTGCAGGCCTTCCTGAAGCATCTCAAGGATTTTTCCAACGGATGCAGTGCCGGCGGCAGCGTCGGCACAGTCGATGCCTGAATGACCGAGGCGCTGCGCGGCCATCTGGCGATGTTGTGTTTCTCGGCATTGGTGGCGGGGTCCTTTTCGCTGGGCGGAATGGCGGCGCCGTTCATCGCGCCCGAGGCGCTGAACGCTGTGCGGTTCGCACTGGCGGCGGGTGTCGTCATCGTGGCGCTGCTGCTGCAAGGCAAGGCGCCGCGCGGCACCTGGGCTGCGCCGTGGCGCTATGTGGTCCTGGCGGGACTGTTTGTCTTTTACTTCGTTGCGATGTTCACCGGGCTGAAGACGGCGCAACCGGTAAGCCTGGCAGCCGTGTTCACGCTGAACCCGATCCTTGCAGGGGTCTTTGGCTGGGCGCTGATGCGCCAGATCACCACGCCCCGCATGGCGCTGGCGCTTGGCATCGGTGGCATCGGGGCGCTTTGGGTGGTGTTCCGCGGCGATCTTGCCGCGCTGATGGCGTTCCACATCGGCAGAGGCGAGATCATTTTCTTCTGGGGCTGTGTCGCCCATGCGCTCTATGTGCCGTTGCTGCGGGTGCTCAGCCGGGGCGAGCCGGCGCTGGCCTTCAACGCCGGTATTCTGGTCGCGGGGGCCGGAATCCTGGCGATCTACGGCGCACCGGCAATCCTGGCGACGGACTGGGGCGCGCTGCCGATGATCGTCTGGGGGGCAATCGTCTATACTGCGCTCGCGGCCACGGCGCTGACCTTTGCGCTGATCCGGTACAGCACGATGCGCCTGCCGTCGGCCAAGGTCATGGCCTATACCTATCTCACCCCCTGCTGGGTACTGATCTGGGAGGTGGCGCTGGGCCACGGCGCCCCGGCGTTGCGGGTGCTGATCGGGATCGGGCTGACACTTGTGGCGCTGTTACTGCTGCTGAAGGATGAAGACGCCGCCTAGCCTTTTTGCGTCTTTGCGGACGTTATCCCGGTGGGGTGTCCCGGTCGGGAAGTTCCTGCGCGAGAAAGCGTTCAAAGGCGTCAAGATGGACCGGTTCGAACTGACCGAAACCCTGCATCCAGACAGACGCGGCACGCAGCGCGTCCGGTTCCAGTTTGCACCACTTGACGCGACCGCGTTTCTCTTGGCTGATCAGCCCGGCCCCGGCAAGAATAACCAGATGCTTCGAGATCGCGGCGAGGCTCATCTCGAACGGATGCGCGACATCGGTCACCGCCATATCATCCTCGAGCAGCATCGACAGGATGCGGCGTCGGGTCGGGTCCGCAAGAGCGGCAAAGACACTGTCGAGCGTTGGGGTCATGGCGCGTCATATGGGCGCCAATCGGGCGCAGAGGTCAAGACGCCTGTGCAGAGTGGCCATGTGCCTGCCGCCCTGCCGACTGATTCCTCCAATCCTCTGCAATGATAGTAGAATTTAAGGAACAAAACGCCGCCACCCCCGCTTTGGTTCCCCTGCCGGGTGACAGGCCAGTGCAATCCGCAAATACTTGCAGTCCGGGGCGGTCAGGGAAGGCTGTTACCGGCTTTAATGCTGCGTCTGCAAAGAAATCGCTTGTAATTTGCGTATTAATTTGCCGTTATACCCGCTGGATAGTTACGAACGCTACAACTTTATAGAAGGAAAACTTCTCGCATGAAATCTACTATGAAATCTGTGTTTCTTGCCGCCGCTCTGGTTGGCGGAGCGGCGCTTCCCGCAGCTGCCCAGCAGCAGTGCGGCGCCATCGTCTTTTTCCCGTCCGGGCAGAATGAGCTGGGATCGTCGGCCAGTTCGGCACTGCAGGCCTTTCTGCAGGGGAACCCCGGCGCGTCTTTCACCGTGACCGGGTACAGTGATGCAGCGGGCAGCGCCGCATCTAACCTCGCCCTGTCGCAGCGTCGGGCGCAGTCGGTTGCAGCCGCGATGTCGTCCACGACGGTGACAGGCGTTTCCGGGGGAGGTGAAGCCGTTCGTCCTCGCACCTCTGGCCCCGCAGATCCGGCGAATCGCCGGGTTGAAGTGGTGAACAACGCCTGCCCGAACGGCCTTTATGGCGGAACGGCCACAGCACAGGCCGGTGCCGCACCGTTTGGCGGCGCGGGGCTTGCCGTGGGTGCCGGTGTTGGTGCGCTGGCCCTTGGCGCCCTGCTGATCGACAATGACGACGACAGCGGCGGCAGCACTGGCGGCTCAAACTGAGCAGAGGGCGTCTGCAAGACGGCCTGACATTCAGGAGTGACGCTTGACAGGTCCCGCGCACGGTTCTCCAGACTGTGCGGCGCGCGACTTGCCAAGTGATGGAGGCGCGCCGATCAAGGCGCGCCTTTCCTGTTTGTCCCGTCCGGGATACCCGGACACCCCGGGAATGATATTCAACCGTCGGGTTGAATATGCACTGAAGGGCCGGGCAGCCCGTCTAAGGGTTGAAATCAGAAGGCGAGCCGCCCTGTCCTTCAATTTAAATATAATAATATCAGATATTTGCGAAGCGCATCCTGTCGCAGCCGGTTGGCTTGACTCGGCGCTCGTCGCCGCATAGCACATGGCAATGGTCCGAAAGGGGCGACAATCGTGAGTGATCCCGATCCAAAGCGGCAGATGGCCGAACTGGAGGCGCGGATAGCCGCCGCGAAAGCGGCGCGGGCACCGGGCAAGTCGCATCAGGAGGAGCATTATTCCCAGGCCCATCTGGCCTGGCGGATGGTGATCGAACTTGTGGCCGGTCTGGGGATCGGCTTTGGCATCGGATACGGGCTGGACTGGCTGCTTGGCACCCTGCCGTGGATGATGATGCTGTTCACATTGCTGGGTCTGGTTGCGGGCATCAAGACGATGATGCGCTCTGCGGCCGAGATCCAGGCGCAAAAACTGGCCGACGACACGGGCCAAACGAACGAGAGGGCAAGGCATGGCGACTGAAGCAGAAACCGGCGGTCTGGTATTCCATCCGATGGACCAGTTCATCGTAAGGCCGCTTTTCGGCGACGGTCCGGTCGGCCTGTTCACGCTGACCAACGCGACCCTGTGGCTGGCACTGACGGTCCTTGCCGTCGCGGCGCTTATGATTGTCGGCACGTCCAGGCGGGCGATCATTCCGTCGCGCAGCCAGTCGGTGGGCGAACTGGCCTATGGTTTCGTCTACAAGATGGTCGAGGATGTGACCGGCAAGGACGGCGTCAGGTACTTTCCCTACATCATGACGCTGTTCCTGTTCATTGTCTTCGCCAACTTCCTGGCGCTGATCCCGATGTCATTCAGCACCACATCGCATTTTGCCGTGACGGTTGTTCTGGCGATGGCCGTGTTCCTGACCGTGACGATCCTGGGGTTCGTCAAGAATGGCGCCGGTTTCCTGGGTCTGTTCTGGGTCAGCAGCGCGCCGCTTGCCCTGCGCCCGGTCCTCGCGATCATCGAGATCATCTCGTACTTCGTGCGCCCGGTCAGCCACTCCATCCGTCTTGCAGGCAACATCATGGCCGGCCACGCGGTGATCAAGGTGTTCGCGGGCTTTGCGGCAATCGCAGTGATTTCGCCCCTGTCGATCGTCGCGATCACCGCGATGTACGGCCTCGAGGTGCTGGTGGCCTTCATCCAGGCCTACGTGTTCACCATCCTCACCTGCGTGTACCTCAAGGACGCGCTGCATCCGCACCACTGACGGCAGGGTGGTCCCCATCTTGCCCACCGCATCCACCCAACACTCAAACTTCCAATCGTAAGGAGATATCTCATGGAAGGCGAACTCGCACATATCGGCGCAGGTCTGGCAGCAATCGGTTCCGGCGCCGCCGCAATCGGTGTGGGCAACGTGGCAGGCAACTTCCTTGCCGGCGCGCTGCGCAACCCTTCGGCTGCGGCCGGGCAGACCGCGACGCTGTTCATCGGCATCGCATTCGCAGAAGCGCTGGGGATCTTCTCGTTCCTCGTCGCCCTGCTGCTGATGTTCGCGGTCTAAGCAACGGTCCTGATCCTTACGCTCGGGCGGCGCTGCGCTGGCAGCTCCGCCCGTTGTGAAGAAAAGCACCCTTGGAGGACGGCCAGATGGCAACCGAAACACAAAGTGCCGCAGGCAATGGTATGGCCGATGCCGTAGGCGTCGAGGGGCACGAGGCGGCCGCGGCAGGCCCGGGCATGCCGCAACTCGATTTCTCGACCTGGGGCAATCAGATCTTCTGGCTGCTGGTCGCGCTTGTCGTGATCTACTTCATCCTGTCCCGGGTTGCATTGCCGCGCATTGCGGCGGTTCTGGCCGAACGCCAGGGCACGATCACCAACGACATTGCCCGCGCCGACGATCTCAAACGCCAGGCCGCCGAAGCCGAGACCGCATACGAACAGGCGCTCAAGGATGCCCGTTCCGAGGCGCAGGCGATTTCGCAGCGCACCCGCGACGAGATCAAGGCCCAGGTTGCAACCGCGACTGCCGATGCTGACGCCCGCATCGCCGAAAAATCGGGCGAGGCGGACAAGGCCATCGCGGAGATCCGCGCGTCTGCCATGGAAAACGTGGAAGCCGTGGCCAGGGACACTGCCGAGGCACTGGTGGCTGCACTGGGCGGGTCCGCCGACACTGCCACGATTTCGCAAGCCGTCGACAGCCGGATGAAGGGATAACGCCATGCGCCACACGCTGACCATCGCCGCAGCCCTTTCCGCACTGGCCGCATCGCCTGCTCTGGCCGCAACCGGGCAGTTCTTTTCGCTGAGCAATACCGATTTTGTCGTGCTGCTTGCCTTTATCCTGTTTGTCGTGGTCCTGATCTATTTCAACATTCCGAGCCTGCTGGCCGGGATGCTGGACAAACGGGCCGACGGAATCCAGAGCGAGATTGACGATGCCCGCGCCCTGCGCGAAGAGGCGCAGACGCTTCTGGCCTCCTACGAACGCAAGCAGCGCGAAGTGCAGGAACAGGCCGACCGCATCGTGGCGCAGGCCCGGACCGAGGCACAGGATGCAGCGGAACAGGCCAAGGCCGACCTTGCTAAATCGCTCGAGCGTCGGCTGGCCGCCGCCGAGGATCAGATCGCCTCAGCCGAAGCCGCTGCCGTCAAGGAGGTCCGCGACCGTGCCATCACCGTGGCCATCGCCGCCGCCCGGGATGTGATTGCAAAGCAGATGACCGAACAGCAATCCGCCAAGCTGATAGACGATGCCATCGCCGATGTCGGTGCCAAGCTGCACTGATCCCGGGCATGTTTCGAAAACCAGAAAACCCGGCGCATCCCGCCGGGTTTTTTTTGATTGACTGCCAAAGAATGTGGATCCCTGGCCTTCTTCTTTTTCCAAATACCCCGGGGAGAAGTCCGCAGGACGGGGGGCAGCGCCCCCGCTCCGTCGCCACAGGCGCCGCATTCATACATCGCCACGGGCGACCCGTTCAGCTGTAGTCGCGCTCGCCGAAGATCGCCGAGCCCACGCGTACATGGGTGGCACCGAAGCTTACCGCTTCCTCGAAATCGCTGCTCATTCCCATCGACAGCCCGTCCAGCCCGTTGCGGGCAGCCATCTTCGCCAGCAGCGCGAAATGCAGCGACGGTGCTTCGTCCACGGGCGGGATACACATGAGCCCGCGCACGGGCAGGTCCAGTGCACGACATTCGGCGACGAAGGCATCGGTGTCGGCGGGCAGGATCCCGGCCTTCTGTTCCTCCTCGCCGGTGTTGACCTGGATGAACAGGTCCGGGCAGGCGCCCATCTCCTGTGCCAGCCGGGCGATGGCCTTGGCGATCTTGGGACGGTCCACGGAATGGATAGCCTCGAACAGGTCCATCGCCTGCCGTGCCTTGTTGCTTTGCAGCGGGCCGATCAGGTGAACGCTGACGCCCTCGTGGCGTTCGCGGAACGCGGGCCATTTGCCCGCGGCTTCCTGGACCTTGTTTTCGCCGAAAAGGCGGTGACCCTGGTCCAGCACGGCGGCGACACGCGCGTCAGGCTGCACCTTGGACACGGCGATAAGCTGGACGGAACCGGGATCGCGCCCGGAGCCGGCTTCGGCCTTTGCGATGCGCTGGCGGATGTCTTTCAGTCCCATGGTTCCTCTCCCCAGGCCTCGATGAACGGGGCCAGTTCGGTTTCATATTTGCGCCACGCCTGCGCCGAGCCGCGATAGATCGGCTGGCGGACCTGATGCAGGCTCAGAGTCCTGACCGAACCCTGTGCGCGGTGAAAGTCAAGACATCCGTCTTCCCAATCAAGCCCGGCTGCATCGATCAGGGCGCGTGCCTGCTGTTCTGGGTCGGCCACCAGATCCTCGTACCGGATCTCGTGGATGACGCCGGGCAGGCGGGACTTCCAGTGGGCGATGATGCGGCGGAATTCCTTGATCATCCAGGCGATGTCGGTCAGGTCGTTGGCATAGGTATGCGTGCCGATCAAAAAGTAGTTCTTGTAGATCGACAGGGCAATGTCGCGCGGGTCGCGGTGCACCACGACAAAGCGGGCGCCGGGCATGGCGCGGTGCAGGAACCCGAATATCAGGTAATTCTGGATCGACTTGTCGGTGATCACCCCCGTTTCGGCCCCGGTATCGCGGCGGGCAAGGGCGGTATAGTCCCGTGCCAGCTGTTCCAGTCGCGCAGCGGGGATCCGGGCCAGCGGCGAGAGGCCGGTCTTGTCGGCAAAGCCGCGAAAGACCAGTGGAAGGGCATGGGCCAGTTCACCGCCGCCGGTGGCACCGCTGTGCGCGGCGATGAACTGTTCAACCAGGGTCGTGCCGGAACGCGGCATACCGGTCACAAAAACCGGGCGCAGGGGCATGTCCGGCCCAACCGGGGCAAGGTCGGCGTCGTGCTGGGCGCGCAGGAACGCCTCTGTCTCGGCGCTGCGGGCGGTCCGGTCAAAGGGGGCAAGTCGGCGCTGGATGCCGTTGGCTCGGTTCAGGTGGCCAAAGACCCTGTCGCGGGCGCCCTGATCCTCTGCCGCCTTGGCAAGCGCAAAACCAAGGTGCATGCGGCTGCGGTCGTTCAGCCGCGGGTCGGCCAGCGCGCGGGTCATCGACCGCATCACGGGATCC